>CACBIY010000004.1 GCA_902539445.1 uncultured Pelagibacteraceae bacterium
ACTGTTAGCACTAATCCTTGTATAAAACCTTTTCTGTCACCTTCTAATAATGAATGGTGAGACCAAGTGACTGTTGTACCTGATAATAGTAAAACTAATGTGTTAATCAAAGGTATATCCCAAGGATCAAAAGTCACAATATCTTTAGGTGGCCATACGTTTCCTACAAAATCATTTGGGAAAAGACTAACGTCAAAGTAAGCCCAAAACCAAGCTACAAAAAACATTACCTCAGATGCGATAAATAAAGTCATTCCATAACGGTGATGAATTTGGACTACTGGGGTATGATGACCTTGATGTTCTGCTTCAATGACCACATCTCTGAACCACATATATGCGCCATAAATTAAAAGAGCTAATCCAAGATACATTCCCCATGAAACATCTGAATGCATGTAATACACAGCACCTATAGCTAATACTAAGCAAGAAAACGAAACGTAAATAGGCCAAGGACTTGGATCTACTAAGTGATAATCATGTTTTTTTTCAGCTGACATTTTTTTGAATTATGATTGTTTATAATAATCTGTCGAGAAAAAAGTATACGACATAGTTACATCTTCTAGGTTTTTAACACTTGGATCATTAATCATTTCAGGGTCTAGATAAAAAGTCATTACATAGGTGGCTTTTTCTCCTGCTTTTAGTTCTTGTTTTTCAAAACAAAAACAGCCAAGTTTACTATAATATTTTCCAAAACTTGCTGGTGATACGTTAAAACTTGCTACACCGGCAGTTGGTTCGCTACTATAATTTTCAACTTCAAACTCTATTTTGTTAACTTGGCCAACTTTCACATCTATAACATTCGATTTTGCCTTAAAATCCCAAGGTAGATTATTCACATTAGTATCAAATCTAACACTTACTACTTTATTAAGAACTATTTTAGGAGCACTGTTTGAAATTTGGGTAGTACCTCCAAAACCCGTTACTCTACAAAATAAATCATATAAAGGTACTGCAGCGTAGGATAAACCCAACATAAACACAAATATCCCTATAAGAACTAATGGTGTAAGATTTTTTTTTTGTATCATATTGCTCTATCAAAAACTCCAGTATTATATAATGTAAATAAAAAAAGAAAAATCATGAAGGCAATAATCGCTAATGCTGTCTTGATATTTTTTTTCTTAGTTTTTTTATCTGGTATAATCATAAAATCTTATCTATCAGAAAAAGCACAAAAACCAAAAATAAATATAAAATAGAATAGCCAAATATTGATTTAGCTTTTTTTGCACTAAATTTATTTTTTTTAAATTTATAAAGATCGAAACATAGATAATTATAATAAATAGTTAATAACAATGATGGAATAAGAAAAACAAGTCCTACAAAGTTGATTACATATGGAAAAATTATAACTGGAACCATTATCAAAGAGTAGACAAAAATATTTACTTTAGTGCTCTCTATCCCATTTGTTAGAGGAAGCATGGGTATATTAGCTTTTTTATAATCCTCTGATTTGTATAAGCTTAATGCCCAAAAATGTGATGGAGTCCAAAAGAAAATAATTAAAAAAAATACAAGAGGTTCAAGAGATAAAGATCCTGTAGCAATAGTCCAGCCTATAACAGGAGGAAGAGCTCCAGCCGCACCACCAATAACAATATTCTGTGAGGTTCTTTTTTTCAGCCAAATTGTATAAATTAAAACATAAAATATAATAGTAAAAAGTAATATTCCTGCAGATACTCGATTTGTAAAATAATCTAGTGCAACTACTGAAATAAGCGATAAAGTTATTCCAAATATAAGAGCCTGATTTTTATTAACTTTACCTGTTGGTATTGGTCTTAGGCAAGTTCTGCTCATTAAAGCATCAAGATCAGACTCATACCACATGTTTAATGCTCCTGCTGCTCCTGCACCCATTGAAACTAGTAATATTCCAATTATTGCATCTTGAGTTGAAACCATAGTTGGGGCTGTTAATAATCCAACCGCACAAGTAAATATCACAAGCGACATTACTCTTGGTTTCATCAATTTAAATAATTCAGAAAAATTTAGTAAGTCCTCTTGAGACAAATTATCTTTTTTTAATTTTGAACTACTCATCAATTTTAAAGCTTTTATTCCTAGCTATGAGATTTCCCAGTCTCTTGATCATCTACAAACTTTGGTAATTCTTCAAAAGTGTGGAAATTTGGTGGAGATGGAACTGTCCACTCTAAAGTTGTTGCTCCTTCTCCCCAAGGATTCTGTGCTGCAGCTTTCTTTTTTGCAAAAGCATAAATCAAATTCACAAAAAATACAGCTAAGCCAGCAACTGCTATATAGGATCCTATTGAAGAAATGTAATTCCAACCTGCAAATGCATCTGGATAATCAGCATATCTTCTAGGCATACCTGCTAATCCTAAAAAATGCTGTGGAAAGAAAATCAAATTTACACCAATAAAAGTTAACCAAAAATGTAATTGACCTAGCCACTCTGAATATTCGTAACCGGACATTTTTGAAAACCAATAATAGAAACCAGCAAATATTGCAAATACAGCGCCTAGTGAGAGAACATAATGAAAGTGAGCTACTACATAATAAGTATCGTGCATTGCAGTATCTACTCCTGCATTTGCTAAAACTACACCTGTCACTCCGCCAACTGTAAACATAAAGATAAAACCTAGTGCCCACATCATTGGGGTTTTAAATGAGATCGATCCTCCCCACATAGTTGCTATCCAAGAAAAGATTTTTATTCCAGTAGGAACAGCAATAATCATAGTGGCTGCTAAGAAATAAGCTTTTGTATCTGTACTTAATCCAACAGTATACATATGGTGAGCCCAAACTACGAAGCCAACTATTCCGATTGCGACCATCGCATAAGCCATACCTAAATAGCCAAAAACTGGTTTTCTAGAAAATGTTGAAACAATATGACTAATCATTCCAAATCCTGGTAGAATTAAAATATAAACTTCTGGATGGCCAAAGAACCAGAATAAATGTTGAAACAACACTGGGTCTCCTCCAGTTTGAGCTTCAAAAAAGGCGGTTCCAAAGTTCCTATCAGTTAATAGCATTGTTATCGCTCCTGCTAGAACTGGTAAAGACAATAACAATAAAAAAGCTGTTACTAAAATTGACCAAGCAAATAATGGCATCTTGTGTAAAGTCATTCCAGGAGTTCTCATATTAAGAATTGTTGTGATAAAATTAACTGCTCCTAAAATTGATGAAGCACCAGCCAAATGTAAACTTAAAATCGCTAAATCCATTGCAGGACCAGGTTGTCCAGCTTTTGACGATAAAGGAGGATATATTGTCCATCCACCTCCAACTCCAGTTTGTCCTGGAGGACCATCAGCAAAAATTGACAATATTAATAATGTTAATGAAACGGGTAATAACCAAAAAGAAATGTTATTCATCCGCGGGAATGCCATATCAGGTGCACCAATCATAATTGGAACAAACCAATTACCAAAACCACCTATCATGGCTGGCATTACCATAAAGAAAATCATTATCAATCCATGACCTGTCACTAACACATTATACAAATGATAGTTTCCACCCAAAATTCCATCGCCTGGATGCATTAACTCCATTCTCATTAAAACTGAAAATGCAGTTCCAATAACTCCAGCAACAATTGCAAAAATTAGATACATTGTTCCGATATCTTTATGATTTGTAGAATAAGCCCAACGTTTCCAACCTGTTGGTGTATGATGATCGTCGTGCGAAGCTGTTTGTGTATACATATTTATTTACTCACTAATTTAAGATTATTATTTTCTATTTCCTCTTTTGCAAATTTTTCTTTTGCCTCAGATAACCAATCCTCATATTCCTCATCAGTTACAACTTTGACGGTGATGGGCATAAATGCATGTTTAATACCACAAAGTTCAGAGCACTGACCATAATAGGTTCCTACTTTTTCAGCTTTGAACCATGTCTCGTTAATTCTTCCAGGAACAGCATCTCTTTTTACACCAAACGATGGTAAAGCCCAAGCATGTAATACATCGTTTGCAGTGATTAAAACTTTTACAACTTTGTTAACTGGCACAACAACTTCGTTATCTACCGCTAGAAGTCTAGGTTGATCTGGTCGTAAATCTTTATCTTCTACCATGTAAGACTCAAAAATAATATTTTCATCAGGGTATTCATATCCCCAATACCACTGATAACCGATTGCTTTAATTGTTAAATCTGCTTTTGGTATTGCATCTTGTTTATATAAAATTTTAAATGAGGGAACTGCAATTACAATTAAAATTAAACATGGTATTAGTGTCCATAAGACTTCAACTGCAACGTTGTGTGTTCTTTTAGATGGATTAGGGTTTGCTGAAGCTCTAAATCTTATGCACGCATACAACATTAAAAATAAAACAAATACACTAATTGCGATTATTATTGGTAATAATAGATAATCATGAAAAGCAACTATCTCTCTCATTGATTCCGAAGCTGCTTTTTGAAAACCTAATTGCCAGTCAACTGGTTGGTTAGCAAAAGCATTTTGCGATATGAAAAGCGACGAAAATATAAATAAAAATTTTTTCATTTTTAATAGCTATATAAAGCTCTTTTATAAAAATTACACTTTAGTTTTCGCGACAATTTATCAATTAATCACATAATTTACGATCGAAATTGCAGATATGACCGCGGTTTCTGACCTTAAAATATTCTCATTAATTTTAATAGGTTGAACGCCCTTAAAAGAGAGAATCTTCTCTCTTTCAGTCTCTGAAAAATCTCCCTCAGGACCTATGATTATACAAACAGGCTTATCTGTAAATTTTGATTTATCAATTTTTTTAATATTTGAATTTAAATCTGTAAAAATTAGATTCATCGAATTTTTTTTGAGAAAGCCATTTAAATCTTGAGCCTCTTCAATTTTTGGTACATTAATACGGTTTGATTGTTCACTGGCCTCAATTACAATTTTTTCGATGCGATCTTTATTAATTTTTCTAACAACTGTTCTATCAAAAATAATTGGTAAAAATTTTGTAACTCCAAGCTCTGTTGCTTTTTGCAGCATAAAATTCTGATAGTTTGATTTTATAGGAGAAAATGCTAACCATAATTCTTTGGTTGTCTCTTTTTGTCTTAGTTGTTTTATTATTTTAAATTCGACAATATTTTTGAATATTCCTAAAACTTTTGCCTCCCACTCTCCCTCTTTATTAAATAATGAGAAAATCTCATTTTCTTTTACTCTCATTACTTTACTTAAATAATGTGATTGACTCTTATCGAGTTTATCAATCATGTTTGCTGATAAAGTATCTGAAAAAAATAATCTAATATTACTCATTTGTGTTAAGTTAATTTATGAAAAATATTAAAGCAATAATTTTTGATGCTTATGGCACATTGTTTGATGTCAATTCAGCTGCTGAAAAATGTAAAGACAAGATTGGAGCTAAGTGGGAAGGTTTTGCAAATTTTTGGAGAACAACTCAGTTAGAATACACCTGGCTTAGAAGTCTTATGGGAAGACACAAGGATTTTTGGCAAATTACAGAGGATAGTTTAGATAAATCAATGAAAACTTTTGATATTGACTCTTCAATGAAAAGTGAATTGTTGAATTTATATAAAGTTCTTTCACCTTTTAAGGAGGTTCCAGAAACTCTTAAAAAATTAAAAGAAAAGAATTTTAAATTAGCTATACTTTCAAATGGAACCCCATCTCTTTTAAAAGAGTTAGTTGAGAGTAATAATTTAGATAATCTATTCGATGATTTATTTTCAATAGAGGAAGTTGGAATTTATAAACCAAACTCTAAAGTTTATGAATTGCCTATCAAAAAATACAAAATTAAAAGCAACGAAATAGCTTTCTTAAGTGCAAACACTTGGGATGTTTCAGGAGGTGGAAATTATGGTTATCATTCTATTTGGGTAAACCGTAATAATAATATCTTTGACAATCTTGATTACAAACCCAAAAATCAAGTTAAAAATTTAAGCGAACTTATTAATTTAATTTAAATTAAAATGCAGATAATATGAATAAAGGACAAAGAGCTGGGAATAGCGCATTAGCTATAGAAGTCGAACAGGGAAAATCTTATTACTGGTGTAGCTGTGGTAAAAGTTCTAAGCAGCCATTTTGTGATGGTTCGCATAAAGGAACAGAATTCAAACCCTTGGCTTATAAAGCTGAATTAACAAAAAAAGTGTTCTTTTGTGTATGCAAACAAACAAACGATCAACCTTTTTGTGATGGCTCGCATAACAAAAAGTAATATTGCAAATCGAAATAGAACAACTATTTTAATCTGATGAAAAATATTGAAGTAAATAAAATCATTGATCCTATTCCAGCATCAGATGGAGCTGGAGTTAAATTAAAAAGAAGTATTGGTGTGGAACCAAATTATTTTGATCCTTTTTTAATGCTAGATGAATTTGGTTCAGAGAATAGTGAAGATTATATTGCAGGATTTCCTCCACATCCACATAGAGGAATTGAAACTGTCACTTATATGCTTGCTGGTGACTTTGAACATGAAGACAGTACTGGCGGAAAAGGTAGAATGACTGCTGGTGATGTTCAATGGATGAAAACAGGAAGTGGAATTATTCATTCTGAAATGCCTGCCATGAAAGAGGGAAAACTTCATGGATTTCAATTATGGATAAATATGCCAGCAAAATTAAAAATGAGTAAACCAGAATATATTTATATTGACTCAGATAAAATGAGTGTTCACAAAGATAATGATAAGCAAGTAAAAGTTATTGCGGGTAAATTTGAAAAAGCTGAAGGTCCAGTTAAAGGACATAATGTCGAACCCATTTATTTTGATGTTGAATTAAATAAAAACAAAAATTTTAAATTTAGTCTTCCCTCTTCACACAATACATTTATCTATCTCATAAAAGGTGAGATTAAAATTGGTGAAAAAGAACATGAAAAAGTCAAGGATAGTACTTTGATCTTACTATCGAGAGGTGAGGATTTAAAAATCAGTGCACAATCTGATTCAAAATTCTTAGTTATTTCAGGTAAACCTATAAATGAAGAAATAGCTAGAGGTGGACCATTTGTAATGAACACTAAAGCAGAAATCTTGCAAGCTGTTCAAGATT
The DNA here is from genome assembly GCA_902539445.1 of uncultured Pelagibacteraceae bacterium. Taxonomy (GTDB): domain Bacteria; phylum Pseudomonadota; class Alphaproteobacteria; order Pelagibacterales; family Pelagibacteraceae; genus Pelagibacter. The sequence goes on from CACBIY010000004.1 coordinate 7,093, forward strand.
ATCATAATGGTACATTTGTAAAGTAGATAATGAAATCAGTTCAAATAGATAAATTTGGTGGACCAGAAGTTTTGGTTATTAAAGATGTAGAATTAGGGAAGCCTGGACCAAAAGAGGTGTTGATTAAGAATTTATCAATTGGTTTAAATTTTATAGATATTTATCATCGAACAGGCCTTTATCCTATCCCATTACCTAGCGGTGTTGGACTTGAGGCTTGTGGAGTAATTGAAGAAGTTGGATCTGAAGTAAAATTATTTAAAGTTGGTGATAGAGTTACTCATGCATCAATGCCTATCGGTGCTTATTCAGAAAAGCAAATAATGCCTGAAGAAAAATTAGTATCTGTTCCAGATGGAGTCTCTGACGAGGTAGCATCTTGCATTACATTAAAAGGAATTACTGCAGAATACTTATTACACAGAGCATATCAGTTAAAAAAGGGTGATAGAGTTTTATATCATGCTGCAGCAGGTGGACTTGGCCAGATTTTATGTCCATGGGCTAATGCATTAGGTGCTGAAGTTATTGGGACTGTGGGCTCAAAAGCCAAAGAGGAGATTGCTAAAAAAAATGGTTGCCATCATGTAATTAATTATTCTGAAAAAAATTTTGTTGAAGAGGTTGAAAAAATTGTTGGTAAAAATGGTATTGACGTTGTTTACGATGGTGTTGGTATCAAAACTTTCAAAGGATCTATCGAAACATTAAAGATCAGAGGTATGATGGTAGCTTTTGGGAATGCATCAGGTTATGTTGACACCATAGATGTTAAAAAAGATATAAATGCAAAAGGTCTTTTTTTTACACGACCATCTATTGCTCATTACACCATAAAAAGAGAGGAGCTAGTCGAATCTGCAAAAAAAGTTTTTGATGCAGTTTTATCAAAAAAAATTAATGTTGAAATTTCAAAGAAGTATTCACTTCAGGATGTTGCTCAAGCTCATAAAGATCTAGAAGCAAGAATTTTGACTGGTCCAGCAGTCATTATTCCTTAATCAACATTTACGTCCATATCAGACATATGTAACTTAAGAGCGTTTGTTGAAATATGAATTTCTCTAATAAAAAATAGTATTGAAATTATCATCGACAAACAACATGACCCAAAAATAATCCTCGCTATAAAAACCTCATTAAAGTAAAGGGCAAATACAGTTAACATGTTAAACAGAAAGCCAAAGGATGCAAATAAAATTGTCCATCTTAAAAGAGTTATCCTGCCACTTAAATTTATGAATTGTTTTTTCCACTCAGGTGGTATGTGCTTTTCATACACATGTTCATCGTGAAGTTGTCTAATAAGGATACTTAATGAATGAAATCTATTACTATAAACTGCCATCATTAATGGTATTGCAGGAAACATTAATGCAGTTACAGTATAATCAATATTCATACGAATCAGTTTGATTATCAATCTTGGCTTTGTTATTTACAAGTAAAATCTTATGAACCAATTAAATCTTTTTGTAGAACTTATCAGACTTAAAAAACCGATTGGATACATGCTATTATTTTGGCCTTGTTCATGGGGTCTTACACTAGCGTATGATTTTTCATCGGATTTAAAAATTTATTTTTTTTACTTATTACTATTTTTTTTAGGATCTGTTTTAATGAGATCTGCTGGCTGCATAGTAAATGATACTTTCGATAGAAAATATGATAAAAAAGTATTTAGGACTAAAAATAGGCCGATAGCCTCAGGAAAAGTATCAGTCAAACTTGCGCTGTTATATTCAGGAATTCTATGTTTGATCGCTTTTTTAGTGCTAATTAATTTTAATTTTTTTACAATTATTATTGCTTTAGCGTCTATGCCGCTAGCCTTCACTTATCCATTAATGAAAAGGTTTACCTATTGGCCTCAACTATTCTTAGGCATAACTTTTAATTATGGATTACTGTTAGGATGGACGTCTATTAACGGTGAAATAAGTCTTATTCCCATAATACTTTATCTTGGCGCCATATTTTGGACATTGGGTTACGACACAATATACGGGTTTCAAGATATTGAAGATGACGAAATTATAGGAGTTAAATCAACATCAATAAAGTTTAAACAAAATCCAAAAATATTTTTATCTATATGTTATTTAATTTTCACCTCATTTTTTGTTATCACTGGTATCAAATTAAATTTTAATTATTATTTTTTTATAGGAGCTATGGCAGTTTTATTTCATTTATTCTTTATTCAAATCATGAGTTTCAATAAAGAAAATAAGGAAAAATGTCTGGAAATTTTTAAAAGCAATAACGTTTTGGGATTAATAATATTAATTTGTATTCTTATTGGTAAATTAAATTAAATGACTAATTCACAAATTTTGATTGACCTTTATAAAAGATATACAAAAAAACATATCAGAAAAATTTTTCTCTCTGTATTCTTTTCTGTATTAGTAGCGGGTAGCACTGCTATGATCGCCTACCTACTTGATCCAGCTATAGAGAAGATTTTTATTGAAAAAAATCAAAAACTTATGGTTATAATTCCTTTTATTATCTTAATTACATTTGCGATTAAGGGTACTTCTCTCTATTTAGCTAAAACTTTACTCATTCAAGTTGGTGGTGAAGTTCAAAAAATTCTTCAATTACAAATTATGCAATCAATTTTAAAATCAAATGTTGAGAAAATGAATAAAAAACATTCAGGAAAATTTCTTTCTCACATTAATTATGACTCTGGTATGGTAATGAAACTAGTAACAGATACAATTTTATTATTCACCAAAGATAGTTTGACGCTGATTGGTCTTATAGGTGTTATGTTTTATCAAAATTGGAAATTAGCAATATTTGCAATTGTTATGATCCCTTTGGCGTCTATTGCTGCAAAATCTTTAGGTAAAAGAATTGGTAAAGTTTCAACAGAGTCACAAGAAATTGCTGGTTTTTTAAGTTCATTTTTTATTGAAATTATCAAAAATCATAAAGTTATTAAAATTTTTCAAACTGAGGAATACGAAAATAAAAGACTAACTAAAATTATTGATTCTTTTAAAAATAAAGTTGTAAAAATTCAAACAGTTATGACAAGAGCAACTCCTATTATGGAAACTCTAACAGGTTTGATGATTGGAGGATTAATTTACTACTCAGGTAACTTAATTGTAAAAGGTGAATTAGAATTAAATAATTTTTTTTCATTCTTGGCAGCAATGATGTTGGCCTATCAACCTGTGAGATCGTTAGCGACTTTGAATATGGGTATTCATCAAGGGCTATCAGCTGCCAAAAGATTAATACCTATTATCGATGAGGATAATACTGACAAAAATTTCAATAATCATCTAAAAGTAGATCAAGGAAACATAAATTTTAGAGATGTAAGTTTCAAATATTCTGAAAGTCCAAATAATGTTTTAAATAAAGTAAGTTTAGAATTTCAAAGTGGTCAAATGACTGCATTAGTTGGTCATAGTGGGGCAGGGAAATCTACAATACTAAATTTTATTCCAAGATTTTATGAACCTTTGGACGGAAAAATTTACCTAGATAATCAACCAATAGATGAGTACTCAATATCGTCTTTAAGAGAAAATATTTCATTAGTAAGTCAGGATATATCTCTTTTTGATGATACAATAAAAAATAATATCAAATACTCCAGACTTACAGCCTCAGATGAAGAAATCATCGAGGCAGCGAGGTTATCAAATTGCGATGATTTTGTAATGAGTATGCCGAACGGATACGACACTGTGATAGGTGAAAATGGTGTGCGGTTATCTGGTGGAGAAAAACAAAGATTATCGATTGCAAGAGCAATACTTAAAAAAAGTAAAATAATTTTACTAGATGAAGCTACCTCTTCTTTAGACGCAGAAACAGAGGATAAAATTCAAAAAGCGATTAATTACCTCACAAAAAATAAAACAACAATCGTAATTGCTCACAGATTATCTACAGTTTTAAATTCAGACAAAATTTACGTAATTGACTCTGGAAACGTAGTTGCAGAGGGAAATCATAATGAACTATTAAATACTTCGTCAATTTATAAAAATTTTTATGATAAACAATTAAAATCTTAATGTTTTTTATTTATAAAATTTTAATAAATTTAGTATTTTTTTTTTCTCCATTGATAATAATTTTTCGAATATTCAAAGGTAAAGAAGACAAAATAAGATTTAAAGAAAAAATAGGTTTTTTTTCAAAAAAAAGAAATAAAGGAAATTTAATTTGGTTTCATGGAGCTAGTGTTGGTGAGATACAAAGTATTATTCCACTAGTAGAAAGATTTGAAAAAAATAAAAAAATTCATCAAATATTAATTACATCAAATACTGTAAGTTCATCATTTATAATTCAAAATTTAAAATTAAAAAAAACTTTACATCAATTTTTTCCAATTGATTGCAATTTTGTTTGCAAAAAATTTTTAAATTATTGGAAACCTTCTAAAGCTTTTTTTATAGACTCTGAAATTTGGCCAAATACTATAAATAATTTATACAAAAGAAATATACCAATATTTCTTTTAAATGGACGTATTACAAATAAATCATTTAATCATTGGAAAGTTTTTTCTTCCTTTGCAAAATCAATCTTTAGTAAGTTTGATTTATGTCTTTCATCAAATATTGAAACCAAAAAATTTTTAAAAAAACTAGGTGCTAAAAATATAAAAATAATTGGCAACTTAAAATTCAGTCAATCGGAAAATGAAAAAACCAACTTAAATAAAGATCTTCTAAATTTTATAAACTCAAGGAAAACATGGTGCGCATCCAGTACTCACTATAATGAAGAAAAGTTTTGTGGAATAGCACATATAAAATTGAAAAAAAAATTTAAAAACCTGTTAACGATAATTATTCCAAGGCACATTAATAGAATAAATTCAATTAAGACAGAACTTAATAACTTAAACCTTAAAGTTCATTTAGATAAACCTCAAAAGAAAATTGACCCTAATACAGACATTTATCTAGTAAATTCTTATGGAAAAACAAAATTGTTCTACAAAGTTTGTAAAAATATTTTTTTAGGAGGATCATTAATTATGCATGGTGGTCAAAATCCATTGGAAGCAACTAGATATGGTTGTAAAGTTTTACATGGTCCAAATGTTTCAAATTTTAAAGAAATTTATAGATTTCTAGATAAAAAAAAAATATCAAGAAAAATAACTAATCAAGATCAACTAATTAACAATATTGTCAAATATTTTAATTCAAAAAATAACTCTAAAAAAATAGTTAAAAATTTACATTTGATAGGAATAAATATTTTAAATAAAACCTACAAAGAAATTAATAAATGATATTAAAAAAACCAAAATTTTGGGACTTTAAAAAACCAAATTTTTTAACGTATTTACTTTATCCTTTTACGATATTTGTTGAAATTAATAATATTATCTCCAGTCTTATACCAAAAAAAAAATTCACTGAAATAAAGACTTTATGTGTTGGGAATTTATATGTTGGAGGCACTGGAAAAACTCCAACTTCACTATTTTTATATAATCTTTTAAAAAAAATGAATATCAATCCGGTAACTGCAAAAAAATTTTACAATAATCAAATGGACGAACAAAAACTTCTTGAAGATAACTCAAATTTCATCTCATTAAGTAACAGAAAAAAAATAGTCAAAAAAGCTATTGAGATGAAATTTGACATGATAATTTTTGATGATGGACTTCAAGAAAAATGGATAGACTATGATATAAAGTTTGCTTGTTTTGATAGTGAAAAATGGATTGGAAACGGTCATTTAATACCCTCTGGGCCATTAAGAGAAAAAATAAATACTATTAAAAACTATCATGGAATATTTTTAAAAACAGTTAATGAGGATTCAAATTTAGATTATATTTTTAATAGGATCAGAAATATAAATCCAAATATTGAAATTTTTGAGACAAATATTGAAATAAAAAATATCAATAAATTTAATATTGACAAAAATTATGTTATTTTTTCAGGAATTGGAAATCCTGATAGTTTCAAAAAGTTACTACTTAAAAATAAATTTAAAATAATTGAAGAAATTACTTTTCCAGATCATTATAATTATCAAGATAAAGATATCTCAGAAATTATAAATAAAGCAAATTCTCATAATGCAGAAATCATTACAACTGAAAAAGATTTCAATAGAATTCCTCAAAATTTTAGAGAAAAAATTAGTTTTTTAGAAATTAATATCAAAATTAAAGATGAAAATAAGCTTGTTAAATTTTTAAAAACCAAAATAAATGAAATTAATTAAATATTTTATACAGTTTATTTTTATTATCTTTTTATTTTTATTGTTTAAGATTTTAGGACTTAAGTTATCAAAATCTTTTTCAAGCTTTATTTTCAAAACAATTGGCCCTCATTTTAGATCGAAAAAAATTTCACATTCTAATTTAACTATAGCTTTCCCAGAATTAGATGAGAATGAAAAAGAAAAAATTTTAAACAGCATGTGGGCAACTTATGGTAAAATTTTTGCTGAATATATTTTTATCAAAAATTTTAGGCAATCTCCTAAATTTAAAAAAAAAATTATTATAGAAAATCAAAAAGGGTTGGAAAAAATAAAGCAAAAAAATATACCAGTGATTTTCATATCAGGACATTTCGATAATTTTGAATTAATGGCAATGCATATTGAAAAGTCTGGTATTGATTTAGCTGCGATTTATAGACCTTTGAATAATAAATTTCTAAATCCACTTATGGAAAACATAAGAAAAAATTATATTTGTAAAAAACAAATTCAAAAAGGAATTTCTGGCACCAAGGAGTTGCTTAGAGAGTTCAAAAGTGGGACATCAATTGCTTTAATGATTGATCAAAGAGTATCAGAGGGAATAAAATGTAATTTTTTTGGTAAAGAAGCTCTCACCACTACAATACCAGCTCAATTCATCAAAAAATTTAATGCTGAAGTAGTTCCTATTAATATAGAAAGATCAATAGATGATAATTTTAAAATTAGAATTTTTGATAACATTCAATTTTCTGAAAATGACTCTGTTGAAAAAATTACACTAGAACTTAATAGAATTTTAGAAAAAATGATTATCGCAAATCCAAAACAATGGATTTGGACACATAATAGGTGGAAATTATAATAATTTAGGTTTCTGATTCTCTTTTTTGATGAGCTTCTTTATAAGAATAATAGGCTTCTTGAGTTTCCACATTCCAATAATTTAAATTATCTAAAGAAATTTTTTTACCTGAGACTGCGCATATAACATGGTCACCATTTTCAATTATTTTGAAATTATTTGGTAAAAATTTTAATTTAGCTAATTTTTTCATGATTTATAGTTTATATATAATTATATGAAAGTTGGAGTAATAGGAAGCGGTGGTAGAGAGCATGCCATATGTATATCTTTAAAAAAATCAAAAAATATTGACAAAATTTACTGTTTTCCAGGAAATGCAGGGACTAGCTTTATCGCAGAAAATATTGAGATTGAACTGAATAATTTTGAGGAATTAAAAAGAGTTATAAAAGAACTGGGTATAGACATAATAATAGTAGGTCCTGAAAAACCACTGGTAGATGGAATAGTCGACTTCTTGGAACTAAACAAAATCAAAGTATTTGGTCCAGATCGTATTTCTTCGCAACTTGAAGGTTCAAAAATTTTCACAAAAAATTTATGTAAAAAATATAATATTCCTACTGCAAAATTTGGTGTCTTCAATAGCATTCAAGACAGTCTTTCATTCTTAAATGAATGTAAATTTCCTATAGTTGTTAAGGCTGATGGTTTAGCAGCAGGAAAAGGTGTCTATATTTGTGAAACTAATGATCAATCAAAAAAAGCAGTTAAGGAAATTTTTAATGGTAAATTTGGAGAAGCAAAACAAATTTTAATTGAAGAATTTTTAAAGGGTGAAGAAATGAGTTTTTTTATAATTTCTGACGGCATCAGTTATAAAACATTTGGAACTGCACAAGATCACAAACGAGCCTTAGAAGGAGATAAAGGTAAAAACACGGGAGGAATGGGAGCTTACTCACCTTCTCGATTAGAAAGTGAAAAACTGGAAAAAAAGATAGTAGAGAAAATAATAGAACCAACATTAAAAGGCTTAAAAGATATAAATAATAAATTTAAAGGTTTTCTATATGCAGGATTAATGATTATAGATGGTGAGCCTTTTTTGATTGAATACAATGTTAGAATGGGGGATCCTGAATGTCAGACAATACTTCCAAGACTCAAAACCGATTTTTTAGACATAGTAGTTGCCACTGTTAATGAAAATTTAAAAAATATAAATTTAGAATGGTTTGAAGAAAAGAGTATTTGCATTGTTTTAGCCTCAAAAGGATACCCAGATAAATATAAAAATAATTTAGAAATAAATGGTCTTAAAGAAATTAAGCTTCAGAATAATGAATACATTTTTCACGCCGGAACTAAAATAAATGATTCAAAAATACACTCTAATGGTGGGAGAGTATTAAATTTTGTAATTAAATCAGACAATTTAAAAATTGGTAGAGATCAAGCCATAAGTTTAATTAAAAAATTAAATTGGCAAAATGGATATTTTAGAAAAGATATTGGTTATAAGATTATATCAAGATGAGAATAATTTCTGGGAGATTTAAAGGAAAAAAGTTATTATTACCTAAAGATAAAAACACTAGACCTTTAAAAGATTTAGTAAAGGAGTCAATTTTCAATCTTTTAGAACATTCAAAAAAAATGAATGTTAATTTAAAAGGTTCTACAATTTTAGATTTATTTTCTGGCTGTGGATCTTTTGGAATAGAATGTTTATCAAGAGAGTCTGAGTGCGTGTATTTTTTTGAAAATTATTTTGAGGCAATTAAAGTATTAGAAAAAAATCTACTTTTTTTTAAAAATGAAAAAAAATTTCAAATCTTTAAAAATAATTGTTTTGAATATTTTAGTTCTGACAAAAAGATTGATAAAAAATTTGATATAATCTTTATTGATCCCCCTTACAAAGAAATGAAAATTAATATGTTAATTGAAAAAATTATTTATAGAAAACTTCTTAAAAAAAATGGTATTTTAATTATTCACAGACATAAAAAAGATAAAATAGTAATAACCGAGAAAATTAATATTCTTGATACCCGGACCTATGGAGTCTCTAAAGTATATTTTGCAAATTAAGAACTTTTTAAAATTTTTTTTGTCTCTATTTTAATTAGTTCAACAGCTGGTTGGTCATAAGGATTTATTTTTAAAGCTTTAGCTATAAGAATTGTTTCTAAAATAAAATATGTAAATAATTCACCAAGGACTTCCTCATTTTTAGATTTTAAATAAAAACTTCTAAAAGGTATCTTTTTTTTTTGAAAAACTTTTTTTGTTGCTAGAATCTTAGAATGAAGAATATTCCCCAAATTCTTTTTTTTTAAGTATTTTAAAGAGCCAGGAATAATATCTTGATTTAACTTTTGATAATTTTGATCTTTTGTATAAAAAAATGTGTAAAAATTATTTTTTTGACCATCTAGATATAATTGCATTAGACTATGATTATCTTTAGGCATATTTGATATTATTGGGAAAATACCATTTCCTTTTTTGCCTAAACTTTCTGCTACTAATTGTTGATACCATTTTAAAAAATTTTCAGTGGTTTCATCATAATTTAGAATAACCGAGTTAAATTTTTTTCTCTTAATTAATTCTAAAATATTTGAAACATTGATTACTAGTGAATTTAAAAATTTCTTATTAGCTACTAAATTATCAAATTTTTTAAATTTCCTTGAATCCAATCCCATTAATTCTGCTGGCAACATACCAACCTCTGATAAAACTGAATATCTTCCACCAATAAAGTTGTTATGTTCAATGATATCTGATTTTAACTTCATACTTATCTCTTTTAAAATACTCTCTTTTTTATCTGAAACTAAAACATTTTTATCGTTTTTATTTATATATAAATTGCTATTAATGATTGTTTCCAATGTATTTCCAGATTTCGAAATTACTAAGTTAAGATATTTTTTTTTTGGAAATTTTATCTTTTGATTAAGATTTGCAAGAAAATAAAAATTTTTATTTATTTTATGTCTTAAAAAATCATAAATTGCCATTGCTCCTAGAGAAGATCCACCCATGCCGAAAATTCTAATATCCTTATATCCTTTTAATTTTTTTATTGATTTTTTGGTGTAACTGTATTTGTAACCTCTTGATAAAGAATTAATAACTTCATTTTTTGAGGAAATTAGTTCTTTCAAATAATTTTTTAATTTTAAGTTTACTTTTTTATTTACAAAGTTTTCAAAAGTGAGATTCTTTGTCAGCATTACTGTTTTTGAATTTTATCGGAAATACTTTTTTTAATATTAGATTTTGAAGAGTTTTGATCGTTATCTTCCTCAGTACTACTTTTTTCTCCATCAAATATAGATTTGATATTAACCTCTTCATCTAAAGTTTCGGGTTGTTCATTTGGTTTTGGTAATTTTGAAAAATCTGGTGGTAAAACTAGTGGATCCTTTTTTTCTATTAAAAATTCCTCACCTGAGTCAGCTTTTTTTTGCAACTTAAAGCCTCCACAAGAAAACAAAAATGATGATACTGTCAAAATTATTAAAATATTATAAATAAATCTCATTTAATTTTTTTTACCAAATATTTCAAAACTTATTAAAAAAATTATACCTATAGTGATGAATATATCAGCAACATTAAATATAAACCAATGAAAATTGTTAATATGAAAATCTATAAAATCTGGCACCGCGGAGTAAAATATTCTATCAAAGATATTTCCAAGAGAACCTCCTATAATCATAATATAACTTAATTTCTCAAATCCACTAGTTCTAAACATTAACCAAATAATAACGACAGTTATTAGACAAATAAAGATTGTCAAAAAATTATAATATAATTTTTCATCAAAAGAAAATAAGCCGAAAGCAATACCTTCATTCCAAATTAAATTAAAATTTAAAAAAGATGTAACACTAATGCCATATTGTTCATAAGTTTCTGGAGAATTAATGATCAATAATTTGCTAACTCTATCGATTAAAAAAATAAAAATAATAACTGAAAGATCTACTAAATGTTTTTTTAACATTCTATTTACAATTCGGTCTTTCACATGGCGCGCTTCTGATTTTCCAACATATTGGACATTTTTCACCTTTTGCTTTGCTTGTTTCTACAATTATGTCATTTGTATCGCTATTCTCAATTTTGACTGATGAAGTTATGCAAAGTTCTGAAAGATCAATATTTTTCAAAAATTTCTGGTTCTCATTATTTAATTTCACAATTAAAGCTGCCTCCAAACTAGATCCAATATCTTTACTTGCTCGTTTTTGCTCAATACTCAAATTACAAATATCCCTTATTTTGATTAATTGTTCCCATTTAGAATTCAATTTTGAATTATTAAATTTTTCTGGAAAATTTAAAAATTTTTCAAGATGAATACTCTTTTTGTTTTTTGAAATAAGTTGATAAATCTCTTCAGTTGTAAAAGATAATATTGGTGCAAACCATCTTATTAAAGAATTAAGAATAACATTTAACAATATAAGTGTAGATTTTCTTTTTTCAGAATTTATTGGATCACAGTACAAAGTATCTTTTCTTATATCAAAATAAAAAGCAGATAAATCTACGGTGCAAAAATTCAATAATTCTTTATATAAATTATGAAAATCATAATCTTTGAAATACTTGATAAATTTAGAATTTAAATTGTAAATTTTATGAAGCATAAATCGCTCTAGTTCGGGTAAATTCTCAATTTTAATTTTTTCTAAATCTATTTGTTCAAAATTATCATTAAGATTTCCAAGCAAATATCTAAATGTATTTCTTATTTTTCTATAAGACTCGGCATGTTGATCTAGTATTGAATAGTCTATTCGAAGATCCTCAGCATAATTTGAGGAAGCAACCCAAATTCTAAGTATATCAGCTCCATATTTTTTTAAGATATCTTCGGGCGCAATTACATTTCCCAAAGATTTTGACATTTTTAAACCTTTGCCATCAACTACAAAACCATGAGAAAGAATAGACTCAAAGGGTGCACGATCTCTTGTTCCACAAGACTCTAAAAGAGATGAATGAAACCAGCCTCTATGTTGGTCAGAGCCCTCAAGATACATAGATGCAGGCCACTTTAAATCTTTTCTTTTTTCCAATACAAATGAATGTGTAGATCCACTATCAAACCATACCTCTACGATATCACTTAACTTTTCAAAATCCGCAGCTTTATATTTCTTTCCAAGAAATTTTTGTGGATCATCCGAAAACCAACAATCAGATCCCTCTTTTTCATAAATTTTTGCAATATTATCAAAAACCTCCTCATCGACCAAAATTTCACTTGTCTTCTTGTTTATAAAAATAGGTAATGGAACTCCCCATACTCTTTGTCTTGAAACACACCAATCAGGTCTTGTTTCAATCATCGATTTTAATCTTTCTTTTCCTTTGCTAGGATAGAAGGTTGTTTCATCAATTGCTTTTAAAGCTTTGTTTCTGAGTTTATGACTATCCATAGAAATAAACCATTGAGGAGTTGCTCTATGAACTAATGGTGCTTTGGACCTCCATGAATGAGGATAAGAGTGAACAAGTTCACCACTCGATAATAATTTTTTTTGGTCTTTTAATCTTTCAATCACAATTGAATTAGATTTAAAAATATGCATCCCTTCAAAAAGGGCTACATTTTCTGTATATCTTCCATCGCCATCAACTGTTTCAATCGCTTTAATTCCATTATTCATACACAAATTAAAATCATCAGGACCATGACTTGGTGCACAATGAACAATTCCTGTACCTTGTTCTGTAGTAACAAAACGTGCTTCTAGCATAGGTATGTCATATTCATAACCAAGTTTTAAAAAAGGATGATTGCATATTGTTCCTTTTAAATCTCTACCTTTGAAATTTTTTAATTTTTTGAAACTTTGAATTTTCGTATCTTTTACAACTGTATCTATTAATGCATCTGCAATAACAATTTTTTTATTTTTAAAATCTCCATCATCATTTACCTCAATTAACGAATATTCTAAGCTTTCATTATAAGCTAATGCTTTATTGGCTGGAATAGTCCATGGGGTAGTTGTCCAAATTACTATTTCACTGTCATTTAATTCTTTTATATTTGATGATTTAACTGGAAAAGATGCATAAATAGTATCTGACCTATGATCTTGATACTCAACTTCTGCATCTGCTAAAGCTGTTTTTTCAACAGTAGACCATAAAACAGGTTTAAAGCCTCTATACAAACTTCCTTCTTTTAAAAATTTACCTAATTCTCTTACTATTTGAGCTTCAGCATCAAAACTCATTGTAGAGTAATAATTATCCCAATCTCCTACAACTCCTAACCTTTTAAATTGATCTTTATGAATATCTATCCATTTTTCTGCAAAGGCTCTGCATTCTTTTCTAAACTCAACAATTGGAACTTCATTTTTGTTTTTTTTATTTTTTTTGTATTGTTCTTCAATTTTCCATTCTATTGGCAATCCATGACAATCCCATCCTGGAACATAGACTGAGTCTTTTCCATCCATTTGATGAAATCTCACAATTATATCTTTTAAAATTTTATTTAAAGCAGTTCCCATGTGTATATTGCCATTTGCATATGGAGGACCATCATGAAGAACAAATTTTTCTTCTCCTTTTCTCGATTTTCTCAATTCATCATAAAGTTTTATGTTCTGCCAAAGTTTCAAAATTTCAGGTTCTCGGGTTGGTAAATTTGCTTTCATCGAAAAAGCAGTTTTAGGAAGATTTATTTGAGATTTGCTCATTTTATTTTTTTGCTATTAATAAGTCAGTTCTAATTTGTTTTCTAAGTTGGTCGACATTTTTAAATTTTTTTTCTTTTCTAATAAATTTTTTAAATTCTACTGTTAAATACTTATTATAAAGATTTCCAGAAAAATTAAATAAATGAACTTCCAATAATATTTTTTTCCCATTAAATGTTGGTCGATAGCCTAAATTTGCAATCCCTTTTATGAAATTATGTTTGCCATATCTTTTTGCTTTTACTGCATATACACCTGGGCAGGCTAAAATATAATCTTTGATATCAATGTTTGCCGTTGGGAAACCGATTTTTTTTCCTAGCTGTCTTCCTTTTTGAACCTTTCCAATAATTGACCAATTTCTATTCAAAATTTTATTAGCTTTTTCTAATTTTCCTTTTTGTAAAAGTTTTCTTACCAAAGATGAAGATGCTATTTTCTTATTGGTTAACAGTGGTTGTGGTTTAATTACCTTGTAACCACACATACTCTCAAATTTAATTAACTGTCTAACATTACCTTCTCTCTTATTCCCAAATCTAAAATTATTGCTTACAAAAATGAATTTTGGTTTTAACTTTTTACCTAATATTTCTTTAATGAAAGTTATTGATTTTATTTTTGAAAATTTTCGATCAAATTTTTTTATTATCAAAAAATCTACATTTAGATTTTTGAGATTATCAATTTTTTGCTGCAAATTAGAGATTCTAAAATTATCTAAATTCTTATTAAAAAACATTTTTGGCATTGGTTCAAAAGTCAGCACACCAATTTTTGAAGAATATTTTTTTTTATATTTCTTAGCTAATGAGAATAATTTTTGATGTCCTTTGTGAACTCCATCAAAGTTACCGATTAATATAATTGAGTTTTTATATCTTGGATTGATATTAAAATTTTTATATATTTTTTTTGATTTTACCATTTCAATTCTGATTGAACATAATTACAAATTGCCTCGTAAGATTTTGCAACTTTTTCGATTCCTTTTTCTTTGATCTCATCTTTGTGGACTCCATTTGATATTATTAAAGAATCATAATTTAAGAGGTTTGCTCCTTTTATATCGGTATTTAAATTATCACCTATGGATAGAATCTTTTTATTCTTATTGTCAGTAGATTGATTATAAACTTCGGGATAAGGTTTTCCAAAGTAAACAACTTCTCCACCCATTTTTTCAAAAACCATTGCAACAGAACCAGCACAAAACTCTCTAGTGTTTCCTCTGTCCACAATTAAATCAGGATTTGTGCAAATCATTTTTTTTTTTATATTTTTTTCAAACAGTTCTTTATAATAATTTAAGTCATCATTATGATCATCAAACAATCCAGTGCATAAAATATATTCACTTTTTTCAATATTATCTATTTTCATTTTTTCAAAGTCTTTAAATAAATCAAAATCTCTTGGTGGACCAACGTGAAAAAAATTTTTATTTATTAAATTTTTCTTTAAATAAATGAGAGCTGCCTCACCAGAGGTAAAAACATGGTCTCTAATTTCTTTTTCCATGCCTAGTTTTTCTAAAAAAGATTTAACTGCATGGTTAGGTCTGGGTGCATTTGTGAGTAAAATATAGTCCTTTTTTTTTTTATTAATTTCTTTAAGAGCTTTTATCGCTTCAAGGTGAAGTGTAACCCCATTATGGACCACTCCCCATAAGTCAACATAAAATAGCTGATAATTGTCTGCAATAGAACTTAAGCCTTCATTATCTAAATTTTTAGTCATCGAATTAATCTATAAACCATAAAACCCTCAAATTCCTTTATTTTTTAACTAACTAATTTTTAAGTATATCTTGAAATAGTAAAGCCAATCTCTATATGAAGACCATATTAATAAGGAGAATTTATGAAATTTAGACCGTTACACGATAGAGTTTTAATAGAAGTTTTAGATAGCAGTGAAAAAACTGCTGGTGGAATAATCATACCTGATACAGCACAGGAAAAACCTCAAGAAGGCAAAGTAGTTGCAGTCGGTGGCGGCGCAAAAACTGAGGACGGCAAAACGATACCAATGGATGTAAAAGTTGGAGATAAAGTTTTATTTGGCAAATGGTCAGGGACTGAAGTTAAAATTGATGGCAAAGAATACAGCATAATGAAAGAGTCAGACATTATGGGAATTTCAAGCAAATAATTTAATTTAAAGGAGAAAATAAAATGGCAAAAATAGTAAAATTTGATGCAGAAGCAAGAGCAGCAATGATTAGAGGAGTTAATATCCTAGCTGATACAGTCAAAGTAACACTAGGACCAAAAGGAAGAAATGTGGTTATGGACAAATCTTATGGTGCTCCAAGAATTACAAAAGATGGTGTTTCTGTTGCCAAAGAAATTGATCTCGAAGATAAATTTGAAAACATGGGTGCTCAAATGGTTAAAGAAGTCGCTAGCAAAACAAATGATGAAGCTGGTGATGGAACAACTACAGCAACTATTCTCGCACAAGCTATCGTAAAAGAAGGTGTAAAATATGTTACTGCAGGCATGAACCCAATGGATGTAAAAAGAGGAATTGATGCTGCAGTAGATGTAGTGAAACAAAATCTAGTATCTTCAGCTAAGAAAGTAAAAGATAGTGATGAGATCGCTCAAGTTGGAACAATTTCAGCAAACGGTGATAAAGAAATTGGTACTATGATCTCGAAAGCAATGCAAAAAGTTGGTAACGAAGGTGTTATCACGGTTGAGGAAAACAAAGGAATTGAAACAGAATTAGATGTTGTTGAAGGTATGCAGTTTGATAGGGGATATTTGTCTCCATACTTTATTACTAATAGTGATAAAATGACAACTGAATTAGAAAATCCTTTTATTCTATTACACGAAAAGAAATTAACAAATCTACAACCAATGGTTCCTCTTTTAGAAGCAGTAGTTCAAGCTGGAAGACCATTAATGATTATTTCTGAAGATGTTGAGGGTGAAGCATTAGCTACTTTAGTAGTAAATAAATTGAGAGGCGGTTTAAAAGTTGTAGCTGTAAAAGCACCAGGATTTGGTGACAGAAGAAAAGCTATGCTTGAGGATATTGCAATTCTTACTGGTGGTTCAGTTATTTCTGAGGACTTAGGAATTAAACTTGAAAATGTTAAACTTGAAGATCTTGGTTCATGTAAAAAAATTAAGGTTGATAAAGATAACAGCACTATAGTAAATGGTTCAGGTAAAAAATCAGATATAGAAGCTAGATGTTCTTCAATCAAACAACAAATTGATGAAACAACTTCAGACTACGACAAGGAAAAACTACAGGAGAGATTAGCAAAATTAGCTGGTGGTGTTGCAGTAATTAAAGTTGGTGGTGCAACAGAAGTTGAAGTTAAAGAAAGAAAAGATAGAGTTGAGGATGCTTTAAATGCAACAAGAGCTGCTGTTGAAGAAGGTATTGTGACAGGTGGTGGTTGTGCATTATTGTATGCTGCTCAAGAACTTGAAAAAGTTAAAGCCAAAGGTGAAGATCAAAAAGCTGGTGTTGATTTGGTAAGAAGAGCATTAGAGGCTCCTATAAGACAAATTACAAAAAACGCTGGTGTGGATGGATCGGTAGTTGTTGGCAAACTTTTAGAACAAAATAAAAAGACACACGGATATGATGCACAAAACGAAGAGTATTGTGATATGTTTGCTAAAGGTATTATTGATCCTGTGAAAGTTGTTAGAACTGCTTTACAAGACGCAGCATCTATCTCAGGATTATTGGTGACAACGGAGGCTATGATAGCTGATAAACCTGAGGAAAAAGATGCGGCTCCTGCTGGTATGCCTGGAGGAATGGGCGGCATGGGCGGCATGGGAGGAATGGGTGGAATGGGAATGTAACCCAATTTCAAATATAAAGAATTTAAAGGCCATCTTTTGATGGCCTTTTTTTTTAGAAATATTAAAATAATTTAATGTCAAAAAGATACAGCGGGAAATCTTTCAAGGATTCAAGTCTTAATAAAAAACCAAAATTTACTCTAAAAGAAAAAAGAAGATTAAAAAGAGAAAAGGCAAAAAAAACAAAATAACGACATTTTTTTATCAAAATCCCAATATTTATTGGTTTTTTTTAAAGTTTTCAAAAAAAAATTTTAAGGTATAAGAGCCAGGATTTATGAGCAAAGATATTAGAAACATCACCATAATCGCACACGTTGATCACGGAAAAACTACCTTAATTGATAATCTAATGAAGCAGAGCGGTTCGTTTAGGGAAAATGAGGTCGTTGACGAAAGATTAATGGATTCAGGTGAACTTGAGAAAGAAAGAGGAATAACAATTTTAGCAAAACCTGCTTCAATTAATTGGAAAGATTCGAGAATAAATATTATTGATACACCAGGTCACCGAGATTTTGCAGCAGAGGTTGAAAGAGTTTTAAGTATGGCAGATGGTGCATTGCTCTTAATTGATTCTGCTGAAGGAGTTATGCCTCAAACAAAATTTGTGCTTTCTAAAGCTCTAAAACAAGGTTTAAAACCAATTGTTGTAATCAATAAATTAGACAAATCAGATCAAAGAGCTAATGAAGTTTTAGATGAGACTTTTGATTTATTTGTAAGTTTAGATGCAAATGAAGATCAACTAGACTTTCCTGTTTTATATGCAAGCGGAAGATCTGGTTGGGCTGATAAGGAAATTGATGGTCCAAGGGAAAATTTAAATCCTTTATTAGATCAAATTATTGATCATGTAAAACCTGCTGAACTTGATAAAACAAAACCTTTTGCAATGCTGTCTACTCTTCTTTATGCAGACAATTTCTTAGGTAGAAGCTTAGTCGGAAGAATTGCTCAAGGAACTGCAAAAGCTAATCAATCGATCAAGGCAATAAATTTAAAGGGTGAAAAAGTAGATGAAGGAAGACTTACTAAAATTTTTAGATATGAGGGTACCAAAAAAGTACCAATCGAAATCGGTGAGGCGGGAGACATTGTAGTTGTCGCTGGTTTAGAAAAAGCAAATGTTGCTGACACAATTTGTGATCTTGAGGTGAATGATCCTATAAAGGCTACTCCAATCGATCCACCAACAATGTCTATTACCATTACTGTAAACACATCTCCTCTTGCAGGAACTGAGGGTAAAAAACTTACAAGCACTCAAATAAGAGATAGGTTGCTTCAAGAAGCACAGAATAATGTTGGAATTACTTTCGCAGAAAATGAAGGTAATGATTCTTTTGTTGTAAGCGGTCGAGGTGAATTAATGTTAGAAATTTTACTCACTCAGATGAGAAGAGAAGGTTTTGAAATGACAGTTAGTCCCCCAAAAGTTCTCTATAAAAAAGATGAAAATGGTAGCAAACTTGAGCCAATAGAAGAAATAACTATGGACCTAGATGAAGAACATTCATCAAAAATTATTGACTCCATGAATAGAAGAAAAGGCAAATTAATAGAATTAAAAGATACTGGTAAAAATAAAAAAAGATTAATCTTTCATGCACCAACAAGAGGATTAATGGGATACACAAGCCGGTTTCTAACACTTACAAAAGGTAATGGCGTAATAAACAGAATTTTTCATGCGTATGGACCATTTGAGGGTGAAATGGAGGGTAGAAGAAATGGTGCACTTATTTCAATGGAACAAGGAAAAGCAGTTGCATTTGCAATATTTAATTTACAGGCTAGAGGAGAGATGTTTGTAACTCATAATGATCCTGTTTATCCAGGTATGATTGTGGGATTATCTCCTAAACCTGGAGATATGATTATTAATGTTATGAAGGGTAAAAAATTAACTAATATGAGAACACAAGGTACAGATGAAAATGTCGTTCTAACACCAGTAAGAAAAATGTCCATCGCAGAGCAATTAAGCATGTTAAATACTGATGAGGCTTTAGAAATCACTCCAGACTCTTGTAGACTAAGAAAAGCCATTCTCGATCCACATGAGAGAAAGAGAAGTGAAAAATCAGGCGCTGCAGCCTAATCGAAAGTTTTATCAACTAAATACAGGCCTAAGGCAACACAAGGACCAATTCCAAAAGCAAATAATAAAGTTCCTACTCCCACAGTTCCACCTAAGTACCATCCAATACTTACAACAGAAATTTCTAAGAATGCTCTTACGGCAGCAACTGGTAAATTTGTTTTTTTTTGGAGACCAATCATCAAACCATCTCTTGGTCCAGCTCCAAGATTAGATACTAGATAAATACCTCCACCAATCCCAACGGTTATTACTGAAATTATTGCCAGAATTAATTGATAAAAGTAATTAGATGGGGTTGGAACAAATTTTATGCAAAGATCAATCATCATCGCAATAATGATTGCATTAAGTATTGTTCCCATCCCTGGTTTTTGACCAAGTGGTATCCACAAAATTAAAACTGCAACACTTATCAAAAATGTTATTGTTCCTATACTCAAATTAACATTTAAAGAAATACCTTGAGCTAAAACACTCCATGGAGAAGCACCAGTAAAAGATACAATTAATAGACCTTCTCCAAGACCAAATAACATCAAGCCAAAACATAAAAAAAAGAATGTAGAGAATTTTGGTTTAAAATTATAAGGCTTATCTGAACTCCAATTGACCCTTGGTATTTTCTTAATTTTTAAAAACATTTTAATAAGTTATTTCTATTGTTAATAAAGTCTATTAAACTAGTTGTTAAATGAAAAAAATTATAGTCATTTTATTTCTTTTTATTTATCCAGCAAATTCAATCGCTCATATTGGACATTACATTAAATACAACAAAATTGAGATGGAGATTTTTCGAAATGGTGAGCTAATTGGCTATAATCATTATCTTTTCAACAGAAATGGATCAGAAACTATTGTTACTAATCAAATTAAGTTTGTAGTTAAACTTTTGGGAGCAACAGTTTTCCAAGTTGAGGGTTATAGCGAAGAAAAATATTTCAATGATCAATTAGTTTCTTATAATTCTAAAACTTTACAAAATGACAAAAAGAAGTTTGTTAATTTAACATTTAACCAAAAAAATAAAAAATTTGATATCAAAGGCTCTTCATATAATGGAGAAGCCTCAGCTGATATTGTGATTGGAAATTGGTGGAATCACAAAATTTTACAAGCGAGTTCTCAAATAAGTCCTATCTCAGGGAGTATTAAGGATCAAGTGGTAACTTTTTTAGGTAAAGAAAAAATAGATCTTTATGGAAAAGTTTATGATGTTGATCATTTTACACTGAAGTCTAAAGACATGAGTATACCGAAAGATAAAAGATTAGATTTTGACATTTGGTATGATCGTAAAAATTTAATGATATTAAAAGTATCCTATTCAAGAATGGGTAACTGGGAATATAAATTAAAGAATTTTAATTAATTTCTCTTGAGATTTTTCTAAATAAATCATGTGCACTTATCCATCCTGACTCTAATCTAGGTCCTACAAACCAATCGGCACAAACACCTAATCTTTTCCTAGGATCCCAAAAACTTTTGATTTTAAATGGTCTCGAATTTGAAGAGTATCGCCAACCGTGATTAAGTGAATAATAAATCTTTGTTTTTTTGATATTTGAAAGTTTAAAAAATTTATCGATCATAATTTGTGAATTTTCTTTTTTGTTATTCTTGTTTTTATTAATCTTTTTATTTGCCCATTTAAATGTACTTTGAAGAGTCCATAAATCATATTTTGATTTGAATCTTTTTTTTGAGTTTTCATTTCCTGCCCAGCCAAGAATTGAGTCTTCAAAAAGATAGCTACTGTTTGAATTCTTGTTTTTTTTTATTGCAATCATAGTAGTAATATTTGCATCCATTTTTATTGATTTTCTTAAAAAAGAGTGATTTATAAATTTCTTAGAAAGCTTTTTTAATTGTGGAAAAGGACAAGTCAAAATAAGGTTTTTAAAGGATCTTAATTTTCCATCATCAAATAACAGATACCAGAGTTTATTTTTATAATAGATTTTTTTTAATTCACTTTGATAATTGCAATTAATTTTCTTTAGCAAATGTTTGCTAATATCATTGTTTCCATTTTTGCCAATTAATTTTAGATGTTTTTTATCCTCTTTTTTTTTTGAATTAAGAAAAACGTGTTTGCCGCCCCATACTTTTAAAATTCTTTTTTTAATCAAATCTTTAGTAAATTTTTTAAATTCTTTAGTTTTTGGTGAAATATACTGAGTACCATGATCAAAACCTGCTTTGCCTTTTATTCTTTTAAAAGATGCACGACCCCCAGGGCCTCTTGCCTTGTCGAACAAAATTATTGAATATTTTTTATTAAGAAGATTTGCAATTGTGGATCCAGATATTCCTGAACCAATTATACAAAACTCACTCATTTACCAGCAACAACCATTTCCTCTATTAACATGGTTGGTGAGTTAGTTGCATATTTGAACTCCAAGTCATTTGCTAAGGTAATATTTTGAAACATGTCTTTAAAATTACCTGCTATGGTAATTTCATTTATTGGATATTTAAACTCACCATTTTCAATTAAAAACCCAGTTGCTCCAACCGAATAATCTCCAGTCACTATATTACTTCCATGTCCTATGGTTTCTGTAATATAAAGACTTTTTGAATTTGAATTCAGTAAATCTTTAAAGCTAATATTTCCATTTTCAAAATAAAGATTACTTGTTCCTCCACATCTTCCATTAGACTTAAGATTTAACTTTTTTCCATTGTAAGTATCAATCAGATAATGTTTCAAAATCCCTTGATCCACCAGTTTGAGTGTGTCGGTCTTTACCCCTTCACTATCAAAATTTCTTGAACCTAAACCTTTGAGCATATCAGGTTTGTCAAATACGTTAATTTTATCTGAGAATATTTTTTGATTAACTTTATCCTTTAAAAAAGAAGTTCCTCTTGATATTGCTGATGAGGAAATAGCGCTTGCAAAAGTACTTAATACTCCCTTAGCTATTCTTTTATCAAAAATTATAGCAATTTTCTCACTGCCAATTTTTTTTGGACTTAATTTTCTAATGGTTTGATTAGCGGCTAAATTGCCTAATTCATCTGCATCATCTAGGTCTTTAAGAAAACATTTACTAGAATATTCATAATCTCTTTCCATGCTTTTTTCATCTTTTGCAACTGTTACACTTGATGCTGTAAATGAAGATGTTTTGTAACCATCACAAAAACCTTCACTGTTAGCTAAAACAAAATTAGATTTATTTTGAGTAAAACTAGACTCAGTATTTACAATTTTTTTATCGTTGGAAGCTGCAGCCTCTAATTTTTTTAGGTAATCTATTTTTTGATTATTTTCTATATGGGTTTCATCATAAAGATTTAGGTCTTTAACTTCTTTTGCGAATAAATCTCTATCCGGTAAAGAATTAAATTCATCCTCAGGTGTATTTTTTGTAGTCTCAATACATTTTTCAATCAAAATATTTAAATTGTCATTAAGCAAATTAGAGGAAGATATTGATGATTTTTTTTTACCAATATACGTGGTGATGCTTAGGCCTAGATCATCTGATCTATTAGACTCATCTAATTTTTTATTTCTAAAATTTACAGTTTCAGAAATAGAGTTCTTTACAATCACACTTGAGTCTGTTGCACCTAATTTCTTTGCTAAACCTAAACAATATGATGCTTTTGTCTCTAAAAATTCTTGATCTTTAACCATTTAAAGTTTTGTACCACCCACAGTCATCTTATTTATTAATATAGATGGCTGTGCTACACCTACGGGGACACCCTGTCCAGCTTTACCACATGTTCCAATTCCAGGGTCCATCATCATATCATTTCCTACCATAGAGACTTCTTTTAAAATTGAAGGACCATCTCCAATTAATGTTGCACCCTTAATTGGTGATCCAATTTTGCCATTAACAATTTCATAAGCTTCAGTGCAATTAAATACAAATTTTCCAGATGTAATGTCAACTTGTCCACCACCAAAACTTACTGCAAAAATACCTTTGTCGACTGCTTTAATCATTTCTTCTTGGGTTTGCTTACCGCTTAGCATCATCGTGTTTCTCATTCTTGGTAGAACTATATGTCTATAGTTTTCTCTTCTTCCACTACCAGTAGATCTTGATTTCATCAAACGTGCATTGAGCCTGTCTTGCATAAAATTTTTTAAAATTCCATTTTCAATTAAAACAGTTTTTTCTGTTGGCGTTCCCTCATCGTCAATTGTAAGACTGCCTCTTCTATTATCAATGGTACCGTCATCAATAATTGTAACTCCTTCACTTGCAACTTTTTGGCCCATCAGATTGTGAAATGCTGAAGTTTTCTTTCTATTGAAATCTCCCTCTAAACCATGACCAACAGCCTCATGAATTAATATTGCTGGCCACCCAGGTCCGAGTACAACCTTCATCTCACCTGCTGGCGCGGGTTTACTCTCTAAATTTACTGATGCTATCCTTAAAGCTTCGTCACAAACACTTTTCCAATTTTCATCTTTTAAATATGAGTCGTAAGATTGTCTTCCACCAACACCGTATACACCTGTTTCTTTTCTGCCATCTTTCTCCACCATAACTGACACATTAAACCTTACTAAAGGACGGACATCTGACAAAGTCTCTCCACCAGATCTAATTATTTCTACAGACTTTTGCTCTCCCAAAAAATTAGCTGTAACTTGTTTAACTTTATCACCTTTAGATCGTAAATAATCATTTACATCGTTCAATATTTTAATTTTTTCATTAAGAGATTTTTGCTCAATAGGATTAATATTGTCATAATACTTTTTATTTGATTTAGGAATTTCATGGTTGTAAGTACCTTTGACAGATTTTAATGTTGACTTTAAATTTTCTGAAGATTGTTTTAAAGAGTTCTTAGAAATCTCATTAGAATGAGAATAAGCAACCACTTCATCAGATATAGCTCTAAAACCAAATCCTAAATCTGAATTATAACTGGAATTTTTAATTTTGTTATCATCTAACAATATTGACTCAGATTTTGAATTTTCCAAATACAATTCGCCATCATCACATTTTTGCAAAGTGTCAGAAATAATGCTCTCAGCCTCTTTTCTAGATACGTCAGATTTTTCAAAGAAATTACTCATAAGAGACATTAAATAGATTGTTTCATAAAATTTTCAACTAGAGTATTTTACGCATGTACATATCTGAGACAAATTAGTAATAAATTCACTTATTATGAAAGTTTATTTTAATAATTCTTGTAAAATTTGTAAGGCCGAAATTGATCTTTATAAAAAAGAAAAAATAGATGAAATCGATTGGGTTGATATTACAGATAATGAGTTGGCTGAAAAGGAAACTTCTAAAGATAGTAAACAACTTTTAAGAAGGCTTCATATCAAAGATGGTGACAAAGTTTTAGGAGGTGCAGAGGCGTTTTTATTATTATGGAAAAAAATGCCCAAATATAAATTTCTCTATAAATTTTTTAAATTACCAATCATCTTTAATATATTTTCAGTTGTATATGAGATAGTAGCCTTTTTTCTTTACTTAAAAAATAAAAAGCAACTTAAAAAGTTAACTTGTGAAAAATAATAAAAATTTACTTAATAAAGACATGGAGGATACAAACATTACTAAGACTATTGAGTACATTAGTAATATAATTTTATTTTTTTTTCTTCTTAACCTAACAAAATCCTTATCATCCAAATCAGAAATATCTCTCTCGCCGACTACTGGATAATCATAAGTAAATCGCCAGGTGCTTTCACCAAGTCTTGGGTCTAAATTATTATAATATGTGATCCACGCAATAATGTATCTGAAAATTAAATATAAAATTATTAAAAAGGCAGATCCTAAAATCATACAAGATAATATCTAATTAAATATAAATGTTTAATTATTATTTTTGGCTCTTTTCCTTGCAATGAGCTGTGTTAAAGAGTCTACCATAGTGTCTGAAGCTTTAAAGATGTCCACATTTCTAAACTCATGGGAAAGATTTTTTTCAGGGTTTGTTTTATCCTCAATGACAATTCCTTCATCTGGAGAGTTATTTTTGATGTAAATTAATAATAACCACTCATCATCTGATGACTCGTCCCATTTAATAAAAACTTCTCCAGTTTCAAATCGTCTATCTATACATCGAAAAATAGACATATCTCGTGTAATATGTCTTTTATTGAGTTGAAATACTAAACTACTTGCGCTTCTGTAAAAACTTTCAAGTGCAAATTCAACTTTTTGTCTTGCTAATGTATATTCTTTTTCTTTTTCTAATAAGGTTTCTCTGTCTTCGTCACCTTGAAGTTTAACACCTAGCGCCTCAACTCTTTCTTTGATTTTTTGATCTCTTAGTAATCTGTATTTTTCTTTAAGTTTGTCGATTCTCTCTTGTAGCCCAGAATAATCTTCTCTTTTTTCTTTTAGGGAAATTTTCTCAAGTTTTTCTAATTCTTTAACCTCTCTTATTCTGAATTTTTCAATTTGTTTATCTAATCTTAATTGTTTTAAAAATTGTTTTTGCTTTTCTGCTTGTTCGATTCTTAAAAGCGCTTGTTCTTTTCTTAAGAATAATTTTATATCTTTTGTTCTCTTTTTTTCTAATCTTTCCTCTTCTCTTAGCGTTTGCTCCCTCAGCTTTAATCTTAAATTTTCTTCTTCTTTTTTCTTCTCTGCTTCTTCAATTTTTTCTTTTCTCTCCCTTTCAATTTTTTCTATTTTTATTCTTCTTTTTTCATCGGTTTTTAACATCTTGTAATTAGAAATTGTCTCTGAAATCTTGTCAAAAAAACTCTGAATGCTTTTTTCCAAACCAAAATTAAATTTGAAATTAAATTGTGGTTTGAGAGATAATTGAAATTTAACTAGTTTTAAGACTAGGCTATCTTTCTGTTTTTTTTTTATTTTTGGTTGGTAATTAACTTTTTTTGGTTTTTTAGACTTATTTTTTTTCTTTTTTTTATTTAATTTATTTTTTCTTTGTTTTTTTGAGCTTTTTCTAATTTTATTTATTTTTCTTTTAGCTCTCTTAGCTTTATTTTTCTTTTTAGTTTTTGTCTTTTTTTTTGATTTTTTTTGTTTTTTTTTCATTTCTAAGAAGAAATGACCCTATCAATAATTTATTGATAAATATAGTCTCTAGTCACAGGTGTTGAACTATAATTTTTAGTAAGTTGAAATTGATATACAACTTGATCTCCCCACTTGAATGCCATTTCACAACCAGCAAGATAAAACTCCCACATTCTAAAAAATTTTTCATCAAACATTTGGATAATTTTATCTTTATTTTTTAAGCAATTTTCTTTCCAATGTCTCAACGTGTGTGCGTAATGAAGCCTTAAAACCTCAATATCTGTTACTATTAAGCCAGCTTTTTCAATAGGGTTGGTTACTTCACTTAAACTTGGAGTATAACCACCAGGAAAAATATATTTCGTAATCCATGGATGAGGATCTCTTGGAGGATTTACAGATCCAATAGTGTGTATTAGTGAAACCCCGTCTTCTTTCAACATTTTTTCGATTTGTTTGAAAAATTTTTTATAAAATTTCCTTCCAACATGTTCGAACATCCCAACACTTACAATTCTGTCAAATTTTTCATTTAACTCTCTATAATCCATTAGTTTAAACTTAACTTGGTTTTCTAAATTCAATTCTTTAGCTTTTTGGGTACAATAATTAAGTTGGTTCTTTGATAAAGTAATACCAGTTACTTCACATTGAGCACTTTTGGCTATATCGATGGCAAGTGAACCCCAGCCACATCCAATATCTAAAACTTTTTGATTGGGTTTTATATTTAATTTTTTAATTATGTGTTGAATTTTATTATTTTGAGCTGTTTCCAAACTGTCATTCTCATTTTTAAAATATGCACAAGAGTACTGTCTTTTTGGATCTAAAAATAAGTCATACAAGTCGTCCTTAATATCATAATGGTGAGATACATTCATTTTGGATTTTTTAATAAAGTTAAAGTTAGTTAAATATCTATATGATCCTCTTAATTTATTAATTAAATAACTGAAAAAGTTTAATTCTCCCCTTCCAAAATTCATTAAGGCAAGATCTAAAAAATCTGTAAGTGTGCCGTTTTCAATTACAATTTCACCGTTGGTATATGCTTCGCCAAAATATAAATCAGGATGAAATAACAATTTATAATGAAGATTTTTATTTAAAATTTTTAGTCTAATAGGGTTATTGTCTGGTTCTCCAATAATATAGTCTTTAGAATTAGCATCAGTTAATACAAAACCACCTTTTTTAAAAACTTTGTTAAGAAATCTTGCTAATTGCATTTTATGCTGCCAGGGTTGGTTTGTTATAAAATTTTAAATCTTTTAATCTATTCATTAATTCCTCTTCATCATTTTTATTTAAGAGACTTAGTGGTGGTAAAATATTTTTGTACATATTGTCGTTTTGTGCGCAGAAAGTATGTAAACTAGAAATTAGATTATATTTATCAAAGGTGCTTCTCACATCGCATAACTTATCATTATATAATTGTTTTTTTCCTGCAAAAAAATCATCATAAACTTGCCTAGATAATTCTGCTGTAACGTTGCAAGTTGCAGTTATTATACCAGAACATCCTAATTCCAATCCTTTTAACAATTTAATTTCTGAACCGGGTAAAATTGAAAAATTTTTAAGTTTTAAATTTTCATATAAATTGTAAGAGCTATCTTTTACCCCAACTATTTGTTTTGGAAATTTATTAACAAGTGTCTCTACACACTTCAAACTAAATTTATAACCACTAAGTTTTTCAAAATTATAAAGAATAATTTTACAATCTGGCACTGAATTAATTATTCTAGAATAAAAATCCAAAACCTCTGTATCACCATAATTATAATAAGCGGGAGGCATAATTAAAAATTTATTTAGATTCAATGAAATTGCTATCCTCATAAAATTTATTGTTTCACCTAAAGAGTTAAGACCTGTGCCAATTATATGTTTATCTTGATATTTGCTTTTTGAGAGATTGTTAAGTAAGTCAATTTTTTCTGAAATAGGTATTAATTGAGACTGACCCGTGCTGCCAAAGATTACAGTGCCATGACAACCTTGATCAATAAGCTTCTCAGCATGCATTATTGTTTTTTCAACATTCAGGCTTAAATCATTGTTAAGCACTGACATTGAAGCAGCAAAAATTCCACTTATTTTTGTCATAATAAAAATTTATATAAAAATATACTCAGTAAAGTTTATAAATACTATATGAAAATATTAGCAGTTCAGAGCAGAATGGGTATTGGAGATACCGTAATTTTCTTACCATTTATGAAGGCTTTGTTCAAAAAATTTAATTCACCAATTAGTATATTGGTAAAAGAAAACTCTAAAGCCAATCAATATTTACACCAGACAAAATATATTGATAAAATTCTTACTCTAGAAAGAGATAATAAAACAAATAATAGACATGGTGGTTTTTTTGGTATTTTTAAATTAGCAAACGATTTAAAAAAATATAAATTTGATAAAATTTTTATTTTTAATTCATCTCTGAGATTTAACTTAGTTGCTAAGATATCTGGTATTCCACAAATTTACCAATATCCATTATTCGCAAAAAACAAACAACATATAATTGAGGCTCCTAAAAAATTTTTAAAAGAAAATTTAAATTTAGACATTAATGAAGATCCTGAAGTACAAATTGATAATGATTCAATTTCTAAAGCAGCACAAAAATTTCAGATAGACAAAAATACCACAAATATTCTCTTGGGCATAGGCGGTTCTGGACCTACAAAAAGAATTCCCGCGAAAACTTTCTTAAGTGTAATTGATAAAATATCAAATATAAAAGATTGCAGATTTTTTCTTGCAACAGGTAAGGCAACTGAAGAACAGGAAGTATTAAACGAAATTTTACAGTCTAAATTTAAGAATTTTTGTACTCGTTTAGATAATTTTACTATCAGTGAAATTTTACCATTAATTAAGAATTGTAATGTATCCATTTGTAATGATTCGAGCTTTAGTCATTTATCCTCAGCTTTAGGTATTAAAACAATTACTTTAATGGCCGATACTCCCTTAATTTATGGAAATTATAGCTCAAGAATGTTCCCAATAATTCCAGAGGGAGAAAGCACAGTCACGCATAATACTTTGGGTAAAGATAAAATTAATCCACAAAAAATTTTTGAGAGATTTTTAGAGATTATTGCTTAAGAAATATCGTTTAGCACAATATCTTTAGCCTCATTCACAATTGAAGATAATCTTGAAGTTTCAGGAGATATGTCAGGATGAATCTTTTTTTGGATTTTTATATATGCTTTATTAACATCTTCTTTGGTTACTTTTTTATTCATATCTAAATTTAAAATCTTATATGCCTCTGAAACTGATATAGACGATACGTTATTGGTACCTGCTTGGTTAAAAGAAAAGCGACCGGATCTTCTTAATGTCTGAATAAGTCTAAAAAGAGAAATTAATTGAAAAATAGATAAACCTTTTAATTTTAATAAAGCTAAACTTGCCAAAGTAAGAGGTAGGGTTAATAAAAATTTTCCGCCAATAGCAAACAATACTGCTAAAGCAAATAATCCCAATATAATAAAAAATCTTAGGCCTTTTGAAATTTTCCTAGATGAAATGTTGGTTATTAAACGTAATAGAAAATAAAAAATGGTTAATATAACCACTGTATAAATTATTATATTCATATATTTTTGATCTGATGAAAATACCACAACTTAAAAAAAAACCAGAGCTTAAATCTTGTCACAATACCACGTGGGAAGATAATTATAGTTGGATCCATCAGGATAATATTCTCGAGGTTTTAAAAGATAGTTCCAAGCTACTTCCAGATGTAAGGAAATATCTTGAAGAAGAAAACAATTTTACAGAGCATAATTTAAAAGACACAAAAAAATGTCAGAAAATCTTATTTGATGAAATTAAAGGTAGAATAAAGTTAGATGATGAATCATTAAAATTTAAAGACAAAGAATATGAATATTGGACTAAAACAACTGCGGTAGGAAATTATTCAATAAAACTTAGAAAGAAGATTGGAAGTAGTGCAGTTGAAGAATTTTGGAATGGTGATGTAGAAAAAGAAAAATTAAAAACTGAATATTTCGGGGTGGGTGATTTAGAGGTAAGTTATAATGACAAACTTTTAGGTTATTCTTTAGACTTAAAAGGATCAGAATATTATACAATTTACATAAGAAATATTGCTTCAGAAAAATTAGTCACCGAAAAAATAGAAGAAACAAGTGGAAGTATTACTTTTAGTTTGGACGACCAATATTTTTTTTACTCAAAGCTTGATGAATTTCATAGACCAAGAAAAATATTTAGACACAAAATTGGATCATCAGTCAAAGATGATGAGCTTGTTTTTGAAGAGAAAAGTGAAGCATTTACTGTGGGCATAAGTTTGAGTTCAGACGAAAAATATTTTTTTATAACAACATCAGATCACAATACTTCCGAACAATACTACTTTGAAGTAACAGAAAAAAAACCAAAACCAAAATTAATTAAAAAAAGAAAAAAAGGTGTAATTTATTCAGTCAATTCTTGGGGTGGATATTTTTATTGTCATACTAATGATGATGCTGAGGATTTCAAAATCGAAAGATGTGATGATTTATCAAATCAAAAGTGGGAAATTTATATAGCTGCCAAAGAGGAGGTTTTAATTGGAGGATTAATATTTTTAAACGATTGGATTATCAGAGGAGAAAAATCAAATGCATTAGGAAAATTATTTGTAAGAAATAAACAAACAGGAATCGAGGAAGAATTAAAATTTACTAACGAATCTGTGATTGTGCCTAGTGTTTCATTAATACAAAGAAATAAAGATACTGACTTAGTTTACTTGTCATACTCGTCCCCAAAAACACCAGGTAAAACTTATTTATACAATTTAAAAACAAAAGAAAAAAAATTAGTAAAAGAACAAGAAATCCCATCTGGTCATAATCCAGATGATTATATAGTCGAAAGACTAGAGTGCCCTTCTCATGATGGAAGATTAGTTCCACTTACAATTACCAGACACAAAAAAACAAAAATTAATGGTTCAGCAAATTTACTTTTATATGGCTATGGGTCATACGGAAGTTCAATGACTCCAGATTTTTCCTCAACTAGATTGAGTTTAATTGACAGAGATATTATTTGGGTAACTGCACATATTAGAGGGGGAATGGAAAAAGGAATGAAATGGTGGAAAGAAGGAAAGCTTCTAAATAAAAAAAATACATTTGAAGATTATATACACGTAGCAAAGTTTTTGATTGAAAAAGGATATTCATCGAAAGGAAAAATTATTGGTATGGGTGGATCAGCTGGTGGTTTGTTAATGGGAGCAGTAGTCAATCAATCCCCAGAATTATTTCTTGGAATTGTTATGGCAGTACCGTTTGTTGACTCATTAACAACTAACTTGGATCATTCTTTGCCCCTTACTGTTGGGGAATTTGATGAATTCGGAAATGCAAAAGATAAGAAAGACCATTTTGATTATATTTATTCATATGCTCCATATAATAATATAAAAAAAATGGATTACCCTCACATGTTAATTACCACAAGCTTAAGTGATAATAGAGTGCTATTCGATGAACCAGCAAAATTTACAGCCAAACTTAGAGATTTAAAAACTGATAATAATTTGCTTTTGTTAAAAACTGAAATGAACGCAGGCCACGGAGGTAAATCAGGTAGAGATGGTGCCATTGAAGAAATAGCTTTTGACTACGCATTTATTTTAAAGATCTCTGAAAAAATTTAAATTTGATATCTTGAAAAAAAACAAATAATTCCCATATAAATAACGTTGGTCGCCTAATGGGGCTAACAATAAATAAACTTGCTTAACAAAGGAGGATATTATGACAAGTAAGGATTTATCTATATTCAACTCACTAAGACCTTTTTCAATTGGTTTTGACGATATGTTTGACCAATTTGAAAATATGCTTGGTAATGGTTCTTTGACTATGCAGTCAAACTACCCGCCTTATAACATCAGAAAAACTGGTAAGGATAACTATGCAATTGAAGTTGCTTTAGCTGGTTTTAATAAAAACGATGTTGAAGTTGAGTTTGAAGATAATTTATTAACTGTAAGAACTAAACAAGTTAATAAATCTGAAAATAATAATGCTGATGGAGAAATAATTCACAAAGGTATTTCTCAAAGACAATTTGCCAGATCATTTACTATAGCTGATGATGTGAAAGTTAATGGTGCTGAATTAAAAGATGGTCTTTTAACAATATCTTGTGAGAGGATTGTTCCAGAGCATAAAAAAAGAAAACTTATTGAAATTAAATAAGTATACCTTGCTTGCGGAGATAAATTCTCCGCAGGTAATCAAAAGCAACCGTTAGAAACAAATCCAATAACAATCAATTTTGCGTTTACTTCAAACCTTCTTTCGCAAGGTATTCCGTATTTTTTTGTGTTATAAACTAAAACTAAATTTCCTTTCTCATTTTTAAAATCTTCATCTGGACTACCTAAGCTGCTTTTTAAATCCTGAGAGGACTTACCTATAAATGCACTTAATTTTTTATTTTCCTTTTCAACAATAGCGTCAGTTTTTTGCTTAATTGTCTGACAACCTAATAAAGAAAATATTATAAATACACTTAAAATTGAGATCTTAATTTTTTTCATAATTTAATAATAACAACCTAATTATGGCATAAATATAAACTTGTGAGTTGAAAATTGTTAATAAGAATTAGTTTTGACGGGTAAAACAGGAAAGAATCAAATATTTTGCAATTCATAGGAGGATAAATGCTTGAAAAATATTTTGAATATAAAAAACATAAAACAGATTTTAAAACTGAAGTAATTGCTGGAACAACTACGTTCTTAACAATGGCTTACATAATGTTTTTAAATCCATTCATCTTATCAGGGGAGTTCGCCGGTCCTGAAAAAGGTTTCTTTGATTTCGGCGCAGTGTACACAGCAACTATTTTGGCAACAGCTTTAGCTTGTTTTATAATGGCTTTTTACGGAAAAACATGGCCAATTGGACTAGCCCCAGGTATGGGTATAAATGCATTTGTTGCTTTTGGAGTTTGTGCTGGCATGGGTTATACGCCACAACAAGCTCTTGGTGCAGTTTTGGTTGCAGGGGTATTGTTTTTAATTATATCACTTACTCCTATTAGAGCCTGGTTAATTAACTCAATTCCAAAAAGTTTAAAACTTGGAATAGGTGCGGGTATTGGATTGTTTCTTGCAATTATTGGACTACAAATTATGGAAGTTGTAGTTGATAATCCTGTAACATTAGTACAGCTTGGAAACTTAAGTGACCCATTAGTTCTTCTTGGATGTGCAACTTTTATTGCAATTATTGTACTCGAGAAAATGAATGTAAAAGGAAATATTATTATAGGTATTTTGTTTTTTAGTGTTGTTGCTTGGGCAACTGGTCTGGCTAAATTTAATGGACTAGCAAGTGCTCCTCCTCCTATGACATACCTTTTTGAATTTGACTTGTCCGCTGCTATGACTGCTGGAATGTCTACAGTAATATTTACTTTATTATTTATAGATTTCTTCGATACAGCTGGAACACTAACTTCTGTTGCAAATGTTGCAGGCAAAGTTGATAAACAAGGAAAAGTTCAAGACATTAACAAAGCAATGTTATCTGACAGTGTAGGAACTGTTGCAGGTGCAATGATGGGAACGACAACTGTTACTAGTTATGTGGAGTCTGGTGCTGGCGTAAAAGCTGGTGGTAAAACTGGGATGACTTCTCTAGTCATAGGTATATTGTTTTTAGCATGTATATTTTTTGCACCACTTGCAACTAGTTTACCTAAACAAATTGATGGTGCGGCTTTACTCTTTGTTTCTGTTTTATTTATTAGAAATATTACCGACATAGAGTGGAATGATATCTCTGAGTCAGCTCCAGCAATTTTAGCGATGATTGCTATGCCATTAACTTATAGTATCAGTAATGGAATTGCTTTAGCATTTGTCTCATACGCTTTGATAAAAATATTTACTGGAAAATTTTCAAGCACTTCTCCAGCAATATGGGTTATTGCAGTACTTAGTGTTGTGAGTTTTGCTGTAAGTTAAATAAGATTTAACGGGGCTAGTTTTCTAGCTCCGTTAACTAGTTTCTTTTTATAATTTCTTC
Source organism: uncultured Pelagibacteraceae bacterium (assembly GCA_902539445.1). Classification (GTDB taxonomy): domain Bacteria; phylum Pseudomonadota; class Alphaproteobacteria; order Pelagibacterales; family Pelagibacteraceae; genus Pelagibacter. Next base: position 41,957 of record CACBIY010000004.1, read on the forward strand.
AATAGAAAGTTCTTCATAATGTTCTGTTGGCTGAACAATCCAAGGATCTGAGTCTAATTTAATTGGACAAAAGTCTGGTTCAAAAGAAGATGATTTTTTTTTCCATAAACAGGCAGTCTTAATTTCTTTAATAAACTTTTTTGTTGGTTCGTAACCTTTTAACCACTCAATACTTTTATTAAGTGTTAGTCCTGTATCTGATAAATCATCGATTAAAAGAATTTTTTTAAAATCTTCTTCTTTAGCTAATGAGCTAATTTCTCTAGCAAACATTAATTGACCTTGTTGATCTTCTAATCCTTTTCCAGAGTAACTTTGAATAACAATGTAAGCTATTGGAAGTTTTAGTATCCGTGAGAGAATATCAATTATAGGTGCTGCTCCTCTCATTATTCCAACTAAAACTGTAGGTTTGTAGTTATTATGAATTTCAATAGCTAATTTTTCAACTATTTTGATATATTCTTCAAAACTAACTATTAATTTATCTGCCATAGATTTTTTTATCATATAAAAAAAATTAAAAAAGATTAAAAAGTCATTATGAAAATTTTTGATTGTTTTATGTATTTTGATGAGGAAACAGTTTTAGAATTAAGACTGAACATTTTGGATAAATATGTCGATTATTTCATTATAGTAGAGAGTTCATTCACTCACAAAGGAGATAAGAGAGATTTAAAATTTAATCATAAAAAATTTAAAAAATTTAAAGATAAAATAATTTATATTACTTATGAAGAAGAACCACCAGAAATAACAAAAAACCAAGTCAGTGATAAGGATAGTGAAGCTGTCAAATCCTGGAAATATATATCAAATGCACTTTACAGAGAAAATGGTCAAAGGAATTATATCTTAAAAGGATTAGATTTAGCAAACAATGATGACATGATTTTAATTTCTGATGTCGATGAAATTCCAAATTTAGAAAATTTACAACTATCAAAAATCCAGGAAAAAATCATTCTTTTTAAACAAGACATGTTTTATTATAAGTTTAATCTTAAATTACCAAATCTTGATTGGACTGGTACAAAAGGATGTAAAAAAAAATTTCTTAAATCTCCTCAATGGTTGAGAAATATAAAAGATAGAAAGTACCCCTTTTACAGATTAGATACTTTTTTTTCTGATACAAAATATGTCAACATCAAAATAATATCTAATGGTGGATGGCACTTTTCTAACTTAAAAACTGCCTCTGAAATTGAATTTAAACTTAAATCATATCTCCATCATAGAGAATTTGATGAAAATCCTTTATCTGTTGAGGAAATAAACGATTTAATAAAAAACAAACAAGCTATTTATGATCTAAAAGTTGATAAAAGAGTAAACAAAATTGGTGACGGTAGCAAACTTGAGAAATATCCATCAGACAAGTTGCCAAAGTTTTTACAAGATAACTTAAATGATTATAAACAATGGATTGATTAATATGAAAAAAGGATATTGGGTTAGTTTATATTTTAAAATAGAAAATCAAGAAAATCTGAAAAAATATTCAGAATTAGCTACACCCGTTATCAAAAGTTATGGTGGTGTACCATTAATTAGAGGTGGCAAGCATGACACTTTTAGTGGTGATGATTTTAGTAGGACTGTTGTGTGGGAATTTCCAAGTTACACCAAAGCATTAGAATGTCACTCCTCTAAAGAATATCAAGATAGTTGGGCAGTAGCAAAAAAAACTACAAAGAGACATATGCAAGTAGTTGAGGGGTTTAGTACTGAATAGGCTCAGGATCTATGCTTCTCCATAAATACCACGTGGCTACAGAGCAATAAGGACTAAACCTTTTTTTTAATAATGATACAAATTTATCAGGTGGTAAATATTTTTTTTTATAATTTTTTGAAATAGCTCTTAGAAGGCCGATATCCTGAATTGGCCAAATATTTGATCTGTTATATGTAAATAATAAAATCATTTCAGCTGACCATCTCCCTATTTGTCTTAATTGTGATAAATAATTAATAGCCTCCTCATCTGACATTTTATTAATCAGTTTAGGATTAAAAGTTTTTTCTATTGTTTGCTTCGCTAAACTCTTTATGCCTAATACTTTCTGTCTGCTTAATCCACAGCTTTTCAATTGAGTAAAAGTTAGTTTAGATACTGTTTTTGCGTTAATTTTATTTTTACATTTTTTTTTAAATTTTAAAAATACAGAGTTTGCTGCTGCAACACTTATTTGTTGTCCAATTATACTTTTGCATAACGAAAAAAAAATATCTCGCCTTGAAGTTAAAATAGTTTCTGAAGGACTTTCGTAACTTTTGATTAACTTAGAAAGAGTTTGATCTTTTTTAGATAAATATTTTTTTGCCTTGTTCCAATATTTAGGTACTTTATTCATTAATTGACCTAGATGTTATAATTTTTTTCTTATAAATCTCCCTTCTAAAAATTATAAGCGTTGAAACAATTACCAATAAAGCCCCCATTAGCGTTTTAAACGTGGGTATCTCGTTCCAAATGAAATATCCAAATATAATAGCGAAAACTAAAGCTAAATATTTAAGGGGAGTTACCAGAGAAACCTCTGAAAATTTATATGATTGACTTAACCACAAATTTGCAACACCTCCAAAAATACCTATCAAAGATAAAAGTATAAAATGATTTAAAGTAGGCATTACCCAGCCCTGTGGGATAGTTAAAAAACTTAATAGTGTAATTGCTAACGAAAAATAAAAAGAAATTAACCACACTGGTTCGGTTGTTGATAGTTGTCTAATAGTTATGGCTACATAGGATAAACCTAAACAAAATATAATCGGAAAAATATAATAAATATTTAATTCAGTGATCCCAGGTTCTGTAATTATAAGAATTCCAACAAAGCCTATGATCACTGCTAACCACCTAAAAATTCCAACTTTTTCATTTAATAGAAAAATAGATAATATTGTTGTAAATATTGGAGCGGCAAAAGAAATGCTTACAACAGTTGCTAATGGCAGTTGCCTTAAAGCAATAAATATTGCAATTAGAGCTATTAATCCTGAGCCACATCTTAAAGCATGTAAACCTGGTCGCTGAGTTTTGTAAAAATTATGAAATCTTTCTTTTGGAATTATAAAAAAATAAAAGATTATTCCAAAAAAACCTCTAAAAAACAAAACCTGCCCAATAGGATAATCTACAGACCACTTTACAATTAAATCCATTAATGAAAATGCACAAATGGACAAAAACATGTACAAAAATCCCAATTGATTTTTACTTAGCATATGAATAATTTGTAAATTAAATTATATCTTATTCAATGGAAATAGCTGTTTTAGCACTTGGATGTTTTTGGGGACCTGAAATTAAATTCAGTAAAATAGATGGCATAATCAAAACAGAAGTTGGCTACTGTGGAGGTAATAGCTCTATCACCACTTATAAAGAAGTTTGCACTGGCAATACAAATCATGCTGAAGTGGTAAAGTTAGATTTTGATGAAAAAACTATCACATATGAAAAAATTTTAAAAATATTTTTTCAAATTCATGATCCAACTACTTTAAATTCTCAAGGACCAGATTTTGGAACTCAGTATAGAAGTGAAATATTTTATCTTAATGACAATCAAAAAATGATAGCTGAGAAGGTATTAAATGAAGTGAATGCGCGTTTATCTGGAAAAGTTGTTACAAGAATATCTTTACTAAAAAATTACTGTCCGGCTGAAGAATATCATCAAAAATACTTGGAAAAGCGATAACATGTCTTTAGTTGAAACTGATTGGTTAGAAAAAAACCTTGCTAAGGTGAAAATTATTGACTGCTCTTGGCATATGCCTCAAACACAAAGAAGTGGATTTGAGGAATATAAATCACTTCACATACCAAGCGCAATTTTTTTTGATATAGATGAAAATTCAAGAAAAGATACTGCCTTACCACATATGTTAGTTGACCAAATGAGTTGGGATAAAATTGTTTCAAATATGGGAATTAAAAAAAATGATGAAATAGTTATCTATGATAATTCAGATGTTATAAGCTCATGTCGTGGTTGGTATAATTTTATCTATTACGGACATGATCCAAAATTAATAAATGTTTTAAATGGTGGTTTAAGGAAATGGCTTAAAGAAAAAAAGAAAGTAACTGATGAAATTTCAAATATAGATAAATCAGATTATAAAGGTAGTGAGAGAAAAGATCTTGTTAAGAGTAAACAAGCAATTGATCAAAATATAGACGAAAAAATATTCACATTAATTGATGCTCGAAGTAGAGAAAGATTTGAAGGTAAAATCCCTGAACCCAGAAAAGGTCTTAGAAGCGGATGTATAAAAAACTCTTTTTGTATACCGTTTAATGACTGTCTAAATGACGATAAAACTTTTAAAAATAAAGATCAGCTTAAAAAAATTTTTAAAACAAGCATTGAAAGTTTAGACCAAAAAAAGATTGTTTTTTCATGTGGTTCAGGTGTTACAGCGTGTGTTTTGGCACTAGCTTATTCTTTAATTAATGATAAATATCTTCCTTGTATATATGATGGCTCTTGGGCCGAATACGGATTAATTTAAATTTAATATGAAAAGATCTACGAAAACAATTTCAATAATATTTGTGTTTTTTTTAATAATTACAATTGTAATTGTTGGAAGATCCATGATTGGCAATCATTTTAAAAAAAAATTCAGTAAGAGACCACCACCAGGAATAATTGTAACTGAGGTTATTGAAAAAGAATTCTCTGAACAAATAGAAACTTACGGTACAGCAATTTCTAAAAAGTCAAAAACTTTTAAGATTAAAAAAGATGATCTTTTTGAGGATTTAAAACTTAAGAATTTTGTTAAAAAAGGAGATGTTTTAATTAAATTAAAAAGCGGGGATATATTGGCTCCATTTAGTGGGGTTCTTGGCTACACAGGTTTAACAGAGGACATTCTTGTTTCAAATAACATATTTATCATTACACTTGATGATAACTCAATAATTTACTCAGATATTAAAATTCCAGAAAGTTACTCTACATTTATAAAAAAAGGTCTTCCAGTTGAAGTTACCTTATCTAGTTTTAAAGATAAAACTTTTCCAGGTGAAATAGATTTTGTTTCAAGCAGAATAAATGCGGACACCAGAAGTTTGTTATCAAGAATAAAAGTGAAAAACGAAAATTTAGAATTAATTTCAGGTTCACTTTTAGAGGTAAGAGTAAAATTTGATTTGAGAAATTCTTTAAGTGTACCTGATACAAGTGTGATGATAGAGGGCGATAAATCATATGTTTACAAAATTAATGCAGAAAATATTGCAAATAAAACTGAGGTAAAAACTGGCCTTAGAGGCGATAGTAACATTGAAATAATTTCAGGCTTAACTGCGGGTGATATAATTGTAGCCGAGGGTCTAAAAAAGGTAAGGCCTCGTGGAAAAATAAAACCTATTAATAAATAATGTTTATTACTGAATTAAGTATTAAAAGACCGACTGTATCTTGGGTTATGTCACTGATACTGATCATATTTGGTTTATTTGTATTTTGGAAATTGCCCGTTAGAGAATTGCCCAATGGAATTCAACCACCTGTTGTTCAAGTTCAAGTAGACTACAAGTCTGCATCAGCTTCAATAGTAGATCAAGAAGTTACACAAGTTGTTGAAGATGTTATTGGTGGGGCAGAGGGTATAAAAAATATAGACTCCAAATCTGAAAATGGAAGAAGTACAATTAATGTCGAGTTTGATACGAGTATCGATCTAGATAATGCTGCAAATGATATAAGAGAAAGAGTTGCAAGAGTTGTGGATAACTTGCCAACAGAATCAGATCCACCGCAGATACTTAAACGAGCTGCAGGGTTCACAACAACAATGTGGCTGTCATTATCCTCATCTTCATGGAGCGACCTTGAGTTAGGAGATTACGCGGAAAGATATCTTGTAGACCAATTTTCAAGTGTTAAAAATGTTGGCAGAATAAGGGTTGGTGGATTACGAGAATTAAGCATTAGAGTTTGGATTGATCCTATTAAACTTGCAGCTAATGATTTAACAATTAAAGAAGTTGAATTTGCAATTCGTGGAGAGAATGTAAGTTTGCCTGCAGGAACGTTAGAAGCAGATAATATCGACTTAACACTTAATCTAGATAAATCATACAACGATATTGAAACTATAAAGCAAATACCCATCAAAAAAACTAGTAATCGTGTGATTCAGTTATCAGACGTAGCAAACGTTGAATTTGGTCCAGTATCAGAGAAAACTCTTTTTAAAGCTCAAACTAAAGATCAAATAAATTTGAAAACCGTAGGAATAGGTATCTATGCAAGAAGTGGTGCTTCAACGGTAGAACTTTCAAATAATATCAAAAAAAAAATTGTTGAAGTAAAAAAATCATTACCAGAAGAATTGGATTTAAGGGTTTCGTTCAATAGAGCTAACTATGTTGAGGCTGCAATTGAAGAAGTATATAAAACTTTGGTCATTGCGTTTATCTTAGTTGTATTAATAATTTATTTATTTTTAGGGAATTTAAAGGCAGTCATCGTACCTGCTATTGCACTACCTGTGAGTTTAATAGCATCCTTTCTAGGCTTATACATATTTGGTCTTTCTATTAATATTTTTGTCCTTTTAAGTTTTATTTTAGCGATTGGTATAATCACAGACGACTCAGTAATTATGACAGATGCAATATACAGACGAATAGAGAATGGTGAGACCCCACTCGTTGCAGCTTATAAAGGCTCTAAACAAATTTCTTTTGCTATCGTTGCTACCACACTAATTTTAGTAGCAGTTTTCTTACCATTAATATTTATTGAGGGAATTTCTGGAACATTATTTAGAGAAACAGCGATTGCATTATCTTTTTCAATTGTAGTTTCCTCTTTTGTTGCATTAACTTTGTCACCCATGCTTGCAAGTAAATTTTTATACAAAAAAAAATCAAAAAAAATGTTTATTCAAAAATTTGAAAAGATTTTTTCCAACTTTGCAAAATTTTATGAGGAAACTTTAGTTAATGTTATTAATAAAACTAAAAGTGTAAGTTTTTTTATTGTTTTTATAATAATTGCTTCAGTGCTTTTATTTAGTTTCTCAAAAAAAGAACTTTTGCCTATGGAGGATCGAGGAGCATATCTGATAATTGGCTCAACTGATGAAGGAAGTTCTTTTGAATATACTCAAGAACAAGCCCAAAAAGTAGAGGCAAGACTTATTCCTTTGCTACAAGCTGAGGATAGTCCATATTCAAGATTTATAATGCGTGTTCCAGGATTTGGAAACTCAGCTAATTCATATAATAGTTTTATAATAATCGCTCTCCTTGATGATTGGAAAAATCGTAAAAAAGGTCAACAAGTTGTTCTTAGAGAAGCAATCGGGAAAATAGTAACTTTACCCCAAGCCCTAGCTTTTCCTATATCTCCTCAATCTATAAGAGTATCAAATTATAACAAACCAGTTCAAATGGTCATTTATGGAAATACTTATGAGGAACTTGAGGCGATACAAAAAAAAGTTATACGAACACTCAGATCTAATAAAAATCTCTCAAGAATTGAGTCTGATTACAATCGAAACAAACCAGAGGTAAAATTAATAATAAATAAAAATAAAGCTAAAGATCTAGGTGTCTCAACTAAATCAATTGGTGAAACACTTGAAACACTTTACGGGGGTAAAAAAATAACGACCTTTAATAAATTAGGCAAAGAATATCCAATAATTGTTCAACAATATTTATCTGATCGACGAAATAAAGAAGGTGTTTCAAAAATATTTGTTCGCTCTGAAACAAATAGAAAATTAATATCTTTAGCAAATCTTGTTAGTTTTAAGGAAGAAGGTTCAGCAAAAGAACTTGCTAGATATAATAGACAGCGGGCTGTAACAATTTCTGCAAATATTAGTGAGGGGTATACATTAACAGAAGCGATTAAATACTTCGAAAATGTGATGGTTGATATAGCACCAGAGAACCAAATTACTTGGAAAGGAAAATCAGAGGAAATTAAAGAAACAAGTAATGAATTATTTATAATTTTTGCTTTAGCTTTACTAACTGCTTATTTGGTTATGGCTGCAACATTCAACTCATTTGTTCATCCATTTGTTATAATCTTAACTGTGCCTTTGGCAATTTTTGGAGGATTGGTGTTTATTTTATTTTTAAATAGCTCAATAAATATTTTTTCTCAAATTGCATTAATTATACTAATAGGTATCTCAACTAAGAATAGTATTTTAATTGTAGATTATGCAAACCAAATTAGATCTAGTGGAAAAACTATTGAATTAGCTGTTAAGGAAGCATGCGCTGTTCGGTTTAGACCAATTATAATGACATCACTAAGTACGATGATTGCAATGATGCCTTTAGTGATTGGAAATTTTGGCCCAGGTGCAGGAGAGGGTTCAAGATTAGCAGTTGGTTCTACAATATTAGGAGGAATGATTATTTCAACTTTCTTTACTTTATATGTCACTCCTTCAATGTATCTCGCATTAGCAAAAAATACTAAAAGGATTGATATAGTTGACTTAGAACTAAAAAAAGAATTGTCTAAAAAATAATATATTTTTTTCTATTTAATTTACTTTTACATTTCAATAATTGATTTTTGTATTTATTAGATTGTCTCTCAACTTTTTTAGCTAGTCCAATTACTTTTTTATTTTTTTTATAATTTTTATAATTTCCCCATCCTTCGTGATATGCAAGATACTGTTTGAAAGCATCTTTCTTTGATATCTTTAAAATGTTTTCTGATTTATTTGTATACCATCCAATGAAGTCAACACTGTCTTTAAATCTTGCTCTTGTTGCTAATTTATTACCAGTTTCTTTTTTATATTGCTCCCAAGTTCCTTTAACTGCTTGTGAATAACCAAAAGAACTAGAAGGTCGTTTATAAGGTATCACTTTAAAAATTTTTTGTCTTGCCGGTTTAGCAAGCCAATCAAAATCAGACTCCATTTTAATTATCGCTAATTGAATATAGATAGGCGTGCCCCACTTTTGCTCAACTTTTTTTGTATGTTTATACCATAGATATCTTTCGCTAAAAATTGAACAACTGTTAGAAGTGTTTGATGGAATTGATGAGCACCCGATTGTAAAAAAATAAATAAAAATTAATAATTTATTTTTTAAATCTACCATATTTATTTATAAAATTATTAAGAAGAATTACAACAATAACACCCAATAAATTTCCAAATAAATCAGACCATTGAAAAGTTCTTTCAGGTATAAATAGGTGAAAAATTTCAAGCGTGATAGAAAGAAAAATTAAATATAATAGTAATAAGATATTTTTATTGGAATTAGCAAAAGTTAAAAAACCAATCATTGAAATTAAAACAAATACATAAAAATGATTTGATGATATAATAAAATCTGGTGTTATTTGAGGTTGTGTACTTTTATTGTCATAAATTATCCAGCCTAATAGACTTCCAGGATATAGATATAAAATAATTAAAAGGACATTAATTATATAAAATATTACTTTATATGTAGAAAAAAATTTTGACATTTAGTTAAATGATTTTTTTATAAATAATTTTTAGATATGACAAGATGAGTTTTTTAATATTAGTAAGACATGGTCAGAGCATTTGGAATCTTGAAAAAAGATTCACCGGTTGGGTTGATGTTGATCTTACAGATCAAGGTAAAATAGAAGCTGAGAAAGCTGGTCTACTTATCAAAAATCAAAATATAAATATAGATTTTTATTATTCTTCGTTTCAAGTGAGGGCAAACCATACTCTTAAAATAATACAAAAAGTATTAAAATCAAAAAACGATTTTGTAAGAGCATGGCAGCTAAACGAAAGACACTATGGTGAGCTTACAGGGTTAAATAAAATTGAGACTGCAAAAAAAATTGGTGAAGATAAAGTTTTTGAATTCCGAAGATCTTGGGATATCAAACCTGGAAAACTAAGTAGAGAAAGCTCTTATCATCCACTAAATATTGAAACATACGAAAAAATACCCAAAGAGCTCATTCCTGACTCAGAATCTTTAAAAGATACATACAATAGAGTTTTTGAGTATTTCAAAAAAGAAATACAGCCTAAACTAATAAATAAGAATATATTGATTACAGCACACGGAAACTCCATAAGAGCTTTATGTAAATATCTATTCAATTTAGATAACAATCAAATCACAAGTTTAGAAATTCCAACAGGAAATCCCTTAATAATTAATTTTGGTGAAAATTTGAAAATAAATGAATGTAAATATCTAGATAAAGAGAGATCTAAAGACCTTTTAGTTTTTTAAAAATTTCTAAGTTCGTTAAATGGTGAAATTTATTGGTGCTCTCAAATCCATTTAACTCTTGTTTCATTAATAATTTATTCCAAATTTTAGCAACTGAGAAGTTTTCTACCTCATATTCATTAAATAAGTTTTTATTCAAAATTTGACAACCAGTATATATAAAGTTTTTTTCAAGACTTTGTTTTATTATATTATCTTCTAAATCAAAATCGCCCTTTAGGTTATTATCAAAACTTAGTTTTTTATTAACTAATAAAAGAATATTATTTAATTTATTTTGAAAATAATATTTTTGCATATCATTAATTTCACTCACATGATTTTCATTCCAAATAGTGTCAGGATTAAAAACAAAAAAATCTTCACAACCTGAGTGGTTGATCAAATTTAAAATTCCTCCACCAGTATCTAAAATTTCTTTACCGTCCTCTATAATTTTTATTTTTACTGAAAAATTTTTATTTTTAAAAAAGTCAATAATTTGCTCACTTAAATAAAAAGTATTTAAAAAAATATTTTCGACTTTCAGTTTTATTACAGTATTAATACAATCCTCTAAAATTGTTTGATTTTTGATTTGAAGTAATGGTTTGGGTTTTTCAAGTGTTAAGGGATTTAGTCTTTTGCCAAATCCAGCGCAGAGAATAAAAGCATTATTAATTTTCATAAATTTTTTTTAAAATTATTATTTAGTAATTTTTTTAAATCTAAGAAAATTTCATTTTCATTGATTCTTAAAGAAATCAATTCCCACGCATAAGGTATTAATTTTAAATAATCCTTTTTTTTATCTCGGATTGCGAGACGTGTAAATATTCCAATTATTTTCAGGTTTCTTAAAATAGATAAAATTTCAAAATCATTTTTTATTTTTTTCTTATCAATTTTTTTTTGAGTACCTATATAAAAATTAAAAATCTTTTTTTTTAGAACTTTTGAGGTTTTTAATCTTACATCATCGACTAAAGAAGCTAAATCATAAGCTCTATTTCCTATCAAAGCATCTTGACTATCAATTACACCTATTCTGTTATTAACAAGCATTAAATTTGATACATGAAAATCCCTATGTACAAATACATTTTTTTTCATCTTAAGGCATAAGGATAAGGTTTTAATTATTTTTTTAAACTTTTTATTAAAGTCTTGTCTCTTATTTTTTGACAAGTTTTTTTTCACATACCACTCACAAAATAAATTAGTCTCCTGAATTAATATTTCATTTTTATAATCAGGTATTCGATAATATTTATTTCTAAAATTTCTTATTTTTTTATCTTTTATTGACTGTATTTGATTAAGCAATTTTATTATATCTTTAAAATATAATAATTTTTTATTTTTATTTTTCTTTAAAATTTGAAAAATTGTCTTATTTCCAAAATCCTCAACCTCAATATAATTATTTTTATAATTCTCTTGATATAATTTTGGAGCTAGAACTTTGTTTTTATTTAAAATCTTACTAATTGCATCATAAACAAGGAGATTTTTAAATTTGTCCTTTTTTGATTGAATTACAATAGAATTACCATAATTGGATTGTTTTCTAAAAAACTTTCTATGTGACGCGTCTCCTTTTAATTTTTTAAGATTTTGCATTTATCTATAATTACAAATTTAAACCCTTAATTTTTAATATTCGTTTCTTGTAATCATTTCCATATTCAAAATTTAATTCTATCAAATTTTTTGGTTTTGGTTTTATTTTTTGTGGCCATTCAATTAATGTAATAGCATTAGTTATATCATCAAATAATCCTAGATTGTGAATTTCATCTAAACTATTTATTCTAAACAAATCATAATGATTAATTTTGATTTGTTTAATTTGATACTCATTTAATAAATTGAATGTAGGACTTGTTACTTCAGTTATTTTAAGTCCATTTTGTTTTTGAAAATTGTTGATTAGATATCTAATAAAGGTAGTTTTTCCGACACCCATCTCACCCACAAAAAAAACTACATGTCCTAATTTCAATTTCTTTGAAATCTTCTCAGCTAATTCCTCTGTTTTTTTTTCTGAAGATAAATTGATAAAATCACTTTTAGTAGCGATAGGCATTAGGTTTGAAAGGTCCCTCTACCCCTACACTGATATAATCTGCTTGATCTTTAGAAAGTTTAGTTAATTTAGCACCAACTTTTTTAAGATGAAGTGTAGCTACTTTCTCATCTAAATGTTTTGGTAAAACATAAACTTTGTTTTCGTAATTTTTATGATTATTCCATAATTCTATTTGAGCAATAACTTGATTTGTGAAAGAAGCGCTCATTACAAAACTTGGATGCCCTGTAGCACAACCCAAATTTACTAATCTACCCTCTGCCAATAAAATTATTCTTTTTTTGCTAGGTAGTTCGATTTCATGTACTTGGGGTTTTACTTCAGTCCATTTGTAATTTTTCAAAGCTTCAACCTGGATTTCATTATCAAAATGTCCGATATTACATAAAATTGCTCTATCCTTCATATCTCTCATATGGTCAGCTGTAACAATATCTTTATTACCAGTCGCAGTTACAACTATATCTGCTTTACTAATTGCTTCATCCATTAAAACAACTTCGTAACCTTCCATTGCAGCTTGCAATGCGCATATTGGATCTGCTTCGGTAACCAACACACGAGCCCCACTCTGCCTTAATGATGCAGCACTTCCTTTCCCAACATCACCAAAGCCTGCAACAATTGCAATTTTTCCTGACATCATTACATCAGTGGCTCTTCTTATTCCATCAACTAAACTTTCTCTACACCCATATAAGTTATCAAATTTTGATTTGGTAACAGAATCATTCACATTTATTGCTGGAACCAACAAAGAATTTTCTTTTTCCATTTTATTCAAAGCTTTTATCCCTGTAGTTGTCTCTTCCGAAACTCCTTTAACATCTTTTAATAAATCTTTATATTCATTGTGCATCATTGCTGTTAAATCCCCTCCGTCATCTAAAAGCATATTAGGTTTCCAACTTTTCTTACCTTCAATGGTTTGTTTTATGCACCAAACATATTCCTCCTCTGTTTCTCCCTTCCACGCATAAACTGGAATACCAGCTTTTGCTATCGCTGCTGCTGCATGGTCTTGAGTAGAAAAAATGTTACAAGATGACCATCTTACTTCTGCACCTAAATCTACTAAGGTTTCAATTAATACTGCTGTTTGTATTGTCATATGCAAACAACCTATAATTTTTGCACCCTTTAAAGGAGATTTTCCAGCGTACTCCTCCCTTAAAGCCATAAGTCCTGGCATTTCACTTTCAGCAATTGAAATTTCTTTTCGTCCAAATTCTGCTTGTGATAAATCTTTTACTTTATAATCTTCCATCGTGGCTCTTCTAACAATTAAAAATTAATTAATCAATAGAACTCTTTAAACTTTTGGAAATTCTATTTCCATACTCGCTCCTTTTTTATCTTCTCTATTAGTTGCTTTGATTGTGGCATTATGTAAATCAACTAAATTTTTTACTATATTTAACCCTAGACCAGAATGCTGTCCAAATTTATCTGGTCTGTTACTATAGAATCTTTTAAATATTTTATTCGTGTCTTTTTCTTTAAAGCCCTGACCCTCATCTAATATCTTTATATATACTTTATTATCCTCCGATTTCGAAACTTGCACAATTACATCTTTATCATCATCACTAAAAGAAATCGCATTATCTAAAAGGTTTGCAATGATTTGTTCAATTCTGTTTTCGATTCCATAAATTAAATATTTATTTTTACCATCATTTTTATAAGAAATATTAATTCCTCTTTTTACTTTATAAATATTATTAAAATCATCAACTACTGACTTAATTATTGGCTCAATATCTATTTTTTTTATTTTTTCTTTACTTAATGCAACTTCATCTTTTAACATTTGTGAGTAATCAGTGATCAATCTTTCAATTCTTTGCACATCGTGACTTAAAATGTTAATCAATTTAAGTCTCTGTTCAGAGTCTTGTGCATCATGTAAAATTTCTGATGCGCTTTTCAATGATGCCAATGGATTACGAATTTCATGTACAAGATCAGTTGAAAAATTTTCTGCATGTGAAATTCTTTTTTGTAATTCTAAAGTCATATCATCCAAAGAATTAGAGAGTAAACCAAGTTCATCTTTTCTTAATTTTAATGTATCTATATTTGTTTTTTTTGTGTCTTTATTTTTTATGATTTTGGTATAACTGACTAAATTTTTAATTGGTTTTAAAAAATATCTATTTAAAACAAACGAAAAAATCAATATTACGATACCAACTGCAATTGCAGTCCTAATTACAAAAGTTTTTCTTTCATCTATGGCAGCTTTTATATCATTGGCATTTTCTGTTATTGCTAAATATCCTATATTCTCTCCATCCTTCATCACGTTTTTGATGGTAGTCAATTTAAATTTATTAAATTCTTCCTCGGTAAATGTAAAAGGGATTCCAAAATTTTTAGACGTTGCGTAATTTAAAAGAACATCATTTAAAGACACATTATTTTCATTTCCAATATCTATATTTTTTTCTTCAGTGATTTTTTTTGTTGTTGTTGAGTCCAACACCTCTAACTCAATAGTATCCAACCTTTGTGAAAAGGATCTTGGATCTAAGTCTAATGTATCAGTGTCTCCTATTAGATTAAGTTTATTATCAAAAAATATTACTCTATCCAAGTTCTGAAAAAGAAATCTTGTTGAAAACAAAAATTTTCTAATATCTTTTTCAACAAATTTTACATTTAATCTTGTTAGATTATCGATTGTATTATTGATAACCTCAATATGATTTGAGGATTTTTTTTTAATTAAATTTGGTTGGACATTTTTCAAATAAACGAATGTGAAAAGGCCTATTATTGTAAAAAAAATAGAATTTATGAATAAAAATTTTTTTAAAATAGATAAGTTCTTAAGAAAATTGCTGAGCATTAACTAACATTCCATCTATATCCGCTTCCATATCTAGTTTCTATAGCTGAAAATTCAGGATCAACTTTTTTGAATTTTTTTCTGATTCTTTTAACGTGACTATCAATTGTTCTATCCTCAATATCTGTATCTTCTCTATAAGCTATATCCATTAATTGAGCTCTCTCTTTTATAATTCCTGGTCTTTTGGCTAGCTCTTTTACAAGTAAAAATTCTGTGGTAGTCAATTTATCAGGCAATTGTTTCCCGTTCCATTCGCACTCTAATTGGGAAGGATCAAGTTTTAATTTTCCATGCGATATAATACTTTTATTTTCCTCAAGAGTTTCTTTGGAATCTTTTTTTCTAAGTTGAACTCTAATTCTTTCAATTAAAACTTTAATTGAAAAACCACCTGATTTTTTTACGAAATCATCAGCACCTAATTTCAGTCCTAGTAATTCGTCAATTTCATCATCTTTAGAAGTCAAAAAAATAACTGGTAATGAGGTTTTTTTTCTCAATTTCTTGAGCAATTCCTCACCGTCCATTTTTGGCATTTTTATATCAACAATAGCTAGATCTGGTGGTGTCCTGGTTAATCCAATTAATGCGCTCTCTCCATCAATGTAAGTCTGAACTTTAAACCCTTCTTTTTCAAGAGCAATACTTAAACTGGTTAGAATATTTCTGTCATCATCTACTAAGGCAATTGTTTGTTTTTGCATACTTAATTATAAAAATACTAAATTGTTCTAATTTGGGCAAATAAATTAATGTAATGTACCCCAATTTTCTCCGGTGTTTAAATCTACTGTAAGAGGTATTGAGAAAGAATGTTGATCACTCTCAGCAACGCTAGACATTTCTTCAATTATCACTTTGGATATTTTTTTTACTTCATTTTTGGGACTTTCAAAAATCAGTTCATCATGGATTTGAAGTAACATCTTTGTTTTGTTGAGTTTTTGCTCCTTTAATTTTTTATCAATTCTTATCATTGCTAATCTCATTATTTCAGCAGCCGACCCTTGTATTGGAGCATTAATTGCTGCACGTTCTTGAAAGTTTCTTACATTATAATTTTTATCATTTATATTTATAAAATGAGATCTTCTTCCAAAAATATTACTTACATAACCACTTTTTCTACAAAATTTAATTGTTCGATCCATATAAACTTTTATTTCGGGGAACTTTGAGAAATATGAATTTAAAAACTCTTCTGCTTCAAAATTAGAGACATTTATTTGCTTCGCTAATCCATACTGCGAAATTCCGTAAATTATTCCAAAATTTATGGCTTTAGCCTTTCTTCTTTGATCTTGATTCACCTTATTAATATCAATATTAAAAATTTGGCTAGCAGTTAGAGAGTGTATATCCTCATTATTTTGAAAAGCTTTTTTTAATTCTTTAACATCAGCCAAATCAGCTAAAATTCTCATTTCAATTTGATTATAGTCTGCTGAAATCAAAATATTATCCTTGTCAGCAACAAAAGCTTTGCGAATATCTCTGCCATCTTCTGATTTAATTGGAATATTTTGCAAGTTAGGATCACTTGAAGCTAATCGTCCTGTAGTCGTTGCTGCTAATAAAAAAGAAGTATGAACTTTTTTTGTATCAGGATTAATATGTTCGGGTAATGAGTCTGAATAGGTATTTTTAAGTTTTGAAACTTGCCGCCAGTCCAGGACTAATTGTGGAAATTTATGACCTTTAAAAGCTAGATCTTCTAGTACTGAGGCACTTGTTGCAAAACTTCCCTTTTTAGTTTTTTTTAAGTCTGCAATCTTAAGATCATTGTATAAAATTTCACCCAGCTGTTTTGGAGAAGCAATATTAAACTCCTTTTTGGAGAGTTTAAAAACTTCTTTCTGAATTTTTTCAATTTTTTTTTCAAATTTTGTAGATAATGTTTTGAGAAACTTTTTATCAACTTTAATACCGTGTATTTCCATATCAGCTAAAATTCTAAGTAATGGCTTTTCAAAAATTTCATAAATATTAATCATTTTTTCTTCTTTCAAACTTTTATAAAATTTTTTATATAGTCTATAAGTTATGTCAGCGTCCTCAGCGGCATAATCTTTTGCTTTTTCTAAATCGACTTCACTAAAATTTATCTGTTTCTTTCCAGAACCAACTAATTCTTTGAATTTTATTGTTTTATGATTCAGATGAATTTCAGATAACGTATCCATATTGTGTCTATTTTTTCCAGCATCAAGCACATAAGACATGAGCATGGTATCCTCCATCGCTGATAGCGTTATCCCATGATTAAAAAATACAATAAAATCGAATTTGATATTTTGACCTATTTTTTTGATACTAGGATCTTCAAGTAAAGGTTTTAATTTTTTAAGCACTATGTCTTTATCAATGCATTTTTTTGAATTATGTCCTATTGGTATATAACAAGCCTTTCCAATCTTAGAGCTCAAAGATACTCCAACTAAATCAGCTTGATGAGGATCTAAAGAATTTGTTTCTGTATCAACTGCAACTTCTCCTATTTCTTCAGCCTCCTTAATCCATTCATCAATTTTACTGTGCTCTGTAATTAGAAAATAATTTTTTTTATCAATTTCAACTTTTTTTTCCTTTAATTGAATATCTTTTTTTTCACCACTAAAATCTGGCTCCCCATAAGCAGAAATAGCAGAGCTAAGTAATCTATTAAACTCCATTTCTCTTAGAAATTTATAAAGTTTATCTTTATCAATTCTTTTTAACTCAAAATCATTGAGTTTCATTTCAATTGGAGCATCGTGCTTTAATGTTACTAATTTTTTACTTATTAAAGCTTTATCTTTGTTGTTTAGTAAAGTCTCTCTTCTCTTATTTTGTTTGATTTCATCTGCTGATTTTAAAAGTGTCTCTAAATCACCATACTTATTAATTAATTCTGCTGCAGTTTTTACACCAATGCCAGGAACTCCAGGAACATTATCACTGCTATCCCCAGCTAGAGCCTGAACATCTATAACTTTGTCTGGATCTACTCCAAATTTGTTTTTTACATCCTCATTAGAGATGAACTTATTTTTCATTGGATCAAAAATACGAACATTTTTTCTATATAATTGCATTAAATCTTTATCTGATGAAACTATTGTTACCTTTGCTCCTTTTTTTAAAATCTGATCAACATAAGTTGCAATTAAATCGTCTGCTTCATAATTAACTAATTCAACAGAGGGTAAATTAAAGGCTAAAACCGATTTTCTTATATATTCAAATTGTGGTGCTAAGTCATCTGGTGCCTCAGATCGATTGGCTTTGTAATCACTATAAATTTCATTTCTAAAAGTTTTTCTAGCTGAATCAAAAATAACAGCAAAATGAGTCGGTTTCTGAAGATTTTCATTTGATTTTGAGTCTTCAAGAAGTTTAAACAACATGCTGCAAAAACCACTTACTGCTCCAGTCGGTAATCCATCACTTTTTCGAGTTAATGGTGGTAAGGCATAATATGCTCTAAATATATAACCTGATCCATCTATAAGATAAAAATGATCTGTTTTTTGAATCTTATTCATTAAAATTTAATATAGATTAAAGATAAAAATAAGAGTATTATTTTTTATGGAACTTATAAAGCAAAATACTCAAAACCAGCTTGTAAAATCATTATTGATTATCTTTATAGGTTCAATAATTCTTACAATTTCAGCCAAAATCAAGATACCTTTTTATCCAGTTCCAATGACTATGCAAACATTCATAGTTTTATTTTTAGGTATTAGCTTTGGATATAAAATAGCTATAGCCACTGTAAGTTTATACTTATTAGAAGGTATATTAGGTTTACCAGTATTTTCTAATTCTCCTGAAAGAGGAATTGGTTTAGCTTATTTTACAGGTCCAACAATGGGGTATTTAATTGGATTTCTAACAGCGTGTTTTTTAGCCTCATTCATAAAAAATGATGATAATTATTTTTTAATTTTTTTTAAATTAATATTTTCAGTTTCAACAATTTATATTCTAGGTATTCTATGGCTAGGTACATTAATTGGTTGGGATAAACCTATTTTAGAATTAGGTGTATTGCCTTTTTTAGTTGCTGAAATTTTTAAAATTTGTCTACTTACTTTAATAGCAAAAAAAATTATAAAATTTAGAAAATTTATTTAGGTGATCTTTTAGATAATATTCTTTGAAGAGTTCTTCTGTGCATTTTAAGCCTTCTTGCTGTCTCTGAAACGTTTCTATTACATAATTCAAATACTCTATGAATATGTTCCCATTTAACCCGATCTGCTGACATTGGATTTTCAGGTGGTGCAGCTTTTTTTGATGGATCTGCTAATAACGCTTTTTCTACATCGTCTGCATCTGCTGGTTTAGCTAAATAGTCAATAGCACCCTCTTTGATTGCAGCTACAGCAGTTGGAATATTTCCGTATCCAGTTAACATTATGATTCGACTTAGTGAATTTGATGATTGAATTTCCTTTACAACCTCTAATCCGTTTCCATCATTTAACCTTAGGTCAACTACTGCAAAACCTGGTTTTTTCACTTTAACCATGTCTTTACCTTTTTGCACACTCTCAGCTTGTAAAACTTCAAACCCCTTCTTTTCCATCGCTCTAGCTAATCTCTCCCTAAAAGGATTATCATCATCCACTATTAATAAGGATTTATTGTCAAAATCAGCCAGATTTTGTAATGGAGCTTGGTTTTTCATGACCTAAATATGGATATTTTTTTCCACAATTCAATAGGCCATTATTTGCTTTACATTGAATAACTATTCAATTAATTGCTCGAATATTAAAGTTTTTTTTAAATAAAAGACTTTTTTTTTGTTAAATTTTTTTTGGGGGGCATTTAAAATGCAAAAATTTAAGTCAGTTGAAGAATTAGTAAATCAACTGAAACCGGAAAAACCTGTCTATTGTATAAGGAAGAATTCTATTCTTTCTGCTTCAAAATTCTTTCAGAAGAAATTTCCAGGGAAAATACTATATGCTGTAAAAACTAATCCCCATCCTGAAGTTATCAAAACTTTGATAAGAAGTGGAATTAATCAATTTGATGTTGCGTCTATCGAAGAAATCAAAGCAGTGAGGAAATTTGATAATACTGCAAAATGTTCCTTTATGCATACAGTTAAAAGTAGAGAGAGTATTAAAGAAGCATATTTTAATTTTGGAATAAAAACTTTCGCTTTAGATACTAAAGATGAATTAATAAAAATTATCGAAACAACAGACAATGCTAAAGATTTAGAACTATTTATTAGAGTTGCTGTTTCCAATGAACATGCTGAAATAGATTTATCAAAAAAATTCGGTGCTTTAAATTCTGAAGCTTCAGGACTATTAAGACTTGCAAAACTTCATTCAAAAAAAATTGGCTTAAGTTTTCATGTTGGTTCCCAATGTATGCATCCAATTTCATACTCTAAAGGAATTAATGAAGTGGGAAATATAATTAAAAAAACTAAAATAATTCCAGATTATATTAATATCGGTGGAGGCTTCCCGACAATTTATCCTGATCTTGTGCCTCTATCTTTGGAAAGTTATATGGAGGAAATTAAAAAAAGTTTAGAAAATTTAAATCTAAAAAATATGCCTCAAATAATTTGTGAACCTGGAAGAGCTTTAGTTGCGGAAAGTGGATCAACAATCGTGAGAGTTAATTTAAGAAAAAAACAAAAACTCTATATTAATGATGGTACTTACGGCACACTTTTTGATGCTGGAACACCTAATATAGTTTTTCCATCAAAATTAATTAAAGAAAATTCAAGTAAAATTATTTCAAAGAAAATGACTGCATTTGATTTTTATGGACCAACATGTGACAGTATGGATTATATGAAGGGTCCTTTCCTACTTCCAAATAATATTAAAGAAAATGATTATATTGAACTTGGTCAATTAGGATCATATGGTTTAACTTTTAGAACTCAATTTAATGGTTATTACTCTGATGAGATTTATGAGGTTGATGATAAACCAATAATGTCTATGTATGATAAGAATTCAGACAAAGCTACTCTAGTTGCTTAATGTCAGAAAATAAAAATCTTGGTCACAACAGTAAAAAAGATTTCTTAAAAAAACCTGTAGAACATATTGATATTACATCATTCGATTCTAGAAAAATTATTTCTTCCATGGAAAAAATGTCTTTTGTTTCAAGAGAAACGGCAAACGCAGCCAATATTTATAATGAAATGTTGAAAGACAAAGAATGCACAATTTTTTTAACATTAGCAGGTTCAACATCTGCCGCAGGCTGTATGAATATTTATAAAGATTTAGTTAAATATAATATGGTCGATGCAATAGTAGCGACTGGCGCTTCAATAATTGATATGGATTTTTTTGAAGCTCTTGGTTTTAAACACTATCAAGGATCTCAATTCCAAGATGATACTGAATTAAGAAAAAATTATATCGATAGAATTTACGACACATACATAGACGAAGATGAGTTACAGATTTGTGATAAAAAAATATGTGAAATCGCGGATACCTTGGAACCTAGAAGCTATACATCCAGAGAATTTATTAAAGAAATGGGTAAATATTTAAAAAAAAATTCTATTAAAAAAGACTCTTTGATAGAAACAGCATACGATAATGATGTTCCAATTTTTTGCCCTGCTTTCACCGACTCCAGTGCTGGATTTGGTTTAGTTATACATCAAGAAAAAAATCCAAAAAAGCATATGACTATCGACTCTATTAGAGAATTTAGAGAATTGACTGAAATTAAAATACGCTCGAAGGGATCAGGTTTATTTATGATTGGTGGTGGTGTTCCAAAAAATTTTATTCAAGACACCGTAATTTGTGCTGAATTATTAGGCAAGGAAGTTGACATGCATAAATATGCGGTGCAAATCTCAGTTGCCGACTCTAGAGACGGTGCATGCAGTAGTTCAACATTAAAGGAAGCAAGTTCATGGGGTAAAGTTGATGTTACAAAAGAACAAATGGTATTTGCTGAAGCCACCAGTGTACTACCCCTAATAGCTAGCGACGCTTATCACAGAGGTGAGTGGAAAAATAGAGATAAAAAGAAATTCACAAAAATTTTTGAGTAAAAATTGAAATATTTATCAAATAGAAACGGATTTTTAGGAGTCGACAATAAATTTAATTTCAAAGAAAAGGTTGTTGTGGTTCCATTTGGACTTGAAAAAACTGTTAGTTATGGAGGTGGTACTAGAAACGGACCTAAAGAAATTATAAAGGCTTCTCATCAAGTGGAATTATATGATGAAGAATTAAATTGTGAACCTTATAAAAAAATTGGGATTAAAACATTAAAGCCCTTTAAGATTCATAGAAATATCAGAAAAGCTCTAGAGAAAATGTCAAATATAAATAAAGAAATTTTAGATAAAAGACTTTTTCCAATCACGTTTGGAGGAGAACATTCAATTACACCCGGATGTATTTATCCGTTTGTCAAAAAATACAAAAAAATTTGTCTTTTACATTTCGATGCCCATGCTGATTTAAGAAATAGTTACAATGGTGAAAAGTTCTCTCATGCATCAGCAATAAGAAGGTGCTTAGACCATAAAAATATAACATTAATATCTTTTGGAATCAGGAATATATCAGAGAGTGAAATTCCATTTTTAAAAAAGAATAAATCAAGAATAAATATTTTTTGGGCAAAAGATAAATCAAAGTGGGATTTAACAAAATTTAAAAAAATCATAAAAAATAAGACAGTTTATTTAACATTTGATGTCGATGGTTTCGACTCAAGTATCATGCCAGCCACTGGGACTCCTGAACCTGGTGGATTATTATGGGATGAAACACTCAATATAATTAAAATTGCTGCAAAAAATTCAAACATTGTTGGTGCTGACATCAATGAATTAGCACCTATTAAAGGTTTTAATTCATACAACTTTCTTGTTGCAAAGCTCGCTTATAAAATATTGTCTTATAAATTTTTGATTTAAGCTTTAATTGGCTTAAAAGTTTTTAAAAGTAATCTAAATGGTATTAACATGATCAAAGCTACAATTACTTTTACAATCAAATCTCCTAGAGAAAGTGTAACCCATGGCACGCCAGTCCCATAAAATGATATTGAAAAAAACAAAAATGTATCGATTGTTGAGCCAATCATTGAGGATGTTAATGGCGCAACAAACCATTCTTTCTTTCTTAATCTGTCAAATATTTGGACATCTAATAATTGTGCAGTTAAAAATGCAATCCCAGACCCAATAGCTATACGAATAGATATAAGATCTGCAAAATCAGTAGAAAATAAAACTGTAAAACCAATTCCTAGTACAAAGCCAAAATATACAATTTTTCTTGCAACTATTTTTCCATAAGATCTATTAGCTAAATCTGTAATTAAAAAAGCAATTGGATAAGAGAAAGCTCCGTAGGTTAATATTTCATTTAAACCATAATAATTAATTGGAAATTGAACAAGATAATTAGAAGATAGGACAACAACACCCATCAAAAATGATAGAAGTAAAAACGATTTACTCATTAAGCTGTTTTAGATTGTGCAGTTTTTTTTTGAAATGGAGATTTAACTAGTAAACTTTTTTTTAATTTTTTTAATCTAGGAGATAAATTTTTATTTTTTACAGATTTTAGAAATTCATCAAAACTACCTTTTTTATCTACTGATCTAACCCCTGCATTACTCACTGTTAATTTTAAGCTTCTTTTTAAAAGTTCACTTGTAAATTTTACTTTTTTTAAATTAGGTAAGAATCTTCTTTTTGTCTTATTGTTAGCATGACTAACGTTATGACCTTTCATTGGATTTTTCCCAGTTAATTCGCATTTTTTTGTCATAATTTGTTCGACTATATAAAGTGAGATATTGAAAGCGTCAAGTTTATTAGGTTATTCTAATCCTTTTTTCCTACTATTTCATTAAAGTTTTTTACACCATCTTTTAATAGTATTTCCTTAAGTTCTTTTTTAATTAGACCAACAATATTTGGACCTCTAAAAACCATGCCTGTATAAAGTTGTAAATAATCAGCTCCTGCTAAAAATTTTTGATAAGCAGATCTGCCAGAGTCTACGCCACCTACGCCTATAATTTTAATTCTGCCTTTTAAAACTTTATAAAATTTTCTGATTAACTCTGAAGACTTTAGCTCAATAGGTTTCCCGGATAATCCTCCTTTTTGATGGCTTTGAGTATTTTGTAAATTTTCTCTTGTTGTATCAGATGTGTTAGAAATAATAGCAGCTTCTATCTTGTTATCTAAAAGCACTTCAGAAATTTTCATAATTTCTTTATCGTTAATATCTGGTGATACTTTTACCGCTATAGGTGTTTTAGAGTTAAGATCTCTTTTCTCTTTTTCTATTAGTTTTAAAAGATCATCTAATTTTTTTTGATCATGAAAGTTTCTTAAATCTTCGGTGTTTGGTGAGGAAATATTAATAGTAATATAATCAGAGACCCCATTAAATATTTTTAAACACTGTATATAATCATTTGTTCTATCTTCTGAGTCTTTATTAGGTCCAATATTTATTCCAAGTAATCCAGTTGGATTATTGCTTTTAATTCGATCTACAATATTTTTTGAACCTAGATTATTGAAACCAAGTCTATTTATCAGGGCCTCATCTTCTACTAGTCTAAAAACTCTAGGTTTGGGATTTCCGTATTGTTCTAATGGTGTAACAGTTCCTACTTCGACAAAACCAAACCCTAAATTGAACAATGAATTATATACCTCGGCATTCTTATCAAATCCTGCTGCCATACCAATTGGATTTTCTATTTCTTTATTAAACAATTTGGCCTTAAAAAGAGGATTATTTTTTTCGTCATCTAAAATATTTGGAATAAAATTAAATTTTAGTGACTTTATCGCTAAACTATGAGCCGTCTCGGGATCTAATTTAAAAATTAAAGATCTTAAATTTGAAAACATTATTTAATTTTATTTAATATAAGATCTTTTGTTTCTTTCACACCAAAAAAACTTATAAAAAAACCCATCCTTGGTCCATTTTCGTCTCCAAAAACTACTTCGTAAATTAATTTAAACCAATCTCGAAGGTTCTCAGTGTATCCATTTTCTTTACCAGTCGAATATATCATTGTTTGAATATCTTCTGGTTTCATTTTGTCATCACATTTATCTAAAGTTTTTACTAGAGCTTCTAAAGCTTTTTTTTCCTCACCATTAGGTTTTTTATATTTTTTTTTCAATTTTATTACGTCGTTAAAATATTTTATTGCATAGCCTACTAAATTATCAAAGATAGGATTATCTTTCTCCGAAATGTCTTTTTTATATTTTTTAACAAATTTCCAAAGAAGTTCTTTGCTGTCAGCATTACTTGTTTCGACCAAGTTTAATAACATTGAAAACGTCATAATCATATTTTCTTTAGGCACCAAACTATTATGAACATGCCATACAGGATTCATAAGTAGCTGCAACTCATTTTGATTTTTTGCTTTCTCAATCAGATCCAAATAATCATCAACAGTTTTTGAAACTATTTCTTTGTAAAGTTTTTTTGCTCTTTTTGGATTTTGATACATATACAGTGACAAACTTTCAGGAGAAGCATACTCTAACCATTGATCAATAGTGATGCCGTTTCCCTTTGATTTTGAAATCTTCTCTCCTTTTTCATCCAAAAATAGTTCATATGCAAACCCTGAAGGATTTGTTTTTCCAATCAATTTGATAATTTTTGTTGAAAGTATTGCGCTCTCTATAAGATCCTTTCCGTACATTTCAAAATCAACATCTAATGCATACCACCTCATAGCCCAATCAACTTTCCACTGTAATTTACAATTTCCATCAAGAATGCTTGTTTCCAAATCTTTTCCATTATTATCAAAAACAATAATAGATTTTTCTTTATTAATACTTTTTACAGGTATTTCTAGAACATGACCTGTAACTGGACAAATTGGAAGAAATGGGCTGTACGTTTTTTGTCTCTCTTTTCCAAGTGTAGGAAGTATTATATTCATTATACCATCATAATTCTCTAAAATAACTTGGAGAGAAGAGTTAAAGAAACCTGATTTATAAAGTGATGTTGAACTTTTAAAATTATATTTAAATTTAAAATTGTTTAAAAATTTTTTTAACATTTCATTATTATGCTCACCAAAACTATTAAATTTTTTAAAGGGATCAGGCACATTAGTAAGCGGTTTATGTAAATTTTTTTCTAATAATTCTTTTTGTGGAACGTTATCAGGTACTTTTCTTAGACCGTCCATATCATCTGAAAAAGTGATGATTTCAGTTGGTAAATCAGTCAAATGTTTTAGTGCATTTACAATCATTGATGTCCTTGCAACTTCTCCAAAAGTTCCTATATGTGGAAGACCACTAGGACCGTAACCTGTTTGTAGAATTATTTTGCCTTTTTTTTCAATAAAAGATTTTCTTTCTCTAAGCATTTTTTTTGCTTCAACGAAAGGCCATGCACTTGTTTTGTCAAAATTCTCTTTTTTAATCATGATTAATCCAAATAAAATCTTAAATTAACGCTTTAACTTATTCTTATAGAGTTGAAATTTATTTACCATAAAATAATGTTCTATCAAAATGTCTAATTATAAAACTGTTTTTTTTACACTTGGAATTCTCCAAATAATTCTTGGAATTTTTATGTTGATCCCAATATTTGTTCAATTTTTTTTTAAAGAAATTGACTCCTCTTTTTTTGGTGCCTCAATTATTACAATTATTTTTGGCACGCTATTTTTTTTATCTAATCTTGATCATGATAAGAAGTTAAATTTACAGCAAGCTTTTTTATTGACCGCGTTATCTTGGCTAAGTATCGCAATTTTTGGCTCACTTCCTCTAATATTTTCTGAAGTCAATTTTTCGTTTACCAATGCATTTTTTGAGAGTATGTCAGGCATTACAACAACTGGTTCAACAATCATTGCAAACTTAGAGGAGATGCCCAAAGCAATTTTGCTTTGGAGAGCAATTCTTCAATGGTTGGGTGGTATTGGAATAATTGTTATGGCGATCACTTTGATGCCAATAATGAATGTTGGTGGTATGCAATTATTCAAAATTTCTAACAGTGACTCATCGGAAAAAATTCTTCCTAAATCAAAAGAAATTGCATTGAGATTAATTTATATTTATTCAGGTCTCACTGCACTGTGTGCAATGTCATATAAAATTCTTGGGATGAATACTTTTGATAGTATAACCCATTCTATGACAACAATAGCAACTGGGGGGTTTTCAAATTATAACGAGTCCATTGGTTTCTTTAACAGTTTTTCAATAGAAATTTCAGCAATGATTTTTATTATCTTGGGAAGTTTACCTTTTATCGCTTATATCAAATTCTTAAATGGTAATAGAAGAATATTTTTTTCAGATATTCAAATTAGAACTTTTTTGAAAATAATCTTAATAAGTATTCTGATCTTATCAATTTATTTATTTTTAGATAAATCGTCTGAACTAAACTTCAGAACAGTTTTATTCAATGTAATATCAATTTTAACAGGAACTGGATATGTAAATGCACAATTTGATAATTGGGGTGGATTTCCTTTAATTGTATTTATAGGTCTAATGTTTATTGGTGGATGTGCTGGCTCAACAACCTGTGGTATAAAAATATTTAGATTTCAAATACTTTATTCATTTGTTTTGAATCAACTTAAAAAAATTATTTATCCTAAAGGAATTTTTGTCCTAAAATATAATCAAAGTCCTGTAGATGACAAATTTACTGCATCAATTATCTCTTTCATTTATATGTACCTGGTAATTTTTTTTGTGATTACAGCATTATTATCTTTGACGGGTCTTGACTTTATTACCTCAATTTCTGGAGCTGCAACATCTATTTCAAATGTAGGACCTGGCCTAGGTTCAACTATTGGACCAAACGGAAATTTTTCATCCCTACCTGATATCTCTAAGTGGATTTTAAGCTTTGGTATGATTTTGGGTAGATTGGAATTATTTGCAATCCTTGTATTATTTTTACCATCTTTTTGGAGGAATTGAATTTGATAGAAATTAAAAAAAATTCTTTGTCTGAAATGTTCTCGGTTTATTTTGACAAAAGAATGCTCAAAATTTTATTGCTTGGTGCAATATCAGGTTTTCCATGGGTTTTGATAGGAAGTAGTCTAAGTTTATGGTTGAAAGAAGATGGACTAAGTAGATCAACTGTTGGATGGGCTGGATTAATTTTTGCAGTTTACGCATTTAATTATTTATGGGCACCTTTAATAGATAGAATTCAAATACCATATTTAACAAAAAAAATAGGTCACAGAAGAGGATGGATTGTTTTGATGCAAATAATCATCTTACTCTCACTTGCTCTTTGGAGTTTACTCGATCCATCTGAAAATTTAGCTTTAGTTGTTTCAGTAGGCTTAATAATTGCTATAGCATCATCAACTCAAGATATAACAGTTGATGCTTTAAGAATTGAACAGATTGGTGAAAATGAGGGAAAATCCATGGCTGCTGGAGCCGCAATGGCGGTTGTCGGTTGGTGGACAGGATACAAGTTAGGTGGAGTACTATCATTATTTGCAGCAGATATTCTACAAAACATTGGTTTTGAAAATTATTGGCAACTAACTTTCTTAATTTTGGGGATTTTAGTAATTTTAATGAACATTGGCTTAATGTTCATTGACGAGTCTGGAAATTTAGAGAGACAAAATCAACAAAAAGAAAATGATAAATTGATATCATCTCAATTTAAAAAAGAAAATATATTTACAAAATTGCTAACCTGGGTTGCTGGAACAATTAGTGGTCCAATCATTAGTTTTTTTAAAAAAAATGGCTTTTCGATTGCTCTAGGAATTTTAGGATTTGTTTTTTTATTTAAAGTGGGGGAGGCATTTCTTGGAAGGATGTCTATAATTTTTTATAAAGAAATAGGTTTTAGTAAGTCGGATATTGCTATTTACTCTAAAACGTTAGGTTGGATCACTACTGTGACGTTTACTCTTTTAGGTGGACTTTTTGTAATTAGATCTGGGGTTTTAAAAGCAATGTTTTTTGCTGGAGTTATGATGGCAAGTACAAACCTTTTATTTAGTGTGTTGGCCTGGAGCGATAAGTCAGAAGTTTTATTCGCTATTGCAGTTATTTTTGACGATATAGCTGCTGCATTTGCGACAGTAGCTTTTGTAGCCTTTATATCTATGCTCGTGGACAGAGCCTATACAGCAACTCAATATGCGCTTTTAGCATCGATAGGCACCGCTGGTAGAACAACTTTAGCCTCCTCCTCTGGCGCCCTTGTTGATTGGTTAAATGGTGATTGGGGAATATTTTTTATTTTAACTGCGCTAATGGTCATTCCTTCATTATTAATCTTAGGGATTATGAAAAATAAACTACGACTAAGTGAAAAATAATTTTTTAAATAAATCTGTAGCTAATGTTTACTTTAAACCATCTTCTAATTCTGAGGTAGTTTCACAAATTTTATATGGAGACAAATTTCAGATTCTATTGAAAAGAAAAAAATATTTTAAAATAAAAACTCATTATGACAATTATATTGGATATATAAAAAAAGATAAGTTTTTAGAAAATTTTAAACCCTCACATAAAGTTTCAAAGATTAAATCTAGAATTTTCTTTAAAAAAAGTAAAAGATTTTTATCTTCAAACCATTATCTATATTATGGATCTGGTGTGAGTATAAGAAATGAAAACAAAAAGTATATTGAATTTGAAAAAAATAAATGGATAAAAAAAAGTGATATCAAAAATATTAATCATTATGAAAAAAATTATATCAAAGTATTCAAATTCTTTTTAAACACAAAATACTTATGGGGCGGAAAAACCTGTGTCGGTATTGATTGTTCAGCATTAATTCAAATTTATTTTTATTACAACAGAATATTTTTTCCAAGAGATACAAAAGACCAAATAAGATTTTGTAAAAGAAAAAGAGGTAAAAATCGACTTAAAGGGGATATCTTATTTTGGAAAGGACATGTTGGTATATGTATTAATAAGTCTAGATTTATTCATGCTTATGGACCAAAAAAGAGGGTGATAATAATGCCAACAATACAAACAATAAAATTAATTGATAAAACAGCAAATTTAAAAGTTAAAAAAGTAAGTAATATTTGTAATATTTAATCTCTACCAAAGTCAGGTTTGTTAACATCCTGTTTTAATTTAATAATTTTAGACCTAACTTTTTTTGTCTGTGATAATTTTTTTAAAATCGATTTATTATTTTTGGAATTTATATCTTTTTTAAAAGATTTTAAGTTTTTGATAAATAAATCTATTGCTTTTGTAACATTAACTTTGTTATCAAAAAAAATATCTCTCCACATAATTTCATTTGAAGCAGCTATTCTTGAAAAATCTCTCAAGCCCCCGGCACTGTATTTAATAAGACCAAATTTAAGTATTTTTTCAAAATCTTGAGCCGATTTAACCAAATTGTAAGCAATTAAATGTGGTAAATGACTTGTGATAGAAAAAACTTTGTCATGTTTTTCGGAGTTCATAATAACAGTTTTTGAGCCCATCTTTTTCCAAAAAGAACTTAAAAATTTCAAATTCTTAGAACTTGTTTTTTTGTCCTTAATTAATACACACCATTTATCCTCAAACATATCAGCTTTTCCAAATTCTGGTCCACTCACTTCTGATCCAGCGATAGGGTGACTCCTTATCCAATTTATTCCACGCTTCAAAAATTTTTTAATAATTTTTGATGACTCTATTTTTGAAGATCCAACATCAGTAATCAGTGTCTTTGGCAAAATAGTTTTATTAATTTTGAGAATGAGTTTTTTATATTCACTCGTTGACGTGCAAACAATCACTAGGTTTGAATTTACCAAACCATCTTTGAGTGACTTAACAATTGTTCCAGGTAATTTGAGTCTTTTTATTTTAGTGATATTAGATTTTGATTTTTCATAAATAAATATTTTTTTTGCTATTTTTTTTTTTGAAATCTTCCTTACTAAAGAAGAGCCCAATAATCCACAGCCTATAATTAATACATTTCTCATTTTCTAAATATATTTTGTGTTGCTTTAATAAATTTTATATTCTCCTCTTTTGACCCAATCGTTAATCGTAGCATATTTTTTATTTTATAACCTTCTTCAGTAGATCTTAAAATAATTCCCTTTTTTTTTAATTTTTCATAGAAACTGTTAGCTCTTAGTTTGCATTTATTAAAATTCAATAATAGAAAGTTAGCAGAAACTTTGTTTGAACTAATATCATAATTGCTCAAAAATTTTTTCAGTTTTGATGCATAAAAATAATTATGTTTTACTGAACGTGAAATAAATTTTTTATCCTTAAGTGACTCAATAGCTGCCTTTTGAGCTACTTCATTAACATTGAATGGAGGTTTGATAACATTCAAAGCATCAATAATTTTTTTTGAACCATGTCCCCAACCAATTCTTAGGGATGAAAGTCCGTAGATTTTTGAGAATGTCCTTAATATAAAAACATTCTGCTTATTTTTGAATAAATCTAAACCAGATTTATAGTCTCTATTTTGCATGTACTCTGCATAAGCATCATCTACAACAAGCAAGATATTTTTTCTTAATCTTTTTCTTAAATCAATTAATTCAAACTTAGTCAAGTAAGTGCCAGTTGGATTATTTGGATTAGCAAGAAATACCATTTTAGTTTTATTACTTACTTTTTTGATTATTTCAGAAACAGAAGCTTTAAGATTTTTTTCTTTGGCAAAAACAACTTTTGCTCCAACTATTTTTGCATATATTCTATACATTAAAAAACTAAATTGAGGAAGAATTACTTCATCTTTTGGTTTAAGGAAAAGTTGGCATAACATTTGAATAACTTCGTCTGAACCAGCTCCACAAATTATTTTTTCTTTGTCACAATTAAATTTTTTTGAGATCTGACTTCGTAATTTTTTAGACTTTCCATCAGGATATCTGAAAAGACTTAATTTTTTATTTGATATTGCCTTCTTGGCCCTGACACTTGCTCCGAGGGCTGACTCATTTGCCGAAAGTTTAATGATTTTATTAAAACTCTTGATAGTTGATTTGCCAGGTTGATAAGCCTCGATATTAAATCTTTTAAATTTTATAGTTGTCATCTTTTAAATTTTAGCCTCTTTATAAATAAAATAACAATTTTTCATATAGAATTAGTTCAAATTATTTAAAAATTGACATACTAAATAACATCTTGTACAAAATTTATGCGCTGATTTACCTGAATTGCGAGCGCTTTAAAAAAACCGCTAAAAAAGTTTTTTTTCTCACAATTCAATAATTAGCATTAATAATTATGAATATTAAAGAGAATATAAAAACGCTTGTTATTGAAAAGCCATTGAAACTTGATTGTGGTAAAACTATTAATAATTTTCCACTCGCATATGAAACTTATGGTTCGCTTAATAAAAACAAGGATAATGCAATTCTTGTTTTTCATGCGCTTACTGGTGATCAATTTGTTACAGGTATTAATCCCGTCACAAAAAAAGATGGCTGGTGGTCTTACGCAGTGGGCCCTAACAAATCAATAGATACAAATAAATATTTTGTTATTTGTGCAAATGTAATAGGTGGTTGCATGGGCTCATTTGGTCCAAGCCATAAAAATCCTGATACAAATAAAATTTACGGAACCGATTTTCCCGTAATTACTATTAATGACATGGTCAACGCACAAGTGAATTTATTAGATCATTTTGAGATAAAAAAACTTTTTTCAGTTGTTGGTGGATCAATGGGAGGAATGCAAGTTTTGCAATTTATAAGTAATTATCCGGATAAAGCTAGTACAGTAGTACCGATTGCATGTACCTCCAGTCATTCTGCTCAAAATATTGCTTTTAATGAGTTAGGTAGGCAAGCGATAGCATCGGATCATAATTGGTCAGACGGAAAATATTTATCTAATAATACTCTTCCTGATAAAGGGTTATCAGTAGCTAGAATGGCTGCTCATATAACTTATTTGTCTAAAAAAGGTTTACAAGAAAAATTTGGAAGAAAACTTCAAGAGAGAGATGCTCTTAAATTTGGATTTGATGCAGATTTTCAAATAGAGAGTTATCTAAGATATCAAGGATCAGTTTTTGTAGATCGATTTGATGCTAATAGTTATCTTTATATTACAAGAGCAATGGATTATTTTGATCTAGTTAAACAATTTGATGGAAATTTATCTAATGCATTTAAAAAAACTAAGGCTAAGTTTTTTGTAATATCTTTCACCTCAGACTGGCTCTATCCGACTCAAGAAAATAAAGATATAGTTATCGCTCTTAATGCAATTGGTGCTGATGTTGGATTTGTTGAAATAAAATCTGACAAAGGTCATGATTCTTTTTTATTAGATGTTCCAGACTTTTTGAAAACTCTTAAAAATTTTTTAGATAAATCTTACTTAGAGAGATAATAGTGAAAACAGAATATAAAATAATAGTCGATTTAATAGAAGAAAAAACAAGAGTTTTAGATGTTGGCTGCGATGATGGAGCATTAATGGAGTCATTAAAAAAAAATAAAAATGTTGATGTGAGAGGGATTGAGATTTCAAAGGATAAAGTTCAAACCTGCGTATCAAAAGGACTTACTGTAATTGAGGGAAACGCGGAATTGGATTTAAAACAATTTCCAAATGATTCTTTTGATTATGTTGTCCTAGGTCAAACTTTACAAGCTTTCGTAAATCCTGAAATAGTTATAAAAGAACTTTTAAGAGTTGGAAAGAAAGCAATAATAACAATCCCAAATTTTGGTCATTGGAAAGTAAGATTAAATTTGCTTATCAAAGGAACAATGCCAATCACAGAGTCATTACCAAATGATTGGTATAACACCCCAAATATTCATATGTGTACGATTAAAGATTTTGTTAAATTTTCAAAAATTACAAACTTTAAAATCTTTAAATCTTTAGCTCTGACTAATAAAAATATATCAAATATTAATAATTCTAATTTATTTTATAAAAATTTATTTGCAGAATTAGGTATATTCTTAATTGAAAAATAAGATGAGAATAGAAATAATTAAGTGTTTACAAGACAATTATAGTTACCTGTTAATCGATGACACTAAAAACATTGGATGTGTTGTTGACCCTGGTGAGGCAGCTCCAGTTATAAAATATGTTGAAAGAAATAATATTGAGTTAAAATATATTCTTAATACTCATCATCATTATGATCATGTAGGTGGCAATTTAGAATTAAAGAAAAGATATAATTCTAAAATAGTTGGATTTAAAGAAGATAAAGATCGAATTCCAGAAATTGATGTACTTGTGGAAGATAATCAAAAATGGAAAGGCGAAAATTTTGAGGCGAAAATTTATCATATTCCAGGTCATACAAGTGGGCATATTGCCTTTCATTTTTTTTTGGAAAAAATAATTTTTACTGGGGATACTTTATTTTCTTTAGGGTGTGGTAGAATTTTTGAGGGAACTTATGAACAGATGTTCAACTCATTAAAAAAAATAAAAGAACTTCCAATAGATACTCAGATATATTGCGGCCATGAATATACATTACAAAATTCAAAATTTTGTGAGTCAAACGATCCTGATAATTCAAATTTAAAGAGTAAAATTGAAGAAATTAAAGAAAAAATAAAAAATGGCCAACCCACCATTCCATCAATTTTATCTGATGAAATAGAATGCAATATATTTCTTAAAGCTAAAGATGTTGAAAGTTTTTCAAAATTAAGAGATTTAAAGGACAATTTTTGATTTATAAAACTTGACTATAGGCTTGCTCAGACTATATTGCCCTTACAAAATTTAGGGTATTTATATGTCGTTCGCAGTGATAAAAACAGGTGGTAAACAATACAAAGTCAAATCTGGAGAGATTTTGAAAATTGAGAAATTAACAGATATTAAAGCTAATTCAAAAATAGAATTTAATGAAATTTTAGCTTATGGAGATGACAGTAAAATTGAGGTTGGGGCTCCAATGGTAAATGGTGCAAAAGTTGAAGCTGACTTAATTAAAAATAGCAAAAATAGGACTGTATTAATTTTTAAAAAAAGAAGAAGACATAACTCAAGAAGAAAAAATGGGCATAGACAGGAATATTCTATGATTAGAATAAATAAAATTTTTTCAAAAGATGGTAAAATTCTCTCAGAGGCTGAAAAAGTTTCAAAGGTAACAAAGAAGACAGAAACAAAAAAAGAGGCTAGTAAATAACTAGGAATTAATTATGGCAACAAAAAAAGCAGGCGGATCCTCTAGAAATGGACGTGATAGTGCTGGACGAAGACTTGGTGTCAAAAAGTATGGTGGCCAATCTGTTATACCTGGAAATATTATTGTAAGACAAAGGGGTACAAAAATATTTCCTGGAGAGAACGTAGGAATGGGTAAAGATCACTCAATTTTTTCAGTAATAAAAGGTAAAGTTGTTTTTAAAAAAACAAAATCAGATAGAACTTTTGTTTCAGTAAAACCCAATTAATAGTACAACTTAAACTATTGTTGTATTATGAAATTCTTAGATCAAGTTAAAATTTATATTAAAGCTGGAAACGGTGGGCATGGTTCTCCGAGTTTCAGAAGAGAAAAATTTATAGAATATGGTGGCCCAGATGGTGGTGATGGTGGAAAAGGAGGTTCAGTAATTTTAAAAGCTGAACAGAATTTAAATACCTTGATTGATTTTAGATATCAACAACATCATAAAGCAAAGAGAGGTGAGAACGGTGCAGGACAAAACCGAACAGGCAAGAGCGGTGAAGATTTAATTTTGAAGGTTCCCTTAGGAACACAAGTTTTTGAAGAGGACAACAAAACATTAATTTACGACTTTACGAAAATTAGTGAGGAATTTATTGCTGCTGCTGGTGGTAAAGGTGGACTAGGCAATACAAGATTCAAAAGTTCTACTAATAGGGCTCCAAGGAAATTTACAAAAGGAACTCAAGGAGAAGAGTTTACAATTTGGCTTCAATTGAAAACAATAGCAGATATTGGGATTATAGGATTGCCTAATGCAGGTAAGTCAAGTTTGTTAGCATCGGTTACTAACGCAAATCCTAAAATTGCAAACTATCAATTTACCACTTTAAATCCAAATTTGGGAGTAGCAAGTTATGATAATAAAGAAATTACGATAGCAGATATACCAGGATTAGTAGAAGGGGCTCATAAAGGTACAGGCCTTGGAATTCAGTTTTTGAAACATATTGAGAGATGTAAATCTCTTTTACATTTGATTGATATTACAAGTGAAGATTTAAAAAAAAGCTATCAACAAGTAAAAAATGAGCTTAAAAAATATAGTAACAAACTGACTAAAAAAAAAGAATTAATCGTGTTGAACAAAATAGATCTTATTGATGAAAAAGAAGTAAATCACATAGTTAAAGATTTTAAAAAGAATACTAAATCAGAAGTTGTTACTGTATCAACATTCAATAAATCTTCAGTATCAAAAATCAAATCAAAATTATTGAATTATGTATCTTAAAAACTCAAAAAAAATTGTTATCAAGATCGGTTCTTCACTTTTAGTTGATCAAGATAAGAAAATAAGAAAAAAATGGCTCTCTAGCTTTGCGAAAGATATAAAAAAATTAAGATTGAATAATCAAAAAGTTATAATTGTTTCTTCAGGTGCAATAGCCCTTGGATGTAAAAAAATGAATTATAATAAAAAAAATCTTAAGCTAGATAAAAGTCAAGCAATTGCATCTATAGGACAAATTGAATTAATGAATTTGTTCTTAGAAACGTTTTCAAAATATAAATTAGATATTTCTCAAATTTTACTTACCCTTGACGATACCGAGGAAAGAAGAAGATCAATTAATGCAAAAAGAACTTTTGAAAACTTATTCGATCTTGATTTCATCCCTATTGTTAATGAGAATGATACTATTGCTACATCTGAAATTAAATATGGAGATAATGATAGACTTGCTTCTAGAGTAGCTCAAATTACAAATGCGGATACATTAATATTGCTCTCAGATGTGGATGGTTTATACACAAAAAACCCAAAAAAATTCAAAGATGCTCAGTTAATTAAAAAAGTGATTGATTTAGACAAAGTTATTAAGAGTATAAATATCAAAGGTATGACAGAATTAGGAAGCGGTGGCATGAATACAAAAATCGAAGCTGCTAAAATTTGTAATTTGGCTGGTTGCAATATGGTAATAGCAAATGGGTTAAATCTTAGTCCTATCGATCGTATCCAGAGTG
Organism: uncultured Pelagibacteraceae bacterium; assembly: GCA_902539445.1. Lineage (GTDB taxonomy): Bacteria > Pseudomonadota > Alphaproteobacteria > Pelagibacterales > Pelagibacteraceae > Pelagibacter. Next base: position 79,348 of record CACBIY010000004.1, read on the forward strand.
AAAATAACTGCACTTGGTTTATTTCTAAAATATCTAAAATGCATGCAAGAAAAAAGTGGATTATCAGCTCAATTTCTCCTAAGGGTGAACTTATAATTGATGATGGGGCGAAAAAGGCTCTTCATAGTGGAAAAAGTTTATTAGCGGCTGGAATAAAAAAAGTGGTCGGTAAATTTAATAAGGGAGATCATATTAAAATTTTAGATAATAAAAAAAAAGAGTTTGCTCGTGGACTTAGCTCTTTTTCATCCAAAGAAATAAATTTAATTATGGGCTGTCATTCGAATGAAATACAAAAAATTTTAGGATACGTATCAAAATCTGAGGTAGTGCATAAAGATGATATGGTAGAAATCTAATGAGAAAGATATTAATAAATATTGGTGAAAGATCAAAACAAGCGTTTGCCCAAACAATAAATACTTATAAAAAAAATAAAGTTTTAAGTGATTATCTTAAAATGATAAGAAAAAATAAACATTTAATTATTAAGGAAAATAAAAAAGATGTAGATCGGGCTATCAAAATAAAGTTAAGAGATAATTTAATAAATCGACTAATTTTAAATGAGAAAAAAATCTTGGGTATTATTAATTCAATCCAAAAAATAATTAAGTTAAAAGATCCAGTTCACAATGTTATTGAAAGATGGAAAAGACCTAATGGACTTGTATTTTCAAAAATATCAATCCCGATAGGAGTAATAGGTGTAATTTATGAAAGTAGACCAAATGTAACCTCGGATGTAGCATCATTATGTTTTAAATCTGGAAATCCAGTTATTTTGAAAGGTGGTTCTGAGGCCTTTTATTCTAATAAAATTTTATCAAATTTATTCAGAAAAGCTTTGAAGATTAATAAAGTTAATCAAAACTTTGTTCAATTCATCGATATAAAGAATAGAAAAGTGGTAGATTTTTTACTCACTAAAATGACTAATTTGATTGATGTAATCATACCAAGAGGGGGTAAAAATTTAGTTAAAAAAGTACAAAACATTTCTAAAATTCCAACTATTGGTCACTTAGAGGGTGTTTGTCATTCATATGTAGATAAAGATGCAGATCCCAAAATTGCTACCAAAGTAATAGTAAATGCAAAATTAAGAAATACAGCGATTTGTGGAGCAACTGAAACAATTTTGCTCAATGAGCGTATAATCAAAAAGTTTGGAGCTCATATATTAAAGATATTAGAGGAAAAAGGTTGTCAAATTATTGGTGATAATAAAATACGAAAAATTTACAAAGGTAAAATCAAAAAAGCATCAATCAAAGATTGGTCAAAAGAATATTTATCTGCTACCGTTTCTGTAAAATCAGTCAAAAACTTACAAGAGGCTATTTCTCATATTAATAAATATGGAACTATGCATACTGATTGTATTATTACTAAAAACAAAAAAACTGCTAAAAAATTTTTAATGGGAGTTAAAAGTTCAATAGCAATGCACAATACATCTACACAATTTGCAGATGGTGGTGAGTTTGGATTTGGTGGCGAAGTTGGAATCTCGACAAATGTTCTTCCACCAAGAGGCCCTGTGGGACTTGGACAGCTAATTTCCTACAAATATCAAGTAACAAGTAATGGTAAAATTAGAAAGTAAATTGATTACAAAAAGAAATAAAATTGGGATCCTGGGTGGATCCTTCGATCCTGCACACAAAGGTCACTTAACAATCTCAAAAGAAGCAATTAAAAGATTTGAATTACGAAATGTTATTTGGGCAATAACAAAAAAAAATCCTTTTAAAAAAAAGACGTACACAAGTTTAGATAATAGAATTAAGCATTGCAAAAAAATTATTGGATCAAGTAAATTAATTAAAGTAAAATTTTATGAAGACACAATTAAATCGAATAAAACTTTTGATTTAATAAATCATATTTCAAAGAACAAAAAAAACAAAATTTATTTTATAATGGGAGCTGATAATTTAATAAAATTTCACAAATGGTATAAATGGAAATTAATTTCACAAAAATGTAAAATAATAGTATTTGATAGGCATGGTTATAAAAAAAAATCATTAAATTCAACCACATATAAAAGATTAAATAGAGAAAATTTGAAATTTATTGAATTTGAAAAGGTCAATATTTCTTCTTCTCAATTGAGAAAAATTTGATATGGTTTAGTTAATTAATGGACAAAATTTCTGATTTAAAAAAAATCATAATTCAAACTTTAGATATCAATAAAGCATTAGACATTGTTAGCATCGATCTGAAAGATAAAAGTTCGATGGCTGAATACATGATTATTGCAAGTGGTACGTCATCTAGACATATCCAGTCACTTTCTGAGCAAGTTTTAGAAAAATTCAAAGATTATGGAATGAAAGATTCAAAAATCGAGGGGAAAGATAGTACTGAGTGGAAACTGGTAGATGGAATAGATCTAATTGTCCATATATTTCATCCAGAAAAAAGAAAATTTTATGAACTAGAAAAAATGTGGTCAGAATTTATTCCAAAAGAAAAACTTATAATATGAGGAAAATTTTTTTTATTATCAGTATATTTTTCCTGAAGTTTTCAACTTTTAATCTTGTCATTGCAGCTGAAAATGATGTTTATAAGAAAATAGATTTATTTGGGGAAGTATTAGAAAAAATTAATAAGGAGTATGTCGATGAAATAAATCAATCTGAAAGTATGGATGCTGCAATAGATGGTTTGCTTCAATCACTAGATCCTTACTCAGCATATATGTCACCTGAAATTTTTAACGAAATGCAGACCGAAACAAGTGGTGAATTTGGTGGCTTGGGAATAGAAGTAAATATGGAGTCTGGGGTTGTAAAAGTAATTTCCCCTATTGACGATACTCCAGCGTCTAGAGCTGGAATTAAAGCTGGTGACTACATCATAAAGATAGATGATATTCAAGTACAAGGTAAATCTCTAAGTGAGGCTGTAGACTTGATGAGAGGTCCTGTGGGTTCATCAATTATTTTAACTGTAAGAAGAATTGGACAAAAAAAGGCTTTAACATTTGAAATTGTAAGAGAAATAATTCAAATTAAATCAGTTAAAGCTGATCTTTTAAAAAATAACGTTGGTTATCTAAGATTAACTTCTTTCAATGAAAATAGTGGCGATCAAATAAGAGAACAAATTAGAGAATTTGAAAAAAATGAAAATATAAACTCATATATACTAGATTTAAGAAATAATCCTGGAGGGTTGTTATCACAAGCTATAAGGATATCAGATTTTTTTTTAGATAGTGGGGAGATTGTATCTACCAAAAGTAGAAAGGCCTCTGAAAATAGAAAATGGTTTGCTAAAAAAGGAGATTTGATAGGTGGCAAAACTTTGGTTGTATTAATTAATTACGGTTCTGCATCTGCTTCAGAAATAGTAGCTGGAGCACTACAAGATCATAAAAGAGCAATTATTTTAGGCGAAAATAGTTATGGAAAGGGTTCAGTGCAATCAATTATTCCACTAAAGAATAAAGGAGCAATAAGACTCACTGTTGCAAAATATTACCTACCGTCAGGCAAATCAATTTCTGAAGTTGGAGTAAGTCCTGACATTGAGATTGATGAAGATACGGATGAATTTAGGATTAAGACAGACACTGATAATCAACTAAGCTACGCATTAAAACTTTTAAACGGTTAAATGAAAGAGCAATATAAACATCTACCACTCCGCAGTGGTGTAGGCATTGTTGTTCTTAATCAAGAAGATAAAATTTTTGTTGCAAGAAGAATAGACAACCCAAAAAACTTTTGGCAAATGCCACAAGGAGGTATTGATGAAGGTGAGGATTTTCTTACCGCCGCATACAGAGAGTTAAAGGAAGAGACTAGTATTACAAAAGTAGAGCTTATTAAAGAATTAGATGGTTTTATAACATATGAATTACCAGATCACTTATTGGGTATAATTTGGAAGGGTAAGTATAAAGGACAAAAACAGAAATGGTTTATAATGAAGTTTACTGGAGAGGATAGTGAAATAAATATTAAAACAAAAAAACCTGAATTTCTCGAATGGAAATGGATTGAATTAGAATCCTTAACAAAAGTTGTGGTAGATTTTAAATTACACGTCTATCAAGAAATTAAAAAAAAATTAGAGTTATTATTAGTTAATCGATCTTAGAACTTCAACTTTTTGATCTGCTAGATATTTAGCCTGATCACTAATCTCAGATTTACTTGCTTCTGCTTCAGCTTTTTTGAGTAAGTCCCCTTGTTTAGATTTATCTAAATCTGTCACAGAGAATATTGCGCTTGTTAAGATAGATAAATTATTATTTTTAAATTCAATGATTCCATCTTCTACATAATAATTTTCATCACCTGATTTCGAAAATACTTTAATTATTCCAGGTTTTAAAAAAGAAATAATTGATATGTGATCTTTTAAAATCCCCATTTCACCCTCAAATGCAGGTACAACAACCTCTAAAACATCCTCTTTTACTAAAAAAGATTTTTCTGGGTTTACAATTTCAATTTTAAACTCTTCGCTCATTAAGCAGCAGCTTCTTGTTCCATTTTTTTAGCTTTCTCAATTGCCTCTTCAATCGTTCCCACCATATAAAACGCTGCTTCAGGTAAATGATCATATTCACCTTTACAAATAGCATCAAAGCCTTTGATGGTTGAGTCTAAATCTACCAATTTTCCTGGTGATCCTGTGAAAACTTCTGCAACAAAAAATGGTTGAGATAAAAATCTTTGAATTTTTCTTGCTCTCGCTACAACCAGCTTATCCTCTTCAGACAATTCATCCATACCCAAAATGGCTATGATATCTTGTAATGATTTGTAAGATTGTAATATTCTTTGCACATCTCTTGCTACTCTATAATGTTCATCACCAACAATTCTAGGGTCTAGAATTCTTGAAGTAGAGTCTAACGGATCAACAGCAGGATATATTCCAATTTCAGCTATTTGTCTTGAAAGCACAGTTGTTGCATCCAAATGAGCAAACGATGTTGCTGGTGCAGGGTCAGTTAGATCATCTGCAGGTACATAAATTGCTTGTACTGAGGTAATTGATCCTTTGTTAGTAGTGGTAATTCTTTCTTGAAGATTACCCATATCAGTTGCTAATGTTGGTTGATAACCAACTGCGGATGGAATTCTGCCCAAAAGTGCCGAAACTTCTGAGCCCGCTTGAGTAAATCTAAAAATATTATCAACAAAGAAAAGTACATCTTGGCCCTCTTGATCTCTAAAATATTCTGCTACAGTTAATCCAGTAAGTGCCACTCTAGCTCTAGCGCCTGGGGGTTCATTCATTTGTCCATAAACTAATGCTGCTTTAGATCCTGGTCCGTCCTGTTTGATAACACCAGACTCAATCATTTCATGATAAAGATCATTTCCTTCCCTTGTTCTTTCTCCTACACCTGCAAAAACTGAAAAGCCACCATGTGCTTTTGCAACGTTATTGATTAACTCCATAATCAAAACAGTTTTTCCAACACCAGCACCGCCGAACAAACCAATTTTTCCTCCTTTTGCATAAGGAGCTAACAAATCAATTACTTTAATACCAGTAACAAGTATTTCAGTTTCAGTCGATTGATCATTAAATTCAGGGGCACCTCTATGAATTGGCCAGCTTTCTTTAGTTTTTACTTCTCCTCTTTCGTCTATTGGCTCTCCAATCACATTAATAATTCTTCCAAGAGTTTCAGGTCCTACTGGAACTTGTATGGGAGCATTGGTATTAATTACCTCATCACCTCTTTTTAAACCTTCAGTAGCATCCATTGCAATAGTTCTAACTGTAGTTTCACCCAAGTGTTGCGCTACTTCTAAAACTAATCTGTTGTTTCCATTTTTACATTCCAATGCTGTTAAAATTTCTGGAAGTTCTCCATCAAATTTAACATCTACTACTGCTCCAATAACCTGTGTAATTATTCCTTTGCTCATAATTATAAACTTTCTGCTCCTGATATGATTTCTATTAGTTCTTTTGTAATTGCTGCCTGACGACTTCTATTATATTCGATAGTAAGTTTGTCAACCATTTCACCTGCGTTACGGGTAGCATTATCCATTGCACTCATTCTGGACCCTTGTTCGCTAGCTGAATTCTCCAACATTGCCTTAAATATTTGTGTTGAAATATTTTTTGGTAGTAAATTACTTAAAATTTCATCTTCGTCTGGCTCAAATTCATAACTTTCATCTGAATTATTATGATCCTCTTCATTATTTAAGGGTATAATCTGTTGAGCTTGAGGTATTTGAGTGATTACATTTTTAAATTGATTATAAAAAATAGTACATATATCAAACTTACCAGCCTCAAATTTTTTAATTATGATCCTTCCAACTTTATCGGCATCAAAATAATTTGCATTTTTAGATTCTTTAAAAGATATATTTTCAATAATTTTATCTCCATAAACTCTTTTTAGTTGGTCATTTCCCTTCGACCCTACAGTAATAATCTTTAATTGTTTACCATCGTTCAAAATTTTTGAAAAATAACTTTTCGCTTTTTTAATTATGTTAGAATTAAAACCACCACAAAGGCCTCTGTCTGATGTAATTACTACACATAGGTGAACTTTATTTTCGCCTGTCCCAGATAATAATTTTGGGGCATTTTCCTTATCAGATATACCATTAGATAAGTTTAAAATAATATTGTTCATTTTTTCTGAATAAGGTCTCCCTCTCTCAGCGCTTTCTTGAGCTCTTCTTAATTTTGCTGCTGCAACCATTTTCATAGCTTTCGTAATTTTTTGTGTAGACTTTACACTAGCTATCCTTTTTTTGAGATCATCTAGACTTGCCATATTACATTAAGATTTAAAGGTTCCTTTCAGCTGAGTAATTACTTCTACCAATAGCTTTTCTTTATCTTCATCAAGTTTTCCAGTACTTTGAATTGCTTCAATTATTTCAGGTTTATCTGATTTACATTTATTAATAATTTTGTTTTCAAACTCTGATACATCTTTTAAATCAATATCATCGAGATATCCTTTAACACCGCAGAAAACTGATATTACTTGTTCAGCAACAGTCAGTGGTGAGTATTGTTTTTGTTTTAGAAGTTCAGTTAGTTTTGAGCCCCTATTTAAAAGTTGTTGTGTAGATGCATCCAAATCAGATCCAAATTGAGCAAATGCTGCCATTTCTCTGTATTGTGCTAATTCTAGTTTCATCGATCCCGAAACTTTTTTCATAGCTTTTGTTTGAGCTGATGATCCAACTCTAGATACTGATAACCCAACGTTAATTGCTGGTCTAATACCTTGGTTGAATAATTCTGTTTCTAAGAATATTTGACCATCAGTAATTGAAATTACATTAGTAGGAATAAATGCAGAAACATCTCCTCCTTGTGTTTCAATAATTGGAAGTGCTGTTAATGAACCACCACCATGCTCGTCGCTTAACTTTGCAGCTCTTTCAAGTAATCTACTATGTAGATAAAATACATCTCCCGGATAAGCCTCACGGCCTGGAGGTCTTCTCAATAATAGAGACATTTGTCTGTACGCAACAGCTTGTTTAGATAAATCATCATAGATAATAAGTGCATGCATTCCATTATCTCTAAAATACTCACCCATAGCACATCCTGTATATGGTGCTAAAAATTGTAATGGCGCAGAATCTGATGCTGTAGCTGCAACAATAGTTGTGTACTCCATTGCACCTGCTTCTTCTAAAGTTTTTTGAATTTGTCTTACCGTTGATCTTTTTTGTCCAACTGCAACATAAATACAATATAATTTTTGCTTTTCATCACCGGATTCATTTATTTTTTTTTGATTAATAATTGCATCCACAGCAACTGCAGTTTTACCCGTTTGTCTGTCACCAATAATTAATTCCCTTTGACCTCTTCCAATTGGAACCAAACTATCGATTGATTTTAATCCAGTTTGCATTGGTTCATTGACTGATTGACGAGGAATAATTCCTGGTGCTTTTACTTCTACCCTAGTTTTTTTAATATTCTTATCAAATGGACCTTTTCCATCAATAGGATTACCTAAACCGTCTACAACTCTTCCTAACAACTCCTTTCCAACAGGAGTATCAACAATGTTACCTGTACGTTTTACTACATCACCCTCTTTTACATTTCTATCGTCACCAAAAATTACAACACCAACATTTTCACTTTCTAAGTTAAGAGCCATTCCTTTTGATCCATCTGCAAATTCCACCATTTCACCAGCTTGTACATTATCCAAACCATAAATTCTTGCGATACCATCTCCAACTGATAATACCTGACCTACTTCTGCAACTTCGGCTTTTTCACCAAAATTTTTGATTTGTTCTTTTAATATTTTTGTAACTTCTGAAGGATTTATTTCCATCTATGCCTCTATCATTCTATTTTCAATTTGTTGTAATTTATTTTTGATTGAGGAGTCAACCATAGTACTTCCAACTTGAACTACCAGACCTCCTATTAAACTTTCATCGTATTTATAGTTTAATTTTATTTTAGAGCTAAAATTCATTGATAACTCATCTGTAATTTTTTTAATTTCATCACTTGATAATTTTTTTGCTGATTTCAATTCAGCTATAAGCTCACCTCTTTTTTTGGAACAAATTTCAATAAAACTTTTAAGAATTCGTTCTATAAAAAAGAAACGTCTCTTTTGAATTAAGAAATTTAAAAAATTTTTAAATAAATTATCAAATTTATAACTAGCAGCTATTTTATTTATCACCTTCGAGAGATCCTCTTGGCTAGTAGTGGGATCTTTAATCAAATTAAAAAAATCTTTACTTTGATTAATTAGATTTAATACAGATAAAGATTGTTCTTCTATCTGGCTCAATAAATTATTTTCTTCTGAAAGCTCAAAAAGTGCGAGAGAATACCTTTCAGCTGATGAAATTGAAAATCCTGTATCTTTGCTCAACTTGTTTCCTATATAATGTTGAAGATTATTTAAAATTCAGGCTTTAATTAGCATATGACCCTTGTGTCTTCAAGTGACTGATATGTCAAAAATGCCTCTTTTTATTGGTTAATTGAAGTTTATTGGATCAACATCAACTGAAAGTTTTATTCCCTTAAAAAATTTATATTTTGGAATAATTTTAGCTAAAGAATTTTGCATTTTCATAGATTTTGATCCTCTTATCAAAAGTCTTATCCTAAATTTTTTTTTTATTCTAAATATTGGTGCATTCACAGGACCCAAAATTTTACCGTTAATTTTGTTTTCAATAAAATTCTTAAAGTTAAAAGCTTCTTTTTCTAATTTTTTTTCATTTTCTCCTGTGAGGATTAAAGAAATAAATCTTTGATAAGGAGGAAGTTTATTTTTTTTTCTTATTTCTAACTCTCTTTCTAAAAAGATATCTGGATTTTCATTTGTTATTTCAGAGATCATTTTAGAATTACTTTCATAGGTTTGAAAATAAACTGTCGCTGGTTTTCCAGTTCTACCAGCTCTTCCTGAAAGCTGATGATAAAGTTGTAAATTCTTTTCAGCCCCTCTTAGATCATGACCATGAGATGAAAGATCAATATCTACAACAACAATACAATTCAAGTGAGGAAAATGAAAACCTTTTGATATTAATTGAGTTCCTACTAAAATCTGAATTTCGTTATTAATTATTTTTCTAATTTTTTCTTTTGAGTCTTTTTTATTCATAGTATCACTTGAGAAAATATCAATTTTTTTATCAGGAAACTTTCTTTTAACTTCCTCAGAAATTCTTTCAACACCTGGCCCGCTAAAGACAAATTCACAATTATCACCTTTCTTACAATTTCTTTTTAACTGTGATTTAAAACCACAATAATGACATATCAAATTATTTTTATTCTTATGATAAACTAAATTTATTGTACAATTTGGGCATGTGAAGCTTGAAAAACATTTGTTACATAATGCGTTAGGCGAAAAACCTCTTCTATTCAAAAAAAACAAAACTTGATCATTTTTTTCAAGATGTAGATTAACTTTTTCAATTATTTTCGCTGATAACCATGATTGCTTTTCAAGTTTTGTATTATTTAAATTAATGATTTCATAATTAGGTAGTGCAGCATTTCTATACCTTTCACTTAGTCTAGAGACTTCATATTTTCCCTTTTTAATATTTTCAAAAGTTTCTATAGAAGGAACAGCTGTAATCAAGTTGACAGGAATGTTTTCAAATGATGCTCTTGAAATTGCCATATCTCGTGCATTATATGTAACACCTTCATTTTGTTTGAAAGATTGATCATGTTCCTCATCAACAATTATTATCCCTAATTTTTTAAACGGTAAAAATAAAGAAGATCTTGCACCAATAACAACTTTAATTTCACCGCAGGAAATGCCACTCCAAATTATTTCTTTTTTCTTTTTTGAGATACCAGAGTGCCAAATCGCTGGATTAAATCCAAAATATTCTGAAAATTTTTGCTCAAACTGACTGGTTAAACCTATTTCTGGTAAAAGAATTAATGATTGAAAACCCTTCTCTATTAAAGATTTTAAAGCCTCAAAATAAACTAAAGTCTTACCCGATCCTGTTGTTCCTTGTAAAACATGAACTCTAAATTTTTGATTTGAATAACTCATTTTTTCTAAAGATTTGATTTGATTAATAGATAGTTTAAAGGAATTTTTTTTTATTCTATTATTATACGGTTCATAAATTTTTTTTTCCATTTTCTCTATTGCATTACTGCTCAATAAAACTAGTTTTAACGCCATTCCCTTTGGTATTAAATTATACTCAGCAAACCAATTTAAAAAATTTATTGTGTCTTTCTTTAGTGGAGCTACGTCTAATTTTTTTTGAATACTTTTTATTTTAAATTTCTTATTGTCGTTTTTTTCAAATTCATCCCATACCACACCTGTTATTTTAGATTTTCCAAAAGGGACTAGAACAAAATCACCTAGCTTAAGTTCAATTTCACTTTCATAAGTAAAAGGATGATTAAAAATATTAGGTAGTAGAATCGGGTATTTCATATTTTTATAATATGAAAAAAAATTAAGAGTGTATTGCTCTTTTATCTACTGATAACGCGGCTTCTTTGACAGCTTCAGAAAAAGTTGGGTGAGCATGGCAGGTTCTTGCAATATCCTCAGCGCTTGCACCAAATTCCATTGCAACACCGATTTCAGCAATTAATTCTCCAGCATGAGGGCCAATTATATGTGCACCTAAAACTTTATCTGTCTCAGCATCTGCAAGAATTTTCACAAAACCTTCTGCATCATCTATAGCTTTAGCTCTAGAGTTGGCCATGAATGAAAATTTACCAACCTTATAACTTTTATTTAATTCTTTTAATTGCTCCTCTGTTTTCCCAATTGAAGCAACTTCTGGTGAGGTATACACCACACCTGGTATTGTATCATAGTTTACATGACCTGATTGACCTACAATATTTTCTGCAACTGCTATACCCTCATCTTCAGCCTTATGTGCAAGCATGGGTCCAACAATCACATCACCTATTGCATAAATATTTTCAATATTTGTTTTAAATTTCTTATCAGTTTTTATTCTATTTTTTTCATCTAAACTCACCCCGGCATTTTTTAAATTTAAACCATCTGTATTTGGCTTTCTACCAACTGAAATTAAAACTACATCACATTCAAAATTATTTTTATTTCCATCTTTATCAATTGTTGAGACCACTGCACCTGAATTATTTTTTTGAATTGTTTCAACTTTATTTTGCATATTAAACTTCATTCCTTGCTTTTTAAGAATTTTCATAAACTCAGACGAAATTTCTTTATCCATACCAGGTGTTATATGATCCAAAAACTCAACAACTTCTACTTTCGCACCAAGTCTTGACCACACTGATCCCATCTCTAAGCCGATATAACCCCCACCAACAACAACCATTTTATTGGGCACTTTTTCTAATTTTAAAGCTCCAGTTGATGAAACTATTATTTTTTCATCTATTTCGATGCCCGGTAGAGATACTGGTACAGATCCTGTGGCTATAACTGTTTTTTCAGTTTGAATTATTGTTTCTTTTTTTTGATCATCTTTTATTAAGATTTCATTTTTTGATTTAAAACTTCCATGGCCTTTAAAATAGGTAACTTTGTTTTTTTTTAGAAGAAATTCTACGCCTTTTGTAAGAACAGTGACTGCTTTGTCCTTGCTCTTCATCATTTTATCAAGATTTAGTTTTACTTCTCCTATTTCAATACCTTTATTTGCCAAACCTTTAACTTTGTGAAATTCCTCAGACAAGTTAAGTAAACTTTTTGAAGGGATACAACCAATATTTAGGCATGTACCACCTAGAGATCCCCTGGACTCTATACATGCAGTTTTTAAACCTAATTGGGCAAGTCTAATTGCGCAAACATAACCTCCTGGGCCACCTCCTATAACTACTGCTTGAAATTTTTCCGACATTCTAAATATCCAAAAATAACCTTCTAGGGTCCTCAAGACTTTCTTTAATCATTTTAAGAAATGATACAGACTCTTTACCGTCAATAATTCTATGATCATAAGATAAAGCTAAATACATTACTGGTCTTATCTTGATTTCACCATCCACTACAATAGGTCTATCAACAATATTATGCATTCCTAATACTCCAGATTGAGGCAAGTTTAGAATTGGAGTTGAAAGCATTGACCCATAAACTCCGCCATTGCTAATAGTAAAGGTACCTCCTTGAAGATCTTCAATTACAAGTTTTCCATCTTTTGCTTTTTCAGAAATTTCTTTAATATTTTTTTCAATATCTGCAAAAGATAGTTCATCCGCATTTTTTAAAACTGGAACTACAAGACCTTTATCTGTTCCAACTGCAAAACTTATGTTATAATAATTTTTATAAACAATAGTGTCTCCATCTATCTCAGCATTTACAGCTGGAAAATTTTTTAAGGCTACTATACAAGCCTTAACAAAAAATGACATAAAGCCAAGCTTGATACCATATCGACTCTGGAAATCTTCCTGGTTGTCTTTTCTCATGTTAATTATATTTGTCATGTCCACTTCATTAAAAGTAGTAAGTAAAGCTGCATTCTCCTGCGCTTGTTTCAGTCTTTTTGCAATAGTTTGTCTTAACCTAGTCATTTTAATACGCTCTTCTTGACCATATTTAATTTTTCTCTCTGAAGGTGGAGGATTGACTCCCATCAAGCTTATTAAATCACCTTTAAGTATTCGTCCATCTTTCCCAGATCCTTTTACTGACTTAACATCAATATTGTTTTCATCTACCATTTTTCTTACAGCTGGGGATAATGTTTGACTTTCCTCAGAAGAATTATTCTCTGTGTGACTGTTTTTTATTTCCTCTGTTAAAACCAGTGGCTCCTCTTTTAACTCGTTACCATTATTCTCCTCTTCAAATATATCTAATTCCGCTTGCTCTTTAATTGGATCTAACTTGATTACATTGTCTTTTTCTTTAATCTCTTCTTTTTTTTGTAAATTTGATGGCTGGATTTTCTCTATTTTATTTGATCTTTTAACCTCACCTTCAATTTCAGTAACTAAACCTAAAATTTCTCCCACTTTAACAGTTGAACCATCTTGAGAGTTAATTTCAATTAGTTTTCCTGTAACTGGAGACGGTACTTCCAAATTAACCTTGTCGGTCTCTAATTCAACGATTGGTTCATCTGCATCAACCGTTTCGCCTTTGTTTTTTAACCATTTAGATACTGTGGCTTCTGTAATGCTTTCACCTAAAACTGGGACTAATATTTTTTCGCTCATTTTAAATTATTCAAAAACCTTCTTAATAATTTCTTGTTGTTGTGAAATGTGTCTTTTTGCATAACCAGTGGCTGGTGATGCATCTGGACTTCTTCCAATATAAGAAATCTTTTTATTATTAGCCTTTATATTATCTAATGTCCATTGGATATAATCTCTAGCAGAAAACCATGCTCCCATATTTTTTGGCTCTTCCTGACACCAATAAAATTTAGCTTTTTTAGCATAAGGTTTTAGCTCTTTTGCAAGTGCCTTAGCTGGAAAAGGATAAAGTTGCTCAATTCTATAAAATATCAAATCATCTCTTTTAAATTTTTCTCTAGCCTCAAGCAAATCAAAATAAATTTTTCCTGAACATAAAATTACTTTTTCGATTTTTTCCTTTTTTTTCAATTTGATAAATCCTTTTACCTTTGGATCTATTGCGTGATCCCATAAAACTCTATGAAATGTATTTTTTTTACTAAAATCGCTTAAGCTTGAAACACAATGTTTATGTCTAAGTAAAGATTTGGGAGTCATTATAATTAGAGGTTTTCTGAAATCTCTATGCATTTGTCTTCTTAGTGCATGAAAATAGTTTGCAGGTGTTGTGCAATTCATTACCTGCATATTGTCATTTGAGCATAATTGTAAAAATCTTTCTAATCTAGCAGAAGAATGCTCGGGACCTTGACCTTCATAGCCGTGAGGTAATAACATAACTAATCCAGAAGCTCTTGACCATTTTCTTTCTCCTGAAGCAATAAATTGATCTATGACCACTTGAGCGCCATTAGCAAAGTCTCCAAATTGAGCTTCCCAAATTGTAAGTGTATTAGGTTCAACTAAACTGTAGCCATATTCAAAGCCTAAAACAGCTAATTCAGATAAGAAACTGTCTACAATTTCAAAATTTTTTTGATTTTTAGATATTTTGTTTAACGGAACATATCGAGAATTATCTATTTGATTTCTTAATACTGAATGTCTTTGACTAAATGTGCCTCTTCCTGAGTCCTGACCAACCAATCTTACTGGGTACCCTTCCTCTAACAAAGATCCAAACGCCAAAGCTTCAGCTGTAGACCAATCAATTTTTTCCTCATTATTTACGTTTGATTTTCTATTTTCTAAGACTTTAGCGATAGTTTTATGAATGTTAATTTCTTTAGGTATTGTATTTATTTTTTCAGAAATATTTTTTAATTTTTTAACATCATAACCCGTAACGCCTCTTTTATCTTTTCCTCTCGCTGGTTTATATCTTGACCATGTACCCTCAAACCATTCAATTTTAGGCTTATAATTCTTTGCATTCTTATATTGATCATCAAGCAATTCCTTAAATTCTTTTATAGATCTTCTAAAATAAACATCTGTAATTGATCCTTCGTTTATTAATTTTTCACCGTAAACCTTGATGGGTGAAGGGTGTGAACGGATTTTTTTATACATTAGTGGTTGAGTAAAAGACGGTTCATCCCCCTCATTATGACCAAATCTTCGATAACAAATTAAGTCTATAACGACATCTCTATTAAATTTTAATCTAAAGTCAGTTGCTATTCTTGCAGCATAAACAACTGCCTCGGGATCATCGCCGTTAACATGGATGATTGGTGCTTCAACCATTTTAGCAATATCAGAGGGGTAAGGTGATGATCTTGCAAATCTTGGACTAGTAGTAAATCCTATTTGGTTGTTCACTATAATATGGATAGTTCCACCTGTATTATGACCTGGAAGACCAGACATCGCAAAACACTCTGCAACAACTCCTTGTCCCGCAAAAGCTGCGTCTCCATGAATCAAAATTGGTATAACTTTATTTCTCTCTTTATCCTTATGGAAATATTGTTTAGCTCTTGTTTGTCCTAAAACTACAGGATTCACTGCTTCAAGATGAGATGGATTATCTGTAAGACTTACATGCACTTGATTTCCATCAAATTCTCTGTTTGACGACGCACCTAAATGATATTTGACATCTCCTGTGTCGTCCTCTGATTTTGAACTAATCTCTCCAGCAAATTCATTAAAAATTCTTTTATATGATTTTTGTAAGACATTGGCTAAAACGTTCAATCTTCCTCTATGGGACATTCCTATTTTAACTTCTTTTACTTTTGATTGACCACCAATTTTAATTATTTGCTCAAGGGCGGGGATTAAACTTTCACCTCCATCTAAACCAAATCTTTTTGTACCAACGTATTTTGTGTGTAAAAATTTTTCAAAACCTTCAGCTTGAATTAATTTTTTAAGAATGGCTTCTTTTCCATTCTGAGTGAATTTAAAATCATCTGCTTTTTCAACTCTGTCTCTAAACCATTTTCTTTCAGTTGGATTTGAGATATGCATATATTCAAAACCTAAGGATCCACAATATTTTTCTCTTAAAAATTTTAAAATTTCAGAAATACTAGAGTATTGTCTATTAATGACTCCGTCTAAAAAAATTTTATTATTATATTCCTCCTTCTTAAATCCATATGATTCAGGATGGAGTTCTTCTAAATAATCGGCTTTTAAAAGACCTAGAGGATCTAATTTAGCAATCAAATGACCTCTCTGTCTGTAAGATCTAATCATAGCAACAGCTTTTATGGAATTTGCATTAGATTGTTTTGTAACTAATTCACCTTGATTTTCGTTACCATTATTCAAATTTTGTAATTTTTTGATTGATACTTTTTTTGATGGACTCCAGGATGGACCATTTATTTCATTTACAATTATGTCTGCCTCATCACCGATCTGATTAAAATATATTTTCCAGCTATCAGGCAAAGATGGATCATTATTAACAAACTTTAGATACATCTCCTCAATAAAAGCACTATTGGATTTACTTAAGAAAGCAGTCTTTTCAAATTCAAGATTTTTAGAGGATGACATCGCTATTAGTTAATATAGACCTTGAAAGAAATTTTTCAATTAGACAATTTATTTAATAATGTTTTTCCAATCTTTGATGGAGAGTTGGCCATGGTTATTCCGCAATCCTCCATTTTTTTAATCTTTTCCTTTGCGCCACCTTTGCCACCTGAAATTATGGCTCCTGCATGACCCATTCTTCGTCCTGGTGGGGCAGTAACACCTGCTATAAATCCAACAATTGGTTTTTTTATTTTATGATTTTTAATGAAATCTGCAGCCTCTTCCTCAGCTGTCCCTCCAATTTCACCAATCATTAAAATTGATTGGGTATCCGCGTCGTTTAAAAATAGATCTAGACAATCTATAAAATTTGTACCATTGATAGGATCACCTCCAATTCCAATACAAGTTGATTGTCCTAATCCATTTTCTGTAGTCTGAGCTACTGCTTCATAAGTTAAAGTTCCTGATCTTGAAACTATTCCAACTGTTCCTTTTTTATGAATGCTGCCAGGCATTATTCCAATTTTACACTCATCAGGAGTTATGACACCTGGACAGTTGGGACCAATCAGTCTACTTTTTGAATTATTCAATCTCTGTTTAACTTTTAACATATCCTGAATGGGAATCCCTTCAGTTATACATACAATTAGTTCTATAGATGCATCTATTGCTTCAATAATTGCTGAGGCTGCAAATTTAGCTGGGACGTATATCATAGTTGCATTAGCTCCCTCGGATTCTCTTGCCTCTTTCACTGTATTAAAAACTGGAAGGCCCAAATGTTTTTGGCCACCTTTTTTTGGTGTCACTCCACCTACTAAATTTGTTCCATATTTGATTGCTTGCTCAGAGTGAAATGTTCCATGGGAACCTGTAAATCCTTGACAGATTAATCTAGTATTTTTATTGACTAAAACTGACATTTACTTAATTGCCTCAACAATTTTTTTGGCTGCGTCATCTAAATTTTCAGCAGATATTAATTTTAAACCTGAATTATCTAATATTTCTTTACCTTCTTTAAAATTTGTACCAGCTAGTCTGACTACCAAAGGAACATTGATTTTCATTTCTTTTGCAGCATCTACAACACCTTGAGCTAGAACATCACATCGCATTATGCCACCAAAAATATTGATTAATATACCTTTTACATTTTTATCTGACAAAATTATTTTGAAAGCCGCTGAGACCTTTTCTTTTGATGCTCCCCCGCCAACATCTAAAAAATTTGCTGGCTCTTCTCCATATAATTTTATTATATCCATAGTGGCCATTGCTAAACCAGCTCCATTAACCATACATCCAATGCTGCCATCTAATTTGATATAAGCTAGGTCATGTTTACTAGCTTCAATTTCAGTAGGATCTTCCTCATTCAAATCTCTAAGTTCTAAAATTTCAGGATGTCTAAACAAAGCGTTACTATCAAAATTTACCTTTGCATCTAAACAAATAATTTTTTTTTCTTTTGTGAGTATTAAAGGGTTTATTTCAACCATATTAGCGTCGGTTTCAACAAACATCTTATAGATTGATTTAATTAAAGATATTGCCTCGATTTTTGGATTGTTCTCTAATTTAAATATTTGAATAATCTTTTCACACTCCTCATTTGAAATTTCTTCTTTTAATTCTACTTTAGTTGTCAAAATTTTGTCAGGTGATTTGCTTGCTACTTCCTCAATGTCCATTCCACCTTGATCACTAGAGATAAAAGCAATTTTTGAGGTAGCTCTATCTACCAAACATGATAAATAAAATTCTTTCTCGATATCTGATGAAACTTCAACATATAATCTTTTAACTTCTCTTCCTTCAGGTCCTGTCTGATGAGTTATTAATTTTTTTCCTAAAAGCTCTTTAGCTGATTTCTCAAGTTCTTCGAGATTATTCAGAATTTTAACACCTCCTGCTTTCCCTCTTCCACCTGCATGAATTTGAGCTTTTAAAACATATTTTTCTGTTTTTAATGACTTACATTTCTTTAAAAGTTCCTCAACCGTTAAACCAAATACACCTTCTGGTACAATCGCACCAAATTTTTTTAAAATTTGTTTTGCCTGATGCTCGTGTATATTCATTATTTATTTAAATCTGGGTCTATTTTAGACGCTGCTTCCCAGAGTTTTTTTACTGCATCAATTGAATGAAGAAATTCAGATTTTTCTTTCTCATCTAAATTTATTTCCTCTATTTTTTCGACACCGTTCTTTCCAACTATAATTGGAACTCCAGCATATATATCTTTGATACCATATTCGCCATTCAAATACGCAGCACATGGAAGCATTTTTTTTTCATCTCTAAGATAAGCTTTAGCCATCTCAACTCCTGAAGCTGCTGGGGCATAGAAAGCCGAACCCTTTTCAAGAAACTTTACAATTTCAGCTCCACCATCTCTAGTTCTCTGATTTATTTCCTCTAATCTTTTTTGAGAAATTTTTCCTTCTTTAACTAAATCTAATAAAGGTTTTCCTGAAACTTTAGTAAATCTTGGAAGGGGAACCATTGTATCACCATGACCACCCATCACCATTGCCTCTATTTCTTTAACCGGGACGCTAAATTCTTCAGATAAAAATAACTTAAATCTGGAGCTATCTAATATACCCGCCATGCCAACTACTTTATTTGGTGAGAGGCCTGAGAATTTTTGAAAAGCCATTACCATTACATCTAATGGATTTGTTATACAAATTACAAATGCATCAGGCGAATTTTTTTTAATTCCTTCTGCAACTTGCTTTATAATCTTTAAATTTATACCAAGTAAATCATCTCTGCTCATGCCAGGTTTTCTCGGCACGCCAGCTGTGATTATAATAACATCTGAGCCCTTTATGTCCTTATAATCATCCGTACCTGAAAATTTAACATCAAAACCATCTACAGATGATGATTGTGCAATATCTAACGCTTTTCCTTTTGCAACACCGCTCGCAACATCAAATAAAACTACCTCATTTACTAATTCTTTTATTCCAATTAAATGAGCTAAAGTTCCACCTATTTGGCCTGCTCCAATTAAAGATATTTTGCTCATTGTTTATTATTTCATTGTTGGCATCACAAATTCAGCATTAGATCTAATTCCTGAGGGCCATCTTGAAGTTATCGTTTTTAATTTAGTATAAAATTTTATTCCTTCCATCCCATGCATCGCACTATCTCCAAACAAAGACCTCTTCCAACCACCAAAACTATGAAAAGCCATCGGAACAGGTATTGGTACATTTATACCAACCATTCCAACTTGAATCTTGCTTGCAAATGTTCTTCCAGCGTCTCCATCTCTTGTATAAATACTTACGCCATTTCCGTATTCATGATCATTTATTAATTTTGAAGCTTCCTCAAAAGTTTTAACTCTAACTACAGATAGAACTGGGCCAAATATTTCCTCCTTATAAATCCTCATATCTTTTTTCACGTTATCAAATAAACAGCCACCAATGTAAAAGCCATTTTCATATCCTTGTAACTTTAAATTTCTTCCATCGACAACTAATTTCGCACCCTCTTTTACACCCAAATCAACATAACTTTTTACTTTTTCTAAATGTTCTTTAGTGACTAAAGGGCCCATTTCTGAGTTTTTGTCCATTCCTGGTCCAACTTTTAAAGCCTCTGCTTTTTTTGATAATCTAGACACTAATTCATCTCCAATATCACCAACTGCTACAGCCACTGACTGAGCCATACATCTTTCTCCAGCGGAGCCATAAGCTGCACCCATTAAGCCATTCACAGCACCATCTAAATCACAGTCTGGCATTACTACTAAATGATTTTTAGCTCCTCCTAATGCCTGAACTCTTTTTTCGTTTTTTGCTGAATTTTCATAAATATATTTAGCAATAGGAGTTGAGCCAACAAAACTAACTGCTTTAATATCTTTGTTATTTAAAATTGCATCTACTGCTTCTTTGTCTCCATTTATCACATTAAATACACCGTCTGGAAGACCAGCTTCTTTCAATAATTCTGCTAATCTTACTGCACAAGAGGGGTCTTTTTCTGATGGCTTTAATATAAATGTATTTCCACATGCAATAGCAATTGGAAACATCCACATTGGAACCATAGCTGGAAAATTAAATGGTGTTATTCCAGCAACAACTCCTAGTGGTTGACGCATTGACCAGCTGTCAACATCTGTCCCTACATTTTCTGAAAATTCTCCTTTAAGTAAATGTGGAATTCCACAAGCAAATTCTACAACTTCTAATCCTCGTGTTAATGAGCCTTTTGCATCCTCATAAACTTTTCCGTGTTCAGAAACAATTAATTGTGTCAATTCATCAGAATTTTTTTCAATTAACTCTTTAAATTTAAACATTATCCTTGCTCTTTGAAGTGAAGGTTTTAACGACCATGTCTCAAAAGCTTTTTTTGCAATTACTACTGCTTGGTCTAAGTCACTAGAGGAGGCAAGTCTTACTTCCTTTTCCTGTTCACCAGTAGCGGGATTAAAAACTTTTCCTTTTTTATCTGAACTTCCGGGAATTATTTTTCCACCTACAAAATGTTCAATTAATTTCATGAATAGGATCTTTTAGAGTAAAAATTCTTATTAGTCTATTATTTAAATATTGGCTGTTGCTAACATTTTCTTTATTTCAGCAATTGCTTTTGCAGGGTTTAAACCCTTAGGGCATGCACTAGTACAGTTCAAAATAGTATGACAACGATACAATTTAAGTTCATCTGCTACTTTTTTTAATCTAGCTTGTCTTTCCTCATCTCTACTATCAATAATCCATCTATAAGCTTGTAATAAAACTGCTGGTCCTAAGTACTTATCTCCATTCCACCAATAACTTGGGCAAGAAGTAGAACAACATGCGCACATAATACATTCATAAGCACCATCAAGCTTAGCTCTATCTTCTTTTGACTGAATTAACTCAGCTGACTCAGATTTTGAACTTGATTTTAACCAAGGTTCAATAGATTTATATTGCTTGTATAATCCATCTAAATCTCCGATTAGATCTTTTTTAACTTTTAAGTGTGGCAACGGATAAATATCAATATCTCCATCAATATTTTCATGAGGAGTTGTGCAAGCAAGACCATTTTTACCGCCTATGTTCATTGCACACGATCCACATACACCGTGAGCACATGATCGTCTGTAAGCAAGGGTGGGGTCTATTTCATTTTTAATTTTATTTAAAATATCCAATACTTTAGATGGACAGTTATCCATATCAACTTCATAAGTGTCGATTCTTGGACCTTCTCCTGAAGATGGATCCCATCTATATACATTAACTTTTCTTAAATTTTTTGAGCCTGTTTTGTCCTTAAAATATTTACCTTTTTTTGTTTTGGAATTCTCAGGTAAACTGATTTGCACCATTAATATACTCTCTCCTGAGGTGGAAAATACTGTACTTCATTGGTTAATGTAGACTTATGAACATCTCTATAACTTATTTTTGATTTTTTTCCATCACACCAAGCTAATGTATGTTGCATAAACTTCTCATCATCTCTTTTTGGATAATCTTCTCTTGCATGAGCTCCTCTACTTTCTTTCCTATTATAAGCGGAGTCAACTGTCACAACAGCTTGTCTAATTAAATTATCAAATTCTAAAGTTTCTACTAGGTCAGTATTAAATATTAATGATTTATCTTTAACTGATAAAGAATCCAATCCATCAAATGTTTGTCGTATTTCATCAACACCCTCTTTAAGTGTTTTCTCTGTTCTAAAAACCGCACATTTTGATTGCATTGTTTTTTGCATGGACAGTCTTAGTTCAGCAGTACCAATATCTCCATCAGAGTTTCTAATCTTATCAAAACGATCTAAACATTTTTGAGTTTCTGACTCACTGATCTCCTCATGTGGTGTACCAGGTTTAATTAGTTCAGCAGCTCTTTTTGCAGCTGCTCTTCCAAAAACAACAAGATCAATCAAAGAGTTAGAGCCCAATCTATTTGCTCCATGAACTGAAACACAAGCTGCTTCCCCTATAGCCATAAGTCCTGGAACAGTTTTTTCAGAACCATTTACAGTCAAAACTTCCGCTTTATAATTTGTTGGTATACCACCCATGTTATAATGAACTGTAGGTACAACTGGAATTGGCTCCTTAGTAACATCTACATTGGCAAATAATCTTGCTGCATCTGTAATACCTGGCAATCTACTTTCTATAATTTCTTTATCTAGATGACTTAAGTTCAAATGAACATGATCTTGATCTTTTCCAACTCCTCTTCCTTCATTAATTTCAATAGACATTGACCTACTTACAACATCACGTGATGCTAAATCCTTAGCTTTAGGCGCGTATCTTTCCATAAATCTTTCGCCTTTAGAATTTGTAAGATAACCTCCTTCACCTCTCGCACCTTCTGTTATTAAGGTACCGTGTCCATAAATTCCGGTTGGATGAAATTGCACAAATTCCATGTCTTGTAACGGTAGACCTGCTCTTAGCACCATTGCATTTCCATCACCAGTGCATGTATGAGCAGATGTTGCAGAATAGTAAACTTTTCCGTAGCCGCCTGTAGCTATAATAACAATATGAGATCTAAATCGATGAATAGTTCCATCATTTAAATTCCATGCTATCAATCCTTTACATTCCCCATCTTTCATTAAAAGATCGAGAGCAAAATACTCAATAAAAAACTCTGTCTTATGTTTTAAAGCTTGACCATATAAAGTGTGCAAAATTGCGTGTCCTGTTCGATCGGCTGCAGCACATGTTCTTTGGACTATTCCATTTCCATAATTTTTGGTCATACCACCAAAAGGTCTTTGATAAATTTTGCCATCCTCTGTTCTGCTAAATGGGACACCATATTTTTCCAATTCAATGACTGCTTTAGGAGCTTCTTTACAAAGGTACTCAATGCTATCTTGGTCTCCTAACCAATCTGCTCCTTTTACAGTATCATACATATGCCAACGCCAGTCGTCTTCGCCCATGTTTCCAAGGGCAGCTGAAATTCCACCTTGCGCAGCAGAAGTATGACTTCTTGTTGGAAATACTTTTGAAATACATGCAGTTTTTAATCCTGCTTCACTTAAACCAACAGCGGCTCTTAAGCCAGAACCACCAGCACCTAGGACTACAACGTCGTATTCATGATCTATTATTTTATATGAACTCATAAGCTGGAGATTAATATAATTGTAATTAGAGGAATTACTACTGCTGATGCATATAAAAGCTTATTTGCGACACTTTTGATTTTATCATTTTTAATATAATCCTCAAAAACCTCACTTATACTTAAAGCTGAAAAAAAATAGGCATTTATTATAAAAATACTAAATAAAAATTTAGATAAGGGCTCTGTAAAAAATTCTATTAAATTTAAGTATTCTTTATCATAAATCATTGTGAAATTTAAAATAAACCATGTCATCAATGGCACTAGCAAAACTCCACTAATCTTTAAAAAAATCCATTTTTTAGTCGCACTAATCATACTAAATAAAAATTTTTTCCTAATGTAAAAAAAATAATCGTCAAAATTATTGATCCAAATATTACTATTAAACCCGTAATCCTAGTTATCTTCAGTTCAAAACCATAACCTAGATCCATTATCAAGTGTCGAATTTCACTTAATATTTGAAATGAAAAGGACCATGTGATTCCCAAAATGATAAATTTTCCAAATAATGATTTTAAAAATAAATTAATTGCTTCATAATTATTTTCACCAAGAAGAAGTAAACAAGACCAAATGCAAATAAAAGTAATTCCAATAATATTTATTACTCCTGTAATTCTATGAGTAATGGAAACCAAAGAGGAAATATGCCATCTATAAATTTGAATATGTGGCGATAGAGGAGGTTTATTTTCCATAAAAATTATTTTTAATTAATGTTTCAGCTATTTCAACTGCATTCAATGCAGCGCCTCTTAAAAGATTATCAGATACAATCCACAAATTTAATCCATTTTTTATTGTTTTATCTTCTCTAATCCTTGAAATAAAAGTTTCATCTTTTCCTTCTGCCTCTAATGGTGTCGAGTAACCTCCATCAATTCTTTCATCAATTACTTTGCAACCATCAAAACTGTTCAATGCTTTTTTTATTTGTTCTAATGAAAAAGTTTTCTCAAATTGAATATTTACCGACTCTGAGTGAGAAACAGATATTGGTAACCTAACACATGTTGCTGTTAGATCGATTTTGTCATCTAAGATTTTTTTAGTCTCGTTTCTCATTTTTAATTCTTCTTTCGTGTAGCCATCTTCTGAAAAAACATCAATATGTGGAATTGCGTTAAAAGCAATTGGTTTTGTAAAATTTTCAGATTTAATATCTTTACCATCTAAAGCTAATTTAGTTTGTTTAATCAATTCATCCATTGATGCTTTACCAGCACCAGAAACAGATTGGTATGTTGAAACAACTATTCTTTTAATTACAAATAAATCATGTAATGGTTTTAATGCGATTACTAATTGCGCTGTTGAACAATTAGGATTTGCAATAATATTTTTTTTAATATTGTTCAAAGCATCTGAATTTACTTGTGGGACTATCAAAGGAACGTCCGGATCCATTCTAAAAAAACTAGAGTTATCAATTACTAAACAATGCTTGGCTGCTTTTTCAGCAAATTTTTCAGAAATTTTACCACCTGCTGCAAAAAAAGCGATTTTAACTTTGGAAAAATCAAAATTTTCTAATTCACTCACTATAATATCTTTACCTTGAAAATGAATTTTTTTTCCAGCGCTTTTAGACGAAGCAACTAAGTAAAGATTTCCTAAAGTAAGTCCTTTTTTTTCAAGAACTTCCAGAGTTTTTCTTCCAACATTACCTGTTGCTCCTACTATTGCAATATTCATGATGTAGGGTTTATACTAGATGAAAGGTAAATCGCAAACTTTTACAGCTATTAAATTTCCATCAATTTCCAATAATCCTGTAGCAGATGCTTTACAATGTGGCTCATTTATCATTGCAATACCTATAGACTTTTTAAAATGAGGTGAATAACAGGCAGATCTTAAATCACCAATTAAATTTCCTTTTTCATCTTTAATATTGAGAGATTTAGTTAAATTAATTTTGCTAATATCAATTTGAACACCCATTAATTTTCTTTTGATCCCGTCTTTTTGAATCTTTTTCAGTTTTTCCTTACCTAGGAAATCTATATCTGTATCCAGATTTACATACTTTTCAAAACCACATTCAAATGGATTATCATTATTGTCAAAATCGTTTCCATAAGAAAGTAAACCACTTTCTATTCTTTCAATTAAATTTGGACATCCAGCTTTTACATTGAATTCTTTTCCTAATACAAAGAGTTGATCATATAAATCTAATCCGGATTTAGTATTTTCAACATAGATCTCAAAACCTCCTTGTTTTGACCAACCAGATCTAGCAATTAAATGTTTTACACCCTTATAATCATAATAATTAAATCCAAAAAATTTTAACTCTTTTATCCCCTCACCAAAAATTTTTTCCATCAAATCAAAAGATTTGGGCCCTTGAATTGCTAGGATATCAACATTAGGCTCAAAAATTTTTACATTGAATTTATTGCCTGATGCTAATCCTTTTGCAAAAAAAATAACATCGGAGTCAGCAATTGAGATCCACCATCTATCTTCAGCTAGCTTTAAAATAACTGGATCATTTACTAAATTTCCACTTTCATCAATTATTGGGCAATAATAACATCTGCCGATTTTGGAATTGGATAAATCTCTACAGGTCATAAGTTGAACAAGTTTCGCTGCATCATTGCCTGAAATTTCAACCTGTCTTTCTGCTGATACATCCCATACTTGAACATTTTTTTTTAAATGATCACAAGATTCTTCTAAAGATCCAAATGCTGCTGGTAACAGCATATGATTATAAACTGTGTACGCAGTCACACCTTGATTTTCAACTCTTGAAGTATACGGAGTACTTCTCACTCTTCTTGATTTAGCTATTGGATAACTTTTCATTTATTTAAGAATTCTAAAATCTTTTCTCTCATTTCGAATGCTTTTTCAATCATTATCATATGGCCACATCCTTTGATCACGTGAGTAGTTGAATTTTTAATCAAATTAGAGAATTTTTTTCCTGACTCTAAATTAACCATTTTATCTAATTCTCCAAATATAAGCATCGATGGTAGATCAATTTCTTTTGCAGCCTCAGAGCCATTTAAATAATTGTTACATGCATTTAAATCAACAGCCAAAATTTCACTTATATCTCTCGGCGATTGAATGATTTTTTCTACTGGGTTACCACCAATAAACTTTTTTGAACCCTCATATCCCCATTTCATCATTAATTTAACAGCGTCTGAGTGTCCGCTTTGAGCTAATTCAATTAAATCTGGATGTACCGGCATTTTATTTGAACCTCCAACAAAAACTAATTTTTTTAGTCTTTCTTTATATCTTGAAGAATATTCGAGTATTTCTAAACATCCTTGAGAATGACCAACTAAAATTAAGTTTTTTAATTTTAATTTATCAAATACTTTTTCCATCCAATCAGCAATTTTTTCAACACTATCTAAGCAAGGACCATCTGAATTTCCATGTCCAGGTAAATCTATAGATAATACATTATAATTTTTTGATGAAAAAAATTGTTCAGCTAGCGACCAGACAATATGTGAGAGACCACTTCCATGTAAAAATACTATCGTATCTTTATTTGTATCTATACCCTGGCCAGAGTCGGATGCATGAATGTTTTTGTTTTCTAGTTGGAATATCAATTATTTTCCTAAAATTTTTTTCTTAACTCAAATTTTTGAATTTTACCTGTTGAAGTCTTTGGTAATTCACAAAAAACAACTTGTTTCGGCACTTTAAAACCAGCAAGAGTTTCTTTGCAAAAACTTATTAATTCTTTTTCTGTAACTGGTTTATCTTGGACCATCTCAATAAATGCACATGGGACTTCGCCCCATTTTTCATCTGGTTTTGCTACTACTGCTGCAATAGAAACTGATGGATGCTTTGCTAAAGTGTTTTCTATTTCGATTGAAGAAATATTTTCACCTCCAGAAATAATGATATCTTTCGATCTGTCTTGAATTTTAACATATCCATCTGGATGCATAACTGCCAAATCTCCAGAATGAAACCATCCACCACTCATAGCTTTGTCTGTAGCATTTTTATCCTTGAAATAACCCTTCATAACGACGTTTCCTTTAATCATAATTTCACCAATCGTTTTTCCATCTTTTGGAACTTCTTTCATAGTTTCAGGGTCCATAACTGTGATCCCCTCTGTATTAGGATATCTTACACCTTGTCTTGCCTTTATTTCATTTTGTTTTTCTTCATCAAATTCATTCCAAGAATCGTTCCAAGCACATTGAGTAACATGGCCATAAGTTTCTGTTAATCCATAGACATGCATTACCTCAAATCCAAGCTCTTTCATTTTTTTAAATATAATACTTGGTGGTGGTGCACCAGCAGTTAATACATAAACTTTTTGTTTTAATTTTTTTCTATCCGACTCTGGAGCTCCGGTGATCATATTCAATACAATCGGTGCTCCACCAAAATGGGTAACATCATATTTATCAATTAATTCAAATATTTTTTTTATATCAATATTTCTTAAACAAATAGTTCTTCCATTTAACATAGGGACAGTCCATGGATAACCCCAACCATTACAATGAAACATAGGTACAATTGTTAAAAAATTTAACCTGTTTGGCATATTCCATGCAACTGCACTTCCGGTTGACATTAAATATGATCCTCTATGATGATAAACTACACCTTTAGGGTTTCCAGTTGTTCCTGAAGTATAACTAAGTGATAATGCTTGCCATTCATCCTCTGGCATTTTCCAATCAAAATTTTCATCACCAGTGTTTAAAAAACTCTCATATTCTAATTCTCCAATTTGCTCACACTTAGATTGGTCTGCAAATTTATCATTGATATCGATTATTATGATTTTTCTTTTTAAAGTATTTAAGGCCTTTTTAACCTCAACATGAAGTTGCCTATCAACAACTAAAACTTTTGCCTCACTATGTTCTAAAATATACGCAATTGTCTTAGCATCTAATCTTATATTAATAGTATTAAGAACTGCACCTGTCATAGGAACCGAATAGTGTCCTTCAAAAATTTCAGGGGTATTAAAAGCTAAAAATGAAACAGTATCACCCTTACTAACTCCAATTTTATTAAGTGCACTAGCAAATTTTACAGTACGTTTATAAACTTGAGCCCAAGTATATTTCCTATCTTCATAAATAACTGCTTCATAATTGGGATAAATCTCATAAACTCTTTTCAAAAAAGTCAAAGGTGTTAATGGAACATAATTT
This sequence comes from uncultured Pelagibacteraceae bacterium, assembly GCA_902539445.1. Taxonomy (GTDB): domain Bacteria; phylum Pseudomonadota; class Alphaproteobacteria; order Pelagibacterales; family Pelagibacteraceae; genus Pelagibacter. The sequence continues at coordinate 108,251 of CACBIY010000004.1, forward strand.
GCATCATTTTTATTAAGATTAGTTTCGTAATGGCTCATTTAATTGAACTTGAAATTCATTATATTTGAACTTCCAGAGATTGCAGACTTATAATGATGTTCAGCTCTAGGTAATACTTTATCAAAATAAAATCTAGCAGTGTCTATTTTATCATTATAAAAATTTTTATTTTCCTCATAATCTTTGAAACTTACCTCTAAAACCTTAATCCATGCATATGCAATAGATACATAACCTAAAGTTTTAAGATAATCATTAGCTGCTGCACTAACATCATCTTTTGATGTAGTTGCTTTATCTGTCATCCAATCACTAAATTTTTTAAGAGTGTCTAAATTCTTATTAAATTCTGATAAAAATGGTTTAATTTTTTCATCTTCGGTTTCACACTCTGACTTAACCTGGTCTAAAAATCTATTTATTATATTGCCGTTTTTATTTGATAATTTTCTGAAAACTAGGTCTGAAGCTTGAACCGAATTTGTACCTTCATAGATAGGTGTAATTCTATTATCTCTATATAATTGTTCTATTCCTTGATCTTTAGTGTATCCGTATCCACCATGTATTTGCATAGCATCACTTGTGATTTCCATTGCCAAATCTGTGAATAACGATTTTACAACAGGAGTCATGAGGGAAACATAATCTGAGGCTTCCTGACGAGTTTTTTCGTCTGGATGATTTAAACTTACTTCTGTTTGTTGTGATAACCAAAAACATAAAGCTCTTTCACCTTCAATAATTGATTTCATATTTAGTAGGGTTCTTCTAATGTCAGCATGTTCAATTATAAAATCTGCACTATTTTTTGAATTAGAATTATTAGACTTTCCTTGTTTTCTTTCTTTCGCGTAAGTTAGCGAATTTTGATAAGCAATTTCAGAAATACCTAAACCTTGTATACCAACTACTATTCTTTCAAGATTCATCATAGTAAACATTGCGCTTAATCCTTTTTCTTTAGCACCTATCATATACCCAGTAGCATCATCAAAATTTAATACACAAGTCGCTGATCCCTTTATTCCCATCTTGGTCTCTATTGAACCTGTAGATATACCATTTCTAGGTCCGATTGTTCCATCATCTTTAACCAGGAATTTTGGGACTAAAAATAAACTTATTCCTTTTGTGCCTGCTGGAGAGTCATCTGCTCTTGCCAAAACTAGATGAATAATATTCTCGGTTAAATCATGATCACCAGATGTAATAAATATTTTTTGACCACTTATTTTATAAGTTCCGTCAGTTTGTTTTCTGGCTTTTGTTCTTAATAAACCCAAATCGGTACCACATACTGGCTCAGTTAAACACATAGTGCCGCTCCATTTTCCCTCAACTATTTTGGGTAAATATTTATTTTTTATATCGTCTGTAGCATGATGATTAATACAATTATATGCACCTATACTTAGTTCACTGTATAATTTAAAAGACAGACTTGCTGAGGAAAGCATTTCATCAAAAAATGCACTTACAGTTTTTGGCATACCTTGACCCCCATATTTTGGATCACAAGATAGTGAAGTCCATCCGTCCTCAATATATTTTTTGTAAGCTTCTTTATAACCTGGTGGAGTTCTTACTACTCCATTTTCTAAAACTGCAGGATTTTCGTCACCAGCTTTAGCTAATGGTAAAATTAAATTTTGATTAATCTTCGCTGCCTCCTGCAAAATATCTTTTACTAAATCAATGGTTACCTCTTTATATTTTTCTAACTCATTATATTTTTGATTATTTCTAAGTTTCTCAAATAGAAACATCATATCATCAACAGGAGCGGTATAGCTTGGCATAGTATGACTTTAAGATAATTAATTAATTATTGCAATTTTGAAATGATCGCATCACCCATTTGAGAAGTAGAAACCTCTTTCATTTTATCAGACATTATATCTTTTGTTCTTAATCCATCATTAAGCGCCTCTTGTACAGCCTTTTCTAAGGCCTCTGCCTCTTTATCTAAATCTAAAGAATATCTTAGTGCCATGGCAAAACTCAAAATTGAGGCAATAGGATTTGCAACTCCTTTTCCAGCAATGTCTGGAGCTGAACCATGAATAGGTTCATACATAGCTCTCATTTCACCATCTTTGTTTTTTGCACCTAATGATGCAGAAGGTAGTAATCCAAGAGAACCTGTTAACATAGAAGCCTCATCTGATAACATGTCACCAAATAAATTATCAGTTAAGATTACATCAAATTGTTTTGGGTTTCTTACTAATTGCATTGCACAATTATCAGCCAACATATGACTTAACTCAACATCCTTATAATCTTTATCATGTAATGATTGCACTTCTTCTTTCCAAAGTTGACCCGCTTCCATTACATTAGATTTTTCACAAGATATGACTCTATTTGATCTTTTTTTAGCTAAGTCAAAAGCAACTCTAGCTACTCTAATAATTTCACTACTAGTATAAGTATGAGTGTTTACTCCTTTTCTTTCTCCATTTTCTATTGGTTTAATTCCTCTTGGTTCACCAAAATATACTCCACCAGTTAATTCTCTAACTATTAAAATATCTAAACCTGATACAATTTCTGGTTTTAAAGTTGAAGCGTTTACCAATTGTTCAAAGCATATTGCTGGCCTTAAATTAGCAAAAAGTTTTAGTTCTTTTCTAAGTTTTAAAAGAGCTCTCTCAGGTTTTTTTGAAAATTCTACACCATCCCATTTTGGTCCACCAACTGCACCTAACATTATTACAGCGCTCTCTAATGCTTTATAAAAAACTTCATCAGTAAGAGGTGTTCCATGCTTATCAAAAGAAATTCCTCCAACTAAATCCTCATCAATTTCAAAATCTAAAGATTTTTTATCATTAAACCAATTGATTACTTTTTTAACCTCTGCAATCACTTCAGGACCTATTCCATCACCTGGTAACAATAACACTCTTCTTTTTTTAACTTTAATCATTAAACACCCAGGGCTTTTTGACTTTTAAATCTTTTTCAAAAATTTCTATTTTATCAGATTTTTTTAATGAAAGAGCTATATCGTCTAATCCTTCTAACAAACACTTTTTTTTAAACGAGTCTACTTTAAATTTTAATTCATTATTTCCAAAAATAACTTTTTCTTCCTTAAGATCTATAAAAATTTCTTCTTTTCTTTTTGCGTACTCTGATAACTCTTTAATTTTATCATCATCTAAAATTATTGGTAAAATTCCATTTTTAAAACAGTTGTTATAAAAGATATCTGCAAAACTAGAGCTTATCACACACGTGATACCGAAGTCTAATAATGCCCATGGAGCGTGTTCTCTTGAAGAACCACAACCAAAATTTTTTCCAGCAATTAGAATTTTTGAGTTATTGTAAGGATCTGTGTTTAAAACAAAATCATTTATTTCTTTACCTTGATCGTCATATCTCATCTCAAAAAATAAATTTTTACCCAGTCCAGTTCTTTTAATTGTTTTTAAAAATTGTTTTGGAATAATCATATCTGTATCAATATTAACTATTGGCAAATACGCTGGTATACTCCTCAAGGTGTTAAATTTTTGCATGTTAATTTTGATATTTCCTGACATCATCAAGGTTTCCAGATATTGCTGCTGCTGCTGCCATACCTGGGCTTACTAAATGGGTTCTTCCACCTCTACCTTGCCTACCTTCAAAATTTCTATTTGATGTAGAGGCACATCTTTCTTCAGGTTTTAATTTATCTGCATTCATAGCTAAACACATTGAACAACCAGGCTCTCTCCATTCAAATCCTGACTTTACAAAAATTTTATCTAATCCTTCTTGTTCTGCTTGTTCTTTAACTAGCCCTGATCCAGGAACAACCATTGCATGAACATGAGAGGCAATTTTTTTATCTTTTAAAATTTTTGCGGCCTCTCTTAAATCTTCAATTCTCCCATTAGTACAGCTCCCAATGAAAACTTTATCAATTTTAATATCTTTAGCTGCCATATCTGGTTTCAAGCCCATATAATTTAAGGCTCGTTCCAAAGAATTTTTTCTATCCTCATCTTTCTCATTTTTTGGATTTGGTACTCTTTCATCTATCGTAATAACATCCTGAGGTGAAGTTCCCCAAGTTATCATTGGCGAAATTTCATTAGCAGTTAGGTTTACCTCTTTGTCAAACTTTGCACCTTCATCAGTATTTAAATTTTTCCAATTATCTAGTGCTTTATCCCAATCATCTCCTTTAGGAGACATCGGTCTACCTTCTAAGTATTTAAATATTTTTTCATCAGGAGCAATTAATCCTGCCCTTGCACCACCTTCAATTGTCATATTACAAATTGTCATTCTATTCTCAACACTAAGCGATTTAATTAGATCACCTGCATATTCTATTACACATCCTGTTCCTCCAGCAGTTCCAATTTTTCCAATTATCTGAAGAATTACATCTTTTGATGTAACCCCTAATGGAAGTGTGCCGTTGACATTTATTCTAAAATTCTTTGCTTTTTTTTGAACTAATGTTTGAGTTGCTAAAACATGTTCTACCTCTGAAGTTCCAATACCAAAAGCTAATGCACCAAATGCTCCATGTGTTGCTGTATGACTGTCACCACAGACAATAACTGTACCGGGTTGAGTAAAGCCCTGTTCAGGCCCTGTGACATGAACAATTCCTTGTCTCTTATCGCTCATTCCAAAAAGTTTAATACCAAACTCTTTACAATTAGCCTCTAAAGTTTCAACTTGAATTTTAGATTCATGGTCTGAAATACCTTTTGACCTATCCGTTGTTGGAACATTATGATCTGCAACAGCTAATGTCAATTTTGGGTGTCTTACTTTACGTTTAGAATTTCTTAATCCCTCAAAGGCTTGTGGACTAGTGACTTCATGAACTAAATGTCTGTCAACAAACAATAAAGCTGTTCCATCTTCTTGCTGATGAACTAAATGCTCGTTCCAAATTTTATCGTAAAGAGTATTGGGCATTGAGAAAAAAATTATTTTTTTTCCTGTAAATTTTCAAGTTTTTTTTCAGTTTTAGTTTCAGCTTTGGGTGCCTCTTTCTTCATCTCCGTTTTTGGGGCTTCTTCTTTTTTAGGCTCTACAGTTGGGGTAGCCTCTTTAGCCTCTTTTGGAGACTCTGGTGCATTTTCTTTTTCAGCTGGTGCCAGATTTTCTTCAGTAACAGTCTCAGGCTTGACGTCAATATCAATACCAATTTTTTTTCTTATTTTTTCAGCGATCCTCGCAGATTTTCCAGTTCTATCTCTTAAATAATACAGTTTAGCTCTTCTTACTTTTCCTGAACGAATTACTTTGATTGAGTCAATAACAGTTCCATACAACGGGAAAGTTCTTTCAACACCTTCTCCAAAAGATATTTTTCTAACAGTAAAAGAGGAGTTTATGTCTCTACTTTTTTTAGCTATACAAACACCTTCGAAATATTGAATTCTCTCTTTTTTTCCCTCGGTAATTCTGACGCCAACTTTAACAACATCGCCAGGAAAGAAATCAGGGATCTTTTTTTCTGACAGAATTTTTTTAACGTTATTTTGGTTTATTTCTTCTATTGTTTTCATTTTAATATTTAACAAATTAATTTTTCTTATATTTATGCCACAAATCTGGTCTTCGGTCGCGTGTTATAGCCTCAGATTGAGATAAACGCCAGTCTTTAATTTTAGCGTGATCACCAGATAATAACACATCTGGAACTGATTTTTCCTCCCAAATCTGGGGTTTGGTATATTGTGGATACTCCAAAAGGCCATTTTCAAAAGTTTCTTCTGAAGCTGATTTATCATTCCCTAAGACTCCAGGTAAAAGTCTCAATACACTATCAAGCACTACCAGCGCAGCAGTTTCTCCGCCTGACAATACATAATCTCCTACACTAATCTCTTCAATATTTCTTGTAGATAATACTCTCTCATCAACACCTTCGAAATGACCACAAATTAATGAGAAAGATTTTTCTAATGATAGATCTTGTGCAAGTTTTTGATTAAATACTTTGCCTTTCGGTGAAAGATACAAAATCCTATCTCCTTTATTTATGTTTTGATCGATAGAATTTGCTAAAACATCAGGTTTTAATAACATACCTGTTCCACCACCGTAAGGAGTATCATCAACTGTTTTATGTTTGTCTGTAGCTGCATCTCTAATATTTATCACATTCAAACTCCACAATTTTTTAGACATTGCTTTTCCATAAAGACCTTTTCCTAAAGGCCCAGGAAAAATATCCGGATAAAGT
>CACBIY010000005.1 GCA_902539445.1 uncultured Pelagibacteraceae bacterium
ATTTTACCAGGAGCAGCTTATACAGAACAATCGGGTCATTATACTAATTTAGAAGGTAGAGTCCAAAAAGCTTATAAAGCTTCATATCCACCAGGAGATGCTAAAGAAGATTGGGAAATTATAAATGATCTTGCTGAATTTATGAATAATAAAAAACTTTTTAATGATAAAGATGAATTAGAGAGCAGTATGTTTAATTATCTCAATTTAAAAAAAGAAAAACAAGAAAATCTCTCTGACACTAAAGTAGATTTAATAAATTTTGAGGATGAAATCCTTAAAGTAACATATAAGGATTACTATTTTTCAAATGTAATTGCACGATCATCAAAAACAATGTTGAATTGTAATAATTCTAAATTAGAGGTTAAACGAACTGGCACCGAAGGATAAATAATGGAATATATAAATTTAGTTTTTGAAGAGGTTTACAAAATCCTCTTTCTTCTTGTCCCAGTTTTAGTTTCTGTTGCCATGATTGTTTGGTTAGATAGAAGAGTTTGGGCTTTCGTTCAAAAAAGACAAGGTCCTAATGTTGTTGGTCCTTTTGGTTTATTACAGTCATTAGCTGATGCACTAAAATATATTTTTAAAGAAATCATAATACCAGCTAGCTCTAATAAGATTATTTTTATTTTAGCTCCAATTATTACCATGACTTTAGCTTTAATAGCTTGGGCAGTTATACCCTTTGGAGAAGATCAGGTTTTAGCTAATATAAATGTTGGAATTCTTTATATTTTTGCTGTCTCATCTCTTGGAGTTTATGGAATTATCATGGGGGGTTGGGCGTCCAATTCCAAATATCCTTTTCTAGGGTCAATAAGATCTGCAGCGCAAATGGTTTCTTATGAAGTTTCAATTGGCATTATTATCATTAATGTCCTTTTGTGCGTAGGATCATTAAATTTAAGTGATATAGTTTTAGCTCAACAAAATATCTGGTTCATAATTCCTTTATTTCCAATGTTTGTAATATTTTTTATTTCTGCTTTAGCAGAAACAAATAGACCACCTTTTGATTTACCAGAAGCTGAAGCAGAATTAGTTGCTGGATATCAAACTGAATATTCTGGTATGATGTATGCAATGTTCTGGTTAGGCGAGTATGCAAACATTTTATTAATGTGTGCTTTAGGATCGATTTTATTTTTGGGAGGCTGGCTATCACCTATTGATTTATATCCATTTAATTTGATTCCAGGAGCTATTTGGTTAGTTTTAAAGATATTACTTTTATTTATTTTATTTGCATTAGTTAAAGCAGTTGTACCAAGATATAGATATGATCAATTAATGAGATTAGGTTGGAAAATATTCCTTCCATTTTCTCTTACCTATGTTGTTTTGACTGCTAGTTATTTATTTTATTTTAACCTTTTACCTACACTCTAAATGAAAATTACAAGATTTTTAAAAACAATATTCATGGTTGATTTTGCAACTGGTTTACTAATCGCTTTAAGAGAAATGTTTAAAACAAAAAAAACAATAAATTATCCTTTTGAAAAAGGAAAAATTAGCCCAAGATTTAGAGGAGAGCATGCACTTAGAAGATATCCAAATGGTGAAGAGAGATGTATAGCATGTAAGTTGTGTGAAGCAGTCTGTCCAGCGCAAGCAATTACAATCGAGTCAACTGAAAGATCTGATGGAAGCAGAAAAACTACGCGTTACGATATTGATATGATGAAATGTATTTATTGTGGTTTATGTGAAGAGTCATGCCCTGTAGATGCAATAGTTCAAGGTCCAAATTTTGAATTTTCAACAGAGACAAGAGAAGAGCTTTATTATACTAAAGAAAAACTACTAGATAATGGTGATAGATGGGAAAATATTTTAGCGGCGAATATAAAATCAGACAATCCTTATAGGTAAATTTATGTTAGCTCATGCAATATTTTTTTATGTCTTTTCGATTATTGCAGTTATTTCAGCCATCATGGTTACAGTTTCGAAAAACACCGTACACTCAGTTTTTTTTTTAATATTAGATTTTATTAGTATTTCATGTCTCTTTATAATGATTGGCGCGGAGTTTTTAGGAATGATAATGCTCATTGTATATGTTGGTGCAGTAGCTGTTTTGTTCTTATTCGTTGTGATGATGTTAAATGTTGCTCAACAAAAAAATCAATGGTTTAATTCTGAGTCAACTACGTCTAGCCACATTCCAGTCGGTTTAATTATAAGCACAATTATTTTTTTTGAATTAATTATTGTTGTAGGTGGTTGGAAATATAAACCTGAGTTGTCTAATCCAAATACTACTCAAAGTTCTAACGAAATAAGTAATACACATTCATTAGGCCAGGTTTTGTATACTGATTACATTCATATTTTTCAAATTAGTGGAATGATATTATTAATTGCAATGATTGGTGCTATCGTTCTCACCTATAGAAGAAGAGAAGGAGTAAAAACACAAAGCTATTTGAAACAAATTTCTAGAGAAAGGTCTGAAGGTATTGAAGTTTTAGAAGTTCAATCAAATAAAGGAGTAAAGATAGATGACTGAAATAGGATTAGGACATTATCTTACTTTAGGAGCAGTTATCTTTAGTATTGGTGTTATTGGTATCTTTCTAAATAGGAAAAATATTATCGTAATTTTAATGAGTATTGAGCTGATATTATTGGCTGTAAACATTAATTTAGTATCGTTTTCTATTTATCTTGGTGATTTAACCGGTCAAGTTTTTACATTATTTATTTTAACAGTAGCAGCTGCTGAGGCAGCTATTGGTCTTGCTATAATAGTAGTCTATTACAGAAATGCAGGAACTATAAGAGTTGAAGAGATAGATAAATTAAAAGGATAAAATGGAAATTTCAATTTTAGCATTACCATTAATAGCATCAATTATATCTGGATTTTTTGGTAAATTTATAGGTGACAGAAATTCTGAAATAGTTACAAGTTTGTTGGTATCAATTTCAGCTATTCTTTCAGCAATTGTGTTTTATGAGGTAATTTTCAATCAATACGAGGAAAATATCATAATTGCTACATGGATTAATTCTGGATCACTTGAGGTAAACTGGTCGATGAAAATAGATGCATTGTCATCAGTAATGTTAGTGGTTGTAACTTTTGTTTCTGCATTGGTTCATATCTATTCAATTGGATACATGTCCCATGATCCCCATAAACCAAGATTTATGGCTTACTTATCGTTATTTACATTTGCCATGTTAATGTTGGTAACGGCTGATAATTTTATTCAATTATTTTTTGGTTGGGAGGGGGTAGGTCTTTGTTCTTATTTCTTAATTGGTTTTTGGTTTAAAAAAGAAACTGCAAATGCAGCAGCTATTAAGGCGTTTGTTGTAAATAGAGTTGGAGATTTTGGTTTTGCTCTTGGTATATTTCTAATTTTTTATTTATTTGGTACAGTTAACTACACAGAAGTTTTTAATCAAATCCCAACAGTTGTAGATGAAAAACTTAATTTTTTAGGTATTCAGATTAATGCTGTAGATTTAATTTGTATCTTATTATTCATTGGTGCTATGGGTAAATCCGCTCAAATTTTTTTACATACCTGGTTGCCAGATGCAATGGAAGGTCCAACACCTGTTTCAGCTTTGATCCATGCAGCCACTATGGTTACTGCTGGAGTTTTTTTAGTTGTAAGATGTTCACCGATTTATGAATATTCAGAGTTAGCTTTAAACATTGTCACTGTAGTAGGTATGAGTACCGCTTTTTTTGCAGCGAGTGTAGCTTTAGTTCAAACAGACATAAAAAAAATCATAGCTTATTCCACTTGTAGTCAATTAGGTTATATGTTTTTTGCTGCTGGTGTAGGTGCATATAATGTTGCAATATTCCATTTATTTACTCATGCATTTTTTAAGGCATTATTATTTCTAGGATCAGGGTCTGTTATTCATGCTTTTAAAGATGAACAAAACATAAATAATATGGGAGGAGTGTGGAGAAAATTGCCATACACTTATGCTCTAATGATAATTGGAACTTTAGCGTTAACAGGATTTCCTTTGCTATCTGGTTTTTATTCCAAGGATGCAATTATAGAATTTGCTTATTTAAGTGGCACTACAACAGGGTACTATGCAGCTGGTATCGGAATATTTACGGCTTTTTTAACATCAATTTATTCGTGGAGACTGATGTTTAAAACTTTTCATGGTCAATATAACAACAAGAAACTCAATATCGAGGAGACACATGAGTCTCCATTAGTTATGTTAATACCTCTGATAATATTATCTCTTGGAGCGATTTTTGTTGGATTTATTTTTAAGGATTTATTTATAGGTTATGAAGGAATTAATAATTTTTGGAATAAATCGATTTTCTTTTTAGAACCATTAAGCACTGACCACCCACCATTATGGTTTTTAGTTTTAACCCCAACATTAGTAACTTTATCTATACCACTTGCTTATTATTTATTCGTAAAAAATAAGAATTTTTCAGCTCAACTAGTCAGTATTAATGAGCCACTATATAAATTTTTGTTAAACAAATGGTATTTTGACGAAATTTATGAAACATTATTTGTAAAATCTTCAAAAAAATTTGGTTTATTTTTATGGAAATTTTTTGATGTTAAAGTTATTGATGGCTTTGGACCTGATGGTATTTCTGGGATAATTAAAAAATTTTCTATCAAAGCCAATAAATTTCAAAGTGGTTATATTTATCAATATGCATTTATAATGTTACTTGGTTTTTCTGCTTTTTTAACCTTCTTAATTGTTAAATAATGAATTTCCCAATTCTTTCTTCATTAATACTTTTACCTTCCATTGGAGCACTCTTTTTATCTTTTACAAAAAGTAAAAGTGAAAATAAGATTACTACAAAATATGTTGCCTTATTTACATCTCTAGTAAACTTTTTTTTATCTATTTATTTATGGTTTTTATTTGACCAAACAACTTCTGCTTTCCAATTTGTTGAAGATAGAATTTGGATCAAAGGTTTAATTAATTACAAAGTAGGAGTTGATGGAATATCAATACTTTTTATAATTCTTACAACATTTATTACACCTCTATGTATAATTTCAGTTAATAATTCAGTCACGAAAAGATTAAACGAATTTTTAATAGCTATACTTGTTATGGAAACTTTCATGATAGGTGTTTTTTGTTCTCTAGACCTTGTTGTTTTTTACTTATTTTTCGAGGCTGGATTAATCCCAATGTTTTTAATTATTGGAATTTGGGGTGGAGCTAGACGAGTTTATTCTGCTTTTAAGTTTTTTTTATTTACTCTTTTGGGATCAGTTCTAATGTTAGTGGCAATAATTTCAATTTATTGGATCACAGGTACCACAGATGTTGTTCAACTTTATGAATTAGGTATAGACACGAAATATCAAAATTTGTTATGGCTAGCTTTTTTTAGTTCATTTGCAGTAAAAACTCCAATGTGGCCAGTTCATACATGGCTTCCAGATGCACACGTTGAAGCTCCAACAGCAGGATCGGTGTTGTTAGCTGCTATTTTACTTAAAATGGCAGGCTACGGATTTATAAGATTTTCATTGGGATTATTTCCCTCCGCTTCAGAGGTTTTTACTCCTTTAATTTATACATTAAGTGTTATCGCAATCATTTTCACGTCGTTAATAGCTTTAATGCAAGAGGATATGAAAAAATTAATAGCATACTCTTCTGTGGCCCATATGGGGTTTGTAACCTTAGGTATATTTACAATCCAACAACAAGGTATTGAAGGAAGTATAATTCAAATGATCAGTCACGGTCTAGTATCAGCAGCTTTATTTTTATGTGTTGGCGTTGTTTATGATCGAATGCATTCTAGATTGATCGCAACCTACGGAGGTATTGTTACTGTTATACCCAAATATGCTATTTTATTTATGGTATTTACTTTAGCTGCTTTAGGATTACCAGGAACAAGTGGGTTTGTTGGTGAATTTTTAATTTTAATGGCTGCTTTTAAAGATAATTTTTTAGTAGCAGTATTAGCTAGTTTAGGAGTTATCATTGGAGCAGCATATATGCTTTGGTTGTACAAAAGAGTTATTTTTGGAAAACTAATAAACTCTGAGTTAAAAAAAATGATTGATTTAAATAAATCAGAAGCGTTCACGCTCACCTGTTTAGCTATACCAACTTTATATTTCGGTTTTTATCCAGAACCATTAATTAACACTATTGAAGTTTCAATAAGAGATTTAATAGATACATATAACTTCAGTGTGGCAAGCAAAAAATGAATAATATTGAATTAATATTTCCAGAAATTTTTATCTCATTATCAATAATGTTTTTACTTATCTTAGGGGTTTTTAAAAAAAATAGCTCAAAAATAATTCATAATATTTCATTATTAGTTTTATTAATTACAGCAGTCATTACATTTAATGAAACTTTAAGTATTAATCCGACAACTCTATTTAATGAGAGTATTATCATTGATTATTTGTCATCATTCATGAAGATTATAACTTTATTGGCTGCTTTTGTAGTTTTGCTAATTTCATCAAATTATTTAAGAACCTTTAAAATTTTCAAAATTGAATATCCAATTTTAATTCTAAGTTCTGTATTGGGCATGATGATTATGATCAGCTCTAATGATCTAATTGTTTTCTATATGGGTTTAGAGCTTCAGTCATTAGCCCTGTATGTTTTGGCAACATTTAATAGAGATCAATTAAAATCATCTGAAGCAGGATTAAAATATTTTGTTTTAAGTGCATTATCCTCAGGTTTATTATTGTACGGTTGTTCTTTGATTTATGGTTTTACAGGTTCAACAAATTTTAATGTTATTTCAACCCAATTTAATACAAATGAATATGCTATTACTTTTGGAATAGTTTTTATTTTGGTGGGTTTAGCGTTTAAAATTTCTGCTGTACCTTTTCATATGTGGGCCCCAGACGTTTATGAAGGGTCACCAACATCAGTAACATTATTTTTTACAATGGTTCCTAAAATAGCAGCATTAACTGTGTTTATAAGATTTTTATATGTTCCTTTTTTAAATCTTATAGATCAGTGGCAAATGATTTTAGTTTTTTTATCAATCGCATCCATGCTTTTTGGTGCTATAGCAGCAATAGGACAAAAAAATCTTAAAAGACTTATAGCTTATAGCTCTATTAGTCATATTGGATATGCATTAGCAGGTTTAGCAACTGGGTCTAATGAAGGGATACAAAGCTCAGTTATCTATATGACCATTTATATTATCATGAACTTAGGATTTTTTTCATGTTTGTTAATGATGAAAAGAAACAATATTTATTATGAACAAATAGATGATTTATCAGGATTATCAAAAAATCATCCCTTGCTTTCAATTTCATTATTGATAATTCTATTTTCTTTAGCCGGAATACCACCACTTGCGGGTTTTTTTGCAAAATTTTATATTTTTAAATCTGTCATTGAACAGTCAATGTATTTTTTAGCTATTGTTGGTCTATTATCAACAGTAGTAGCAGCGTTTTATTACTTGCGAATAATTAAGATAATGTATTTTGATCAGGAAAAAGATAGTTACGACAAAGATCATAACCTTTGGTTGAAGTTATCTTTAACAGTTTCTACAATACTAATTTTAATGTACTTTATTTTTCCTAGTGAATTGATTGATGTAGTTTCAAAAATCAATATAATTTAATGAAATTTAAAATATTTAGATTTAATAAAGTAAAAAGTACCAACAATACCGCAATAAGAATAATCAAAAATTATAATTATGATTTTGGTATGATCTTATCTGATTTGCAAGTTAATGGTAGAGGCCAATATGGAAAAAAATGGGTTTCCTACAAAGGAAATTTATTCGTAAGTTTTTTTTATAATCTTAAAAACTTTAAGATATCTTTAAATAAATTAACTAAAATTAATTGTTTAATAGTCAAAAAATGTATTTCACAATATTATAAAAAAAAGATTCATTTTAAAAAACCTAATGATCTTTTAATCCAAAAAAAGAAGATATGTGGAATATTACAAGAAAAAGTGAATAAATTTAATAATACTTATTTGATTGTTGGTATTGGAGTAAATTTAATAAAAAGTCCCTTTATAAGAAATTATCCAACTACTCATTTAAGAAAGCTCATAAACAAAGATATATCAAAAAAAAAATTTGAATTAAAATTAAAAAAGATTTTTGAAAACAATTTAAACAGATTAATTAAAAAAAGAGTATAAATATAAATATGCTAATTTTAGGAGATATTGGAAATTCAGTAACTAAGTTATTTTTAGTAAATTCTAAAGATAAGATTTTAAAAAAGATAAGTTTACCATCAAAATCAATAACAAACTCAATTCTTAATAAAAAATTTAAAATTTTAACAAAAGATTTCAAGAATATTGAAAAGATATTATTTTGTAGCGTTGTCCCAAAAACTTTTAACTCTATTAAAAGATTTATATCAAAAAAAACTAAAGTTAAGTGTTATGAAATAAAAGATCTCAATTTAAAATCTATTCTAAATATTAAAGCAAACTTTAAACAAGTCGGCTCTGATAGACTAGCAAATGCAATAAGTTTAATGAGTCCTAAGAAAAATTTCATCATTTTAGATTTTGGCACGGCCACAACGTTCGATGTATTAATAAATAATACTTACCGAGGAGGTGTTATTGCTCCTGGTATAAGTATTTCATTAAATACTTTAACTGACAAGGCTTCTCTGATACCAAAAATTAATCTTAAAAAAATAAAAAAAGTAATTGGAATTGATACGAATTCAGCTGTTAGATCAGGTTTCTTTTGGGGCTATGCAGGCTTAATTGACAATATTATTAATTTGATTAAGAAAGAAACAAGAAAATCTTATAAGGTTGTTATTACGGGTGGCTTTTCTGATTTATTTAAAAATTCGATTAAAACAAAAGTTATTGAAAACAAAGATATCACTGTTAAGGGTCTTATAAAAATTTCTAAATTATTAAATAGATGAAAGAAGAATTATTATTTTGTCCACTAGGTGGATCTGGTGAAATTGGGATGAACATGAATCTGTTTGGTTATGGTTTACCAGGCGACCACAAATGGATCATGGTTGATATCGGTGTTACTTTTGCAGATGATACTCTTCCTGGAATAGATTTAATTTATCCAGATCCAGGATTTATTGTTGAAAAGAAAGATAATTTATTAGGTATAGTTCTTACCCATGCCCATGAAGATCACATTGGAGCAATTGCTCATTTATGGCCAAAACTTCAATGCAAGATATACGCAACACCGTTCACAGCTGTTTTGATAAAGGAAAAATTTAAAGAAAAACATATTGATATTACTAAAGATCTACAAATTGTTGAATTAAATGGAAATATTTCATTAGAAAAGTTTGAGATTGAATACATCACTTTAACACATTCAATACTAGAGCCAAATGGTTTGAGAATAAAAACCCCAGCAGGTGTGATTTTACATACTGGAGACTGGAAAGTTGATCCAAATCCACTAATCGGTGATGAAATTAATTCTAAAAGGTTAAAAGAAATAGGTGATGAGGGTGTCTTAGCAATGATTTGTGACTCAACAAATGTTTTTAGTGCCGGAAGATCAGGATCAGAGTTAGATGTAAGAAAAAATTTGTTAAATATAGTTAATCGATTAAAAAAAAGAGTTGTCATTACTTCTTTTGCGTCAAACGTTGCAAGAATGGAAACAGCTTTTTACTGTGCTGAAAAATCTGGGAGACAGATATCTTTAGTTGGAAGATCAATGCACAGAATTTATAAAGCTGCAAGACAATGTGGATATTTAAAAAATACAATTGAACCTATTGATCCTAGGGATGCAAAAAATTTCTCTAGAGAAAAAATTCTCTATTTATGCACAGGTAGTCAAGGTGAACCTATGGGAGCAATGATGCGAATTGCAAATTATGTTCATCCAGATGTATTTATTGAAAAAGATGACGCTGTAATTTTTTCATCAAAAATAATTCCAGGTAATGAAAAAAAACTTTATAAGCTCCATAATCAATTAGTGAAAGATGGTATCGAGGTGATCTCTGAAGAAACTGAATTTATTCATGTATCAGGCCATCCAAATCGAGAAGATCTTAAAGATATGTATCAATGGGTCAAACCCCAATGTGTTATTCCAGTTCATGGAGAGCACAGACATATGATAGAACATATAAATTTTGCAAAAGAAATGCAGGTTCCTCATCCTGTTCAAGTTGAAAATGGAGATATTGTAAAATTATCACCTGGAGATAAACCAGAAGTTTATGATAAAGCACCGAGTGGTAGATTATATTTAGATGGAAATATTAGTGTTGAAGAAGATTCTCAGTCAATAAAAGACAGAAGAAATTTGAGTAGTAATGGATATTTGGAAATAACAATTTTAATTACTCCAAAGGGAAATATCCACAATAGTCCCATAATCACTTTCAGGGGATTGCCTGTTTATGAGAAAGAGGAGTTTTTATATGGACTAGAGGATGAAATTGAAAAAACATCAAGAACATTTAAACTTGGTAATAAACAGCAAGAGCACAATTTAATAGATGCACTAAAAATTGCTTGTCGTAAATTTACTAAAGAAAAAACTGGAAAAAAACCTTTCGCTAATATTAACCTGGTTAAGATTTAATGAGCCTCACAGGATTAGCAATAATCTATATAATTATTTGGTGGATAATTTTCTTTGCAATTCTACCAATAGATGTAGAGAGAAATAAAGTGATTAAAATTGAGGGAGAAGATCCAGGTTCCCCAGAAAATCCAAAAATGTTAAAAAAATTTGTTTATTGTACTGGAATTACAACAATTTTATTTATAATCATTTATTTGCTTATGAAATTTGAATATTTAAATTTAAGAAATATAATCACTTAGAATGTATATTTCACAATCATTTATTCCAATTTTAAAAAATAATCCCTCTGAAGCCAAAATAAAATCTCATCAATTAATGTTACGTGTAGGGATGATTAAACAATCATCAGCAGGGATTTACTCGTGGTTACCATTAGGTTTTAAAGTTATGAAAAAAATTGAGGATATTGTTAGAGAAGAGCAAAACAAAATTGGAGCTCAAGAAATTTTAATGCCAACTATACAATCAAGTGAAATATGGAAAGAGAGTGGGCGCTACGAGGACTATGGTGAGGAAATGCTGAGAATAAAAGATCGTCAAGATCGTGAAATGCTTTATGGCCCAACTAATGAAGAACTTGTAACAGATATATTTAGAGCTTCAGTGAAATCTTATAAATCGCTTCCACAACTTTTATATCATATTCAATGGAAATTTAGAGATGAGATTAGACCACGATTTGGAATAATGAGATGCAGAGAGTTTTATATGAAAGATGCTTACTCATTCGATATTTCTGATGAGGAAGCTATATTTTCTTATAATAAATTTTTCTTATCATATTTAAAAACTTTTAAGAGATTAGATCTTACTGCCATACCAATGGCTGCTGATACTGGACCTATAGGAGGTAACCTTTCTCATGAGTTTATTATTTTAGCTGAAACTGGTGAAAGTAAAATTTATACGGATAAGAGAATTTTTGATTTGAAAAGTGAAGGCACAAAATTAGAAAAAAAATCGTTAGAAGACCTGAGAAAAAAATATGAAGAATTTTACTCAGTTACTGATGAAAAATTTGACAAGAATGAGTTTGAAAAAAAAGTTTCAGAAACCAATCGATTGAAAACTAAAGGTATTGAGGTGGGTCATATATTTTATTTTGGTGATAAATATTCAAAACCAATGGGTGCATCAGTAGATCTTCCTGGTGGTAAAAAAGATTTTGTTAAAATGGGCTCATACGGCATAGGAGTTTCAAGATTAGTAGGAGCAATAATAGAAGCAAAATACGATGAGAAAAATGAAATCATGAAATGGCCAATATCTGTTGCACCATATGATATTGGAATAATAACGATGATAAATAAAAATGATAATTCAGCATTAGAAAAAGCAAATAAGTTTAATTCTGAATTAGAAAAAAACAATATTGACGCAATAATTGACGATACTGATGAAAATTTTTCATCAAAAATAAAAAAGATGAATTTAATAGGTGCTCCATATCAAATAATAATAGGTAAACAAACTGAGGGTGACTTAATAGAATTTAAAGAAGTTGGAAAAGAAATAAAAAAATTAAAAATAGCTGAAATAATAGAAATAATCAAAAAACAAAAAGAAAAAAATTGATTTCTACTTTAGAAAAAGAAATTACCTTCAGGTTTTTGAAAGCTAGAAAAAAAGATGGCTTTCTAAATGTAATTTCAATTTTTTCATTTATAGGTATCAGTCTTGGTGTAGCTGTTTTAATAATTGTTATGTCAGTCATGAATGGTTTCCGGACAGAACTAATAAATAAGATAGTTGGTTTTAATGCTCATATAACTGTCAAACCATATGAAAATGTAATCGAAATTGAAAAGTTAAATCTTAACAATTTAAAACTTATTTCTGATGAATTGATTTTAAGCAATTCAGGTGAGGCCATAATGATTAAAAGCGACACCTCCAAAGGAATAGTATTGCGAGGTTATAAAAATAATGATTTCTCGAAACTTGAATTAGTAAAGAATAGAAATTTTTTAGGCAATAGAAATAACTTAAGTAAAAATTTTATTTCAATTGGAAAAGAGCTCAGTTTTACTCTAAATCTTGATATAGGGGATGATATTACAATCATGTCTTCAAGTGGAATTGAGACGATAATAGGTAATATACCAAAACAAAAAACTTTTACAGTTGTATCAATTTTTGAAAGTGGACTTGTTGATTTCGATAACAATATAGCTTTTATAAATTTATCAACTCTAGAGGAGTTCTTTAATCTAAATAAGGATGATAGAAATTTAGAAATTTATCTTAAAAATCCTCAAAAAATTGAAGACCAAAAAGAAATAGTACAGAAAATTTTTAAAAATGAATTTGTGTATTCTTGGTCAGATATGAATAGTGCTCTTTTTTCAGCTCTTAAAGTTGAGAGAAATGTAATGTTTATAATATTGTCTTTAATTATTATTGTAGCCGCTTTTAACATAATTTCTGGTTTAACTATATTGGTTAAAAACAAAACAAAAGATATTGCGATATTAAAATCAATTGGTGTACTTAACAAATCAATTGTAAAAATTTTTTTTCTTGTTGGAGTAATAATAGGAACATCTGCAACAATTTTTGGAATTATTCTTGGTGTAACTTTTTCAATATATGTTGAAAATTTAAGACAATTTTTAAGCACTTTGTTCAACATAAGTTTGTTTCCAGAAGAAATATATTTTTTAAGTACGATGCCCTCGGAGATTAACCCGCCATCAATTTTATTAATCTCGCTATCCTCAATAATTATTACAATTATTGTTTCAATTTTCCCTGCTTTAAAAGCAGCAAAACTAGATCCTGTTAAAGCATTAAAATATGAATAATTTTATTAAACTTTCAAATATTTCTAAGTCTTTTACTCACCAAAAAAATTTAAGAGTTTTAAAAAAATTAACTTTTAATTTTAAACTTGGAAAAATTTATTCTTTAATGGGACCTTCTGGTTCTGGAAAATCAACATTACTAAACTTGTTGTCATTAATCGATAGACCATCAAGTGGTATAATGAAATATGGAAATAAACAAATAGATTATAAAAATTCTAACTATAATGATGTTTTAAGAGCTAATAAAATTGGAATTATATATCAACAAGATAATTTACTTCCAGATTTCACAGCTTTAGAAAATGTATATTTGGCCAATCTTGCAATTGAAAAAAATAAAGAAATTTCAGAAATAAAATCAAAAAAGTTATTAAAAAAAGTTGGTTTATCGAATCGAATTTACCATTATCCTGCAGAACTTTCTGGAGGTGAAAAACAAAGAGTATCAATAGCTAGAGCTTTAATTAATGACCCCCAAGTTATCTTAGCTGATGAACCAACTGGAAGTTTAGATCAAGAAACTGCAAAGATTATTTTTGATCTTTTAAAAAAACAAATAAATGTAAACCGACTGATTATTTTTGCAACTCATAATAGATTTTTTGCTAAAAAGGCAGATTGCATGTTGGAAATAGTTAATGGTAATATAAAAACCATTAATGCAAGAGTCTAATTCTCAAAATTTCAATCATCTAAAAATACATTCTCAATTTTCTATTTGTGAAGGAGCTATCAAGCTAGATGATTTAAAAGATATTTCTAAAGATAATAAACTAAAAGCAATAGGTCTGTGTGATACCTCCAATCTATGTGGCGCCTTAGAGTTTGCTGAAAAATTATCTAAATCTGGATCTCAACCAATAATTGGAACTCAAATTAATTTTAAATTAGGTGATACAACAGGTCTTATACCTTTATTCGCATTGAATGAAGATGGATATAAAACAATAATAAAGTTATCTTCATTGTCTTTTTTAAAAAATGATGAGCTCTCTGAACCTCATCTAGATTTTAATGAGCTACTAAATAAAAATGAAGGAGTAGCAATATTTTCTGGAACAGTTAATGGTTTTTTTGGAAAATTATTTAACAAAGGTAAATTTACTGAAATTCAAGAAATTTTTTTAAAATTAAAAAATTGTTATGGTGATAGATTTTATATTGAAATTCAGCGTCATGGTGATTTAAATGAAAAAGAGTTTGAAAAATTTAATTTAACAAGTTCAAAAACATTAGATATTCCTCTAATTGCTACTAATGAAGTATTTTATATAGATAAAGATATGCATGAGGCACACGATGCATTGATATGTATAAAAAATAAAACTTATGTAAACGAAAAAAACAGAGTTAAATTTAGCGATCAGCATTATCTTAAAACTAATTCAGAAATGGTTGATTTATTTGCTGACTTACCTGAGGCATTAGAAAATAATTATAACTTTCCATTTCGATGTAATTTTAGACCTTTATCATCCAAACCTATACTACCTAATATCAGTTCTGATAAAGGTATCAGTGCAGACGAAACTTTAAAGAAAAACTCATTAGATGGCCTTAATGAAAAATTTATAAAAATATTTAACTTAGACAATAAAGATTTTGCATCTAACAAGAATTATTTAAAATATAAAGATAGATTAGATCATGAGTTAGAAATCATAATTAAAATGAATTATGCAAGTTATTTTTTGATTGTATCTGACTATATTAAATGGGCAAAAGAAAATGATATACCAGTTGGACCTGGCAGAGGATCTGGGGCTGGTTCTCTTGTCGCTTGGTGTCTTTCAATAACTGATGTTGATCCAATAAAATTTAACCTAATTTTTGAGAGATTTTTAAATCCAGATAGAATTTCAATGCCTGACTTTGATATAGATTTTTGCGAGGAAAAAAGAGATTTAGTTTTTAAATATTTAACAAAAAAATATGAAAATAGTGTAGCTCATATAATCACATTCGGAAAATTAAAGGCCAGAATGGTTATAAGAGATGTTGGACGTGTTTTAGGATTAGCTTATGGTTTTGTTGACAGTATATCAAAAATGATTCCATTCGATCCATCAAGACCGCAAAATCTTACAGAATGTATTGCTGGAGAACCAAGACTTCAAAAACTGATAAATGAAGATAGTAGAGTAAAAAAACTTACAGATCTTTCATTAAAATTAGAAGGACTAAATAGAAATGTTGCAACTCATGCTGCAGGTGTAGTTATAGCAGACAAAGAGTTAACTGAGATGGTACCATTATATAAAGACGCAACATCTGACTTATTATTACCCTCAACACAATTTGACATGTATTCAGCTGAAAATGCAGGATTAATCAAGTTTGATTTTTTGGGATTAAAAACTTTAACAGTTATAAATAACACTCAAAAACTAATAAGAAAAAAAGATAAAATATTTAATATTGAAAACATAAATTTTGAAGATCAAAAAGTTTTTGATCTATTGTCTTCTGGCAAAACTGTTGGTTTATTTCAAATTGAAAGTGCTGGAATGCGTGAAGCATTGATGCAAATGAAACCAAATCACATAGAAGACATTATTGCACTAGTAGCACTTTATAGACCAGGTCCAATGAGTAACATACCAATCTATAATGATTGCAAACATGGAATAAAGACACCTGATTATTTACATCCTTTACTTGAAGATATTTTACGGCCTACCTATGGAGTAATAATTTACCAAGAACAAGTAATGCAAATTGCACAAAAATTATCTGGTTTTACTGCTGGCCAAGCAGATATTCTAAGAAGAGCAATGGGCAAAAAGAAAAGAGCAGAATTAGAAAAACAAAAACAAAGTTTCATTTCTGGTGCCGTAAATAATGGTATTAGCAAAGATGTTGCTGCAGGAATATTTTTGAAAATAGAGCCTTTTGCAGAATATGGTTTTAATAAAAGCCATGCAGCTGCATATGCAATTATTTCTTTTCAAACGGCATATCTAAAAACATATTACCCAAAAGAATTTATTGCTGCATCAATGACAATGGATATTTCTAATCAAAATAAGTTAAGTGAATTTTATGAGGAATTAAAAAGATTAAATATAAAGATAGTAAGACCAGATATTAATGAATGTTATGCTGATTTTAGAACAGATGGAGAAAAATTCTTTTATGCATTGGGTGCCATTAAAGCTGTTGGATATGAAGCAGTCTCAAATATTGTTGAGGAAAGATTGAAAAATGGAAAATTTAGCTCAATAAATGATTTTTTAAATAGAGTAAATCCAAAAGATATAAACAAGCTACAATTAGAAGGTTTAGTTAAAGCAGGTGCTTTTGATAACATAAATTTGAATAGACATTCGTTATTCAATTCAATACCAAACTTTATTACAAAATCTAAAAATATTTATGAAAATAAATCTGCTAATCAGATTGATTTATTTGGTGAAAATAATACCCCAGATAGTGAAGTAATAATGAAAATTGATGACTGGAAGTTTGAAGAAAGATTGTCCAAAGAATTTGAGTCAGTTGGCTTCTTCATATCTGATCATCCCTTAAATCAATTTAAAGAGATATTTGCAGACTATAATATAAAAGATTACTTAAGTTTTAATAGTGACAATAAAATAATTAATTCAAATATCGCTGCAACTTTATTAAAAATACAAGAAAGAAAAACTGCCAAAGGAAATTCTTATGCTGTTTTGAAATTAACTGATCTAACTAGCGTTTTTGAATTGTTTATATTTTCTGAGGTTTTAGAAAAAAATCGTGATATATTAAAAGAAGGATCATCATTAATATTAACTTTGGCTAAATCTGCTTCAGACGAAGAAAATCGTTTTAAGAGAATAAATGTTCAGAAAATAGCCTCACTTTCAGAGTTGATAAATAAACCAATTGAAGAGGTACTTTTTAACTTAAAATCTTTAGAGGAATTGAACGAAATCTCAAAAATTATCCCTAATGATGGAAATACAGTTGTTAAAATTAAGTTACGAGATCAAAATAATGAATTGGATTTTACACTTAAGAATAAGAGAAATGTGGACAGAAAAATGTTGAATATAATTAGAAATAAAGAGATTTCTGCGATTATTCGATAATTTTAAGCTTGTTTATTAAAAAAAATCTTTGTAAATAGTCACTAAAATTAACAAAAACGCACACAGTTTTTGGTTTTATACCTCCGGTCCTTAATTGGAAACTACTGTGGTGGCTTAACCGGGAATAAATATGAAAATACCTAACGTTACAATCCAACAATTATTAGAAGCTGGTGTTCATTTAGGACACAAAACACTTAGATGGAATCCAAAAATGAAAAAATATATTTTTGGAAAAAGAGACTCAATCCATATTATTGATTTAACTCAAACTTTGGAACTTACAAAAGTTGCGCTAGAAAAAATTCACGATGTTATATCTAATAATGGAAAAATATTATTTGTCTCAACAAAAAAACAAGCATCAGAGGCCATAGCTGAAGTTGCTAAAGAGACTGATCAATATTTTGTAAATTATAGATGGTTAGGAGGAATGCTAACTAACTGGGGAACTATTTCAAATTCAATAAAAAAGCTAAAACAATTAGAATTAAATTTACTGTCAGAAAATAGAGGTTTTACAAAAAAAGAACTTCTTAAAATGAGTGTTAAAAAAGATAAACTCCAAAGATCATTAGGTGGCATATCTGAGATGAAAAAAGTTCCAGACTTAGTATTTATAATAGATACAAATTACGAGTCTCTAGCAATTCAAGAGTCAGTTAAATTGGGAATTCCTATTGTTGCAATACTAGACAGTAATTCAAATCCTGATGGTATTGATTATCCAATCCCAGGAAATGATGATGCTAGAAGAGCGATAGATTTATATTGTAATTTAATCAAAGAAACAATTGTTTCTGCAAAAAGTTCAATTCCTGAGGTTGAAAAAAAAGAGAGTGTAAAGAAAGAGACTAAATCATCTAAGACTATACAAGAAAAAGATAGAGAAAAATTAGAGGAAAAATTTAGTGAAAAAAAGAAAAAAACGATAAATTAATATGAGTGATGTTGAAAAAGTAAAGAAATTAAGAGTTGCCACAGGAGCTGGTTTTAAAGACTGCAATTTAGCAATTAAAGAGGCTAATGGCGATTTAGATAAGGCAGTAGAAATTTTAAGAGTAAAAGGAATTTCCAAGGCATCAAAAAAAATGTCAAGAGAAGCAAAAGAGGGTGTAGTAGCCATTAGTGGTGATGAAAAAAAAACTTCAATTATAGAAGTAAATTGTGAGACAGATTTTGTTGCAAAAAATGATGATTTTATAAATTTTGTTAAAGAGTTAAGTGAATTGAATAATCAAAATGACTCTAATCTTGATAATCTAAAAAAATCCAAAATGAAAAATGGTTCCTCAGTTGAGGATAATTTGGTTGCGTTGATTGCTAAAATTGGAGAAAAAATAACAATTGGACAAACAAAAACTATCTCAAACTCATCCTCAACTAATTATCAATATCTACACACAGTGGTTAAGGATAATTTAGCGAAATTAGCTGTAATTGTCTCATTGGAAACAAAAGAAAATTCTGAAACTGTAAAAACATTTGGTAAACAACTATCAATGCATATTGCAGCATCAAATCCTTTAGCTTTAGATTCAACTTTAATTGACAAATCAATTATTGATAAAGAGCAAGAACTGATAACCGAAGAGCTAAAGAATTCAGGTAAACCTGAAGATATTGCAAAAAAAATTAGTCTTGGAAAAATGAATAAATTTAAAGAGGAAAACGCACTGATGACCCAGGCTTGGGTCATGGAACCTAAAAAGAAAGTTCAAGACGTTTTGAAAGAACTTGCTGTAAATGATTTAAAGATTAAGGAATTTAGCAGAATAAAAATAGGCGAATAAATGTTTGATGAAAAATCACATAGCTTAAAAATGGATAAAGCTATTGATGTATTCTCTAAAGAGTTGTCATCATTAAGAACTGGAAGAGCTAATGCGGCAATGCTAGACCTTGTTAAAGTGGATGTTTATGGTCAGCAAATGCCAATTAATCAGGTTGGTAGCATAACAACACCTGAACCAAGAATGATTAATATTCAAGTTTGGGATCAAAATAATGTGAACTTGGTTGATGCTGCAATAAAAAAATCAGAGCTTGGACTAAATCCTCAAATTGATGGGCAATTGATTAGATTGCCAATACCAGAACTAAATGAAGAAAGAAGAACTGAACTTAAAAAATTAATAAAATCTATGGGTGAAAAATGTAAAATTTCAATTAGAAATATAAGAAGAGATGCTAATGAAGAACTTAAAAAACTTTTAAAGTCAAAAGAAATTGGTGAAGATGAAGAAAAATCTTTTGAAAAAAATGTTCAACTAATTACTGATAAACATATAGCAATTGTTGACGAAAAAATTTCAACTAAAGAAAAAGAAATAATGACAATATGAACCCTTTAAAACATGTAGCCATTATCATGGATGGTAATGGGAGGTGGGGTTTAAAGAATAAAAATTCAAGAAATGCTGGTCATAGAGCAGGCTTGAATACTGTAGAAAAAATCATAAAAGAAACAATTAAAAATGATATTAAATTTCTTACATTGTACGCTTTTTCAACAGAAAATTGGAAAAGGCCCAAAAAGGAGATAAATTTTCTATTTAATCTATTAGAAAATTTTCTTAAAGAAAAAATTGAAGATCTTAATAATCAAAAAATTAAATTAAAAATTATTGGTAGAAAAAATTTCTCAACTAAACTAAATAGCTTATTAAATTTATCAGAAAAAAAAACATCGAATAACAAAAGACTCCAAATAAATTTAGCTCTAAATTATGGATCAAAAGCTGAACTAATATATGCATTTAAAGAATTAGCAAAAAATAAAGAATTAATTAATGAAAAAAATATAAAAAAATATTTACAGACAAAAAATATACCAGATCCTGATATATTGATTAGAACCGGAAATACGAAAAGATTAAGCAATTTTTTATTATGGCAAGTAGCTTATTCAGAGATTTTTTTTGAAAAAAAATTATGGCCCGATTTTAATGAAAAAGATTATTATAAGATAATTAAGAAATATAAGAATATAAAAAGAAATTTTGGAAATATTTAATGGAAAAGGAACTTCAAAAAAGAATATTTAGTTCAATTATTTTGATACCAATAGCAGTATTTTTTACTTTTCAAGGATCAAAATATTTCATATTTTTTTTGAGCTTACTTTTTGTGGCTACCAGCTACGAATGGATCAAAATGTGTAAAAAAAAATATTTAATGAATTTCTTTGGAAATATTTTTTTAATTTTTTCATTTTTTTCAGCATTTTATATTAGAGAAAATACTGGACTTCTTTTTTTTCTTTTTATTATTTTAATTTGTATTTTTACTGATATAGGAGGTTATATATTTGGAAAGGTTTTTAAAGGTCCCAAACTCACAAAAATCAGTCCAAATAAAACTTATTCAGGCGTAATTGGTGGTTTCTTAATATCATTATCAGTAGGTTTGCTTTTTTTACAATATACTAATACTGACTTTTTAGGAAATGACTCCAGTAAGATACTCCCTGCTATCTTGTGTATCTCATTAATCAGTCAATTAGGAGATTTAATAATTTCATATTTCAAAAGAAAGGCAAAATTAAAAGATACTGGAAATATTTTACCAGGTCATGGAGGATTACTTGATAGGATAGATGGAATGATTTTTGTAATACCAATAATATTTATTTTAATCTTTATAGCTAAATGAAAAAAAAAATTGCTATTCTAGGATCAACAAGCTCTATAGGTAAGTCTTTATTGAATATAATTAAAAAAGACAAAAAAAATTTTAAGATAGAGTTATTAACAGCCAATACAAATTATAAAGATTTAATTGCTCAAGCTATAAAATTTAATGTACAAAATATAATTATAACTGATCCAGTTAGTTTTAAAAAAACAAAACTTGCCTGTAAAAATAAAAAAATAAATATTTTTCAAAATTTTGAAAAATTAAAAAAAATTTTACCAAAAAGAGTTGATTATGTGATGAGTGCTATTTCTGGAATTGGTGGATTATTACCAACACATAAAATAATCAATCGAACAAAATTAATCGCCATAGCTAATAAAGAAGCGATTGTCTGCGGGTGGCCATTAATTAAAAAAGAACTTAAAAGAAACAAAACAAAATTTATTCCTGTTGACTCGGAACATTTTTCAATCTTTTCACTTCTTAATGATACTAATAAAAGGGAAGTTGAAAAAATTTATATAACTGCATCTGGTGGACCATTTATTAACTTACCCAAAAGTCAGTTCAAAAAAATTAAATTAAGTGCAGCACTAAAACACCCCAATTGGAGAATGGGTAAAAAAATTACAATTGATTCAGCTACTCTCATGAACAAAGTTTTTGAGGTAATTGAAGCAAAAAATATATTTGATATTGAATACGATAAGATTTCAATACTCACACATCCAAAGTCATACTTACATACAATAATTAAATTTAAAAATGGTTTAAGTAAATTTTTAATTCACGAACCAGACATGACCATACCAATTTATAATTCCTTATACTTTGAAAAAAGAAAAAATATTAAGTCAAATTCTCTAGATTTTAAAATTCTTAATAATTTGAATCTTCATAGGGTTAAAAAAAATAAATTCCCATTAGTTAAATTACTTGATAAATTACCAAAATATCCATCATTATTTGAAACAGCTTTAATAACAATAAATGATTTTCTAGTACATAAATTCTTAGATAGAAAAATTAATTTCCATGATCTTACTAAATTAATTAATAAAATTTCAAATTTAAAAGAATTTCAAAAATTTAAGAGGATTAAGCCTAGAAATATTAAACAAATATATAATTTAAGGGATTATGTTCATTTAAAATTAAATGCTTTAGGTATATAAAGCAAATATTCATGGGCAATTTTTTTATAAAAATAATTATAGTCTTCTTTTTCTTATTATCTTTGGTGAGAGCTGAAACTCTACAAAAAATTGAAATATCAGGAAATAAAAGAATTTCAGATCAAACGATAATTATTTTTTCTGAAATTGAAATTAATGAAGAGATAACAAAAAGTAAATTAGATGAGGTAATTAAAAAACTATATAAGACAAACTTTTTTAGAAATATAAATTTGAGTTTTGAAAACCAAACTTTAATATTAAAAGTTGAAGAGAATCCAATAATAGAAAATTTACAAATTACTGGGATCAAAAAACAATCTTTAGTTGAATTTATAAAAGGTAAACTACAACTTGCAGAGATGAAATCTTTTAGTCAGGAATTATTAACAGCTGATATCAATTTAATTTATAACATTTTGAAAACAAATGGATATTATTTTGCGGAAATTACAAGTTCTAAAAGTTTAGACGATAATTTAAATTCTATTGATTTAAAGATTGATGTTCAATTGGGAGAAAAGGCAAAGATCAAAAAAATTATATTCATTGGAGATAAAGTTTTTAAAGAGAAAAGATTAAAAGAAGTAATAGTTTCAGAAGAGCATAGATTTTGGAAATTTATATCAAGAAATGTTTATATCAACCAAGAGTTGATAAATCTTGATAAAAGACTTTTGTCTAATTATTTCAAAAATAATGGTTATTTTAATGTAAAAATAGAAAATTCTTTTGTTGAGTTTGATAAAGATTCTAATTTTAATTTAATTTTTAATATTACTCCTGGTAAAAAATATTTTTTTAACGATTTTACCTTAAATTTACCACCTAACTATGATGTAAAATTATTTAACAAAATAACAAAAAAATTTTCTAAACTCAAAGGTGACACCTACTCTCTTCTAAAAGTTAATGAACTTTTAGATGATATAAATGATATTGCATTGACTAAGCAATATGAATTTATAAATGCATCTATCGTAGAAAAAATTGATAATGAAAAAATTAATTTTGATATAAATATTTCTGAAAGTGATAAATTCTACATCGAGAAAATAAATATTAAGGGAAACTTCAATACTTTAGAAGAAGTAGTTAGAAATAATTTAATTGTTGATGAAGGTGATCCATTCAATGAAATTTTATTTAATAAATCTATAAATAATATTCAAAGCTTAGGAATTTTTAAAAAAGTAGATACTGATGTAAGAGATGGTTCAAATGACTCATTTAAAGAAATAGATATTGATGTAGAGGAAAGACCTACTGGTGAAATTTCATTAACAGCGGGTTTTGGTACTGCTGGAGAAACCATTGGCGCGGGTATTAAAGAAAATAACTTTTTAGGTAAAGGAATTAAATTAAATACTAATATAGAATTGACATCAGATTCTATTAAAGGTCAATTTATTTATGCAAAACCTAATTTCAACTATAGTGAAAATACTTTATTTACTTCAATTAAAAGTTCTACATCTGATTTTTTAACAGACTCGGGATATAAAACATCTAATATTGGTTTTTCTTTAGGTACTGAATTTGAGCAGTTTCAAAATATATTTCTCAGTCCAGAAATAGACTTTCTCATTGAAGACTTGGAAACTTCAGATAAAGCCTCAAATATTTTAAAAAAACAAGAGGGATCATATACAGATTTATATTTTAATTATTCAATAAACCAGGATTTAAGAGACAAAAGATTTAGAACTGAAAATGGTTATGTAACAACTTTTTCACAAGAATTACCTTTGGTATCAGATAACGCAGAGTTATCTAATGCGTTTGAAATAACAAATTATAAAAAACTTTCGCCCACTTCTAATATGGTTGGAAAAGTAAGTTTTTACGGTAAAACTATTACTGGTTTAAGTGATAATGTCAGAATCTCTAAAAGATTAAATATACCTTCTTATAGACTTAGAGGTTTTCAAAGAGGCAAGGTTGGGCCAGTTGAAAATAATGATTATATAGGTGGTAATCATATTACCTCTGTAAATTTTTCAGCCACACTTCCTAATTTAGTTCAAGGATTAGATAATCTTGATGTTGGAGTTTTTGTAGATGCAGCTAATGTATGGGGTGTAGATTATGATAGCTCCATAGATGACAAAAGCGCCTTGAGATCAGCCACAGGTGTAGCATTGAACTTAATGACACCAATAGGTCCTCTTAGTTTTTCATTCGCAAATGCATTATCAAAAGCTTCTTCTGATCAAACTGAAACTTTTAGATTTAATCTTGGAACCCAATTTTAATGAAATTTTTCTTTGCTAAAATACTTTTTATATTTCTCTTTGTAGAAATATCAAATGCTAATGAGAACATTAAGTTTATAAATATTAATTATATTGTAAATAATTCTGAAGCAGGAAAAGCCTTAAATATGATTATAGAAAATAAAAGTAAAAAAATTACTTCTGAATTAAATGATTTGGGCAAAAAAATTCAGAATAAAAAAGATAAAATAATTTCTCAAAAAAATATTCTTAAAAAAGAAGAATATGAAAAATTAGTAAAAACTTATGATGAGGAAATTAAAAATTATAATAATATTAGAAAAAAACGAAATGATGATTTTAATAAATTTAGAATAAATTCACAAAAGAAAATTATTGAAACTTTGAATCCAATTATTACAGCCTATTTAAAAAAAGAGTCAGTACAAATTCTATTACAAAAAGAACAGATAATATTTGGAGATAATAAATTGGATATTACTGAAGAAATTCTTAAAATATTTAATGATAAACATAAAAAAATTAAATTTGATTAAAAAAATGAATGACTAAAGATAAATTAACAAAATCTGATATAATTAAATTATTACCCCACAGAGAACCAATGCTTCTTATAGAAGAATTGATTAATATAAAACATCTTCATTCTGCAACAGCAATAATGAACGTTAAAAAAGACTCATTTTATGTTGATGGACATTTTCCAGGAAATCCAGTTTTGCCAGGTGTTTTAATTGTAGAAGCTTTTGGTCAAGCAGCTGCTGCTTTGACCGCTCACGGTATAGATAAAAAAGAATACGATAATAAATTAGTTTTTTTGATGAGTGTTGAAAAGGCAAGATTTAGAAATCCCGTAATACCTGATTGTAAACTTGAATTGAATATCGAAGCTATAAGATCCCATGGTAGAGTTTGGAAATATAAGGGAGAGGCTTTTGTGAATGGTAAAAAAATGTCAGATGCTCAGTGGTCAGCTACTATTGTTGAAAGGAAATAATTAGCAATAAATCTTGATAAGCTTTTATAATAAGTTTTGATATTAAACTTATTAATGTTTAATCCTTTTTTTAAAAATACTGGTCCTCATAATATAAATTTTTTGCTTGAGCATATTAATTTAAAGAATGAAAATTTACCTGATGATAAAATCACAGACATTAAAGATCTTAACTCATCTCAAAAAAGTGAAATAACTTTTCTACACTCAAAAAAATACACTGATTTAGCAAAAAAAACTAAAGCTTCTTACTGTTTAACATCAGAAAATTTTCAATCATTTTTGCCAGATAGCTGTAAGGCTATAATTACTGACAAAGTTTTATTACATACTGCTCAAATAACTAAAATTTTCTATCCGGACTCTATTACCGATGATTATGATAACACTGTTAAATATATAAACGAGACAGAATTTAAAGGGAAAGTTAAGTTTGGAAAAAATGTCCTTATTGGTGATAATGTAAAAATTGGTAAAAATTGTTTAATTGGTCATAATTCAATCATAGAGAAAAATGTGAATATAGGTGACAATTGTTCTATTGGATCGAACGTAATTATTAGAAATTCATTAATTAAAAACAATGTCCACATTTTAGATGGTTGTGTAATTGGAAAAAAAGGATTTGGTTTTTTCCCAAATAAAGATTCAAATTTTAGGTACCCCCAAATAGGGATTGTAATAATTGAGGATAATGTTGAAATAGGCTGTGGATCTACGATCGACAGAGGTTCTCTTTCAAATACAATTATAGGAAAAAATACATATTTAGATAATCAAATACATATAGCTCATAACGTTAAAATTGGTGAGAATTGTATTATTGCTGGACAAGTAGGTTTTGCTGGAAGCTCAACTTTAGGCAATAATGTTATGATTGGAGGTCAGGCAGGTATTTCAGGACATCTTAAGATTGGTAATAATGTGCAAATAGGTGGAGGCAGTGGGGTTATAAAAAATATTCCTGATAATTCTAAAGTGATGGGTTATCCAGCAAAAGACTTAAAAAATTTTATTAGGGAAAATAAATGATAGATAAAACAGCTATAATAAATAAAAATGCCAAGGTTCATTCTAGTGTTAAGATTGGCCCATACACTATCATAGGTCCCAATGTAGAAATTGGAGAGAATACAGAGATCCAATCACATGTAAATATTACTGGAAATACTAAAATTGGAAAAGGAAATAAGATTTATCCATTTGTCTCAATTAATGATCCACAAGATTTAAAATATAATGGTGAAGAAACAAGTTTAGTTATTGGAGATAATAATAAAATAAGAGAGTATGTAACAATAAACCCAGGAACAATTGGTGGTGGAGGAAAGACTATAATTGGTAACAATTGTTTATTTATGATTTCATCTCACATAGCTCATGATTGCCAGGTAGGTAATAATGTTATTATAGCAAACAATGTACCTTTGGGAGGTCATGCTATTATTGAAGATAATGTAGTTATTGGTGGTAATTCTGCTGTTCAACAGTTTACAAGAATTGGTAAAATGGCAATGATTGGAGGAATGACTGGAGTACTAAACGACGTTATTCCATATGGATTATCAACAGGAAATAGAAATTCATTGCAGGGATTAAATCTAATAGGTTTGAGAAGAGCTAAATTTGAAAATAAGGATATTTTAGGATTGAGCGAGGCTTATAAGGAGATTTTTGCCACAAAAAATATCAATGAAAATATAAGTAAATTAAATGGTTCATTTCAGAAAAATCCATTAGTTAAAGAAGTAATAGAATTTATCACTAAGGATAAAAAAAGATCTATTTGTACCCCATTTTCATAAGATGATAGGATTAATTTTTGGTGATACAGATTTTCCAAATAAAATACTTAAAACAATAAAGAAAAGAAAAATAAAGTACTTAATAATTGATTTATCTAAATCAAAAAGATTTAAAAAAGAGAGTAAATCTAATTCAGTCTCTATAGGTCAATTTGGTAAAATAATTAATATTCTTAAGGAAAATAGATGTAAAAGAGTCTTATTTGCAGGAAAAGTTAACAAACCAAACTTTTCTAAGTTAAAACTAGATTTTAAAGGGATTTATTATATTCCAAGAATTATTAAAGCATCGAAGCTTGGTGATGCTGCAATTTTAAAAGAAATTATAAAGATATTAGCTCAAAATAATATAAAAACAGAGAATTCTCTTAAATTTAATCCAGAGCTTACACTTAAAAAGGGGAATTATTCAAAGATTAAACCAAACAATGCCGATCAATTAGATATTAAGAAGGCTATTAAAACGCTAAATAATTTAAAAGAATATAATTACAGCCAAGCTGTAGTAGTCAGAAATAAAAAAGTAATTTCAATAGAGTCAAAAGGTGGAACTAAAAAAATGCTTGAAAAAAGTAAAAGTAAAAAATTTCGAAACCATGGTGTTTTAGTTAAGTTTCCAAAAAAGAAACAGGATCTCAGAGTTGATTTACCTACCATTGGTTTAAAAACGTTAAAACAAAGTAAGACAGCTGGATTAAAAGGCATTGTGGTAAAAGGTAATCAACATGTATTTTTAGATAAAAATAAATGTATTAGTTTTGCTAATAAAAATAAGATGTTTATCTCAGTTAAATGAAAAAAATTTTTATATTAACAGGTGAACCTTCAGGAGATAAATTAGCATCAACTGTAGTTTCTAAACTTCAACAAAATCATTCAGATATAGAATATTTAAGCGTTGGAGGTTCTCATTTAAATAAACTTGGCATTAAATCAATATATGATCTTAAAGAAATAACTTATATTGGTTTTACTAGTGTTATTCTAAACTTATTTAAAATTAGAAATAAAATTAACGAAACTGTAAATAAAATAATTGAATTTAATCCTGATATTCTTTTTAGTGTAGATAGCCCAGATTTTACCTTAAGAGTTGCTGAGAAGGTAAAAAGTATCAATCCTAATATTAAAACTATACATTATGTTGCACCACAAGTATGGGTATGGAGAGAGGGTAGGGTTAAGAATTTTAAAAAGTTTTTAGACCATGTTTTATTACTATTCAATTTTGAAAAAAAATACTTTGATAAAGAAAATATTAAAAATACTTTTGTTGGTCATCCACTTCTTGAAAGTAAAGAGAATGTTAAAACAGATCTATCAAATATAATTAACGAAAATAAAAAAATTATATCTTTATTTGCTGGAAGTCGAAAATCTGAAACAAACATTCTTTTACCAATCTTAATAGATTTTATTAAATTAATGAATAAAAAATTTAATGAATATAATTTTATTTTTCATGCGACTGATAAAAATAAAGATTTGATAAAAGATGAGATTAAAAAAACAATTTTTGATAATGTTGATGTGATATCAGAAGAAAACATAAAATCACAAATTTTATCAAACTCAATATTTGCTGTGGCAAAATCTGGAACTGTTTCTCTTGAAATCTGCAATGCAAAAGTTCCGTCTATCGTAATTTATAAAATGAATTTTATTAATTTTTTTATTGTAAAATTTTTAGTTAAGACAAAATTTGCAAATATAATTAATATAATTAACCAAAAAGAAATAATTCCAGAATTAATTCAAAAAGAATGTAATTCAAAAGAAATTTTTAGATCTGTAGTATATTTTTTAAAAAACCCTGAACTTATGAAAAAACAAATTCTTGATGTGGATAAGACTTTAAATGAGATCAAATCTAAAACCTCTTCATCATCAGAAGCCACAGAGATAGTTTCAAGCTATCTTAGCTCTTAGTCGTTTTTGAACTTCCTCTTTTCCTAATGATAAAATTATATCATAAATACCAGGTCCGAACTTCGAGCCTGTTAAAGCAATCCTTAATGGTTGTCCAACTCCTTTAAAATTTGTGTTATGAGATTTTATAAGCTCATTTACTATTGGTTCTAAAATTTCTCGAGAAGGCTGATCTATTTTTTCAAATCGATCATTAAAGTCAGAAATTACTTTTCTTGCTTTATCATCAATTAATTTAAGATCATCCTTATTAAAATCGACCTCATCTTTTATAATATATTGACCATTATTAAATATATCCTCTAAAGTTTTTGCTTTATTTTTCAAGAAAGCAAGAGATTTTTTAATCTTATCTTTTTTATCTGATTGAATTTCACTTTTATATAATTTGCAATATTCAGTTAATTGAGTGAATAAATCATTTTCATTAATATTCTTAATATAATGTTCGTTCATTGATAAAATTCTACTCATATCAAGTTTAGAGGGAGATTTTCCGATACCTTCTAAATTAAAAAATTTTATACTTTCCTCCAATGTAAATATTTCCTTATCTTTGTAAGACCAGCCTAGTCTTAAAAGGTAATTTCGAAGGGCATCTGGCATTATGCCTATTTTGGAATAATCATCTAATGTAGACGCCTGATCTCGTTTTGATAGTTTCTTACCTTCTATTGTATGTATCAATGGTATGTGAGCAAATGATGGTAATTCCCATTTCATAGCTTGATAAATTTGTATTTGTTTGAAGGTGTTTATTTTATGATCGTCACCTCTAATAATATGTGTCATGTTCATTTGGTGATCGTCCACGGATGCTGATAAATTATATGTAGGAGTCCCATCATTTCTCAAGATTATAAAGTCTTCTATTGTATTATTGTCAATCTCAACATCACCTTGAACTAAATCTTTCAATATTGATGTTCCATCAATCTTACTTTTAAATCTAATAACAGGTTTAATATCTTTAGGTGCATCAGATTCTTTTTTATCTCTCCATTTTCTATCGTAGATATAAGGAATCTTTTTTTGTCTAGCTCTTTTTTTTTGTTCTTCTATTTCTTCACTTGAACAATAACATTTATATGCATGACCATTTTTAAGTAGCTCATTTGCAACTTTAATGTGGTCATCTAATTTTTTTGATTGAATATATTCTTCCCCATCATAGTTGATGCCAATCCATTTAAGCGATTGTATTATTTGATCTTTGAATTCATCTTTAGATCTTTCTTTATCTGTATCTTCCACCCTTAAATAAAATTTGCCATTATGATTTTTGGAGTATAACCAATTAAATAAAGCTGTTCTAACACCACCAATATGCAATGCACCAGTAGGTGAGGGAGCAAATCTAGTTGCTACTTTTTTCATTAAAATGGTTTAGACTATTTTTTTAGAAGTTTCTATATAAAGATACTAATACACCCTGAACTTTTACTCTATCAGGTCCAAATATTTTAGTTTCGTAATTTTTGTTGGCACTTTCTAAAGCAACAACTTTACCTTTTTTCCTAATTCTTTTTAACATTGCTTCATGCTCATCAATTAGAGCAACAACAATTTTTCCATTATCAGCTGTATCTGTTCTTTTAATAATTACTGTATCACCTTCATGAATTCCAGCTTCAATCATCGAGTCCCCTTGAACTTTTAAACCAAAATAATCTCCATTTTTCTCTAAATTACTTGGCAAAGGTATTCTTGAAACCTCATTTTGAATAGCTTCAACAGGTGTTCCAGCAGCAATTTTTCCTAAAACTGGTACCTCAGCATCATCTGATGATAAATTTTCCTCATCTAAACCACCTTTAATAACACTTGGTGAAAAACTGTTATAAATGTCATTTGCAGAAGCCGTTTCTGGCAATTTAATTACTTCTAATGCTCTTGCTTTATGAGCAAGTCTTTTAATAAAACCTCTCTCCTCTAATGCACTTATAAGTCTATGAATTCCAGACTTAGATTTAAGGTTTAATGAAGCTTTCATTTCTTCATAAGATGGAGATACACCCGAGCTTCTCAACTTCTTGTTGATAAATAAGAGCAGGTTTTTTTGTTTTTTTGTTAGCATAAGAACAAATATCGTACAAAATCTGTTCTACAAAAGTTCTTTTCAATTCACAATAGTAAAAAAGGCAATAAAATAGGGAACTATTTGACTACAGAACTGAGAAAATAGAATTATTTTCCAAATTTTTCAAAAGTGATTCACCAATTAGAAAAGTTTTAATAGATGTTTTATTAGAGAGTTCTAATAGTTCATCTTTATTTTTAATTCCACTTTCAGAAATTAATGGACCTTTATGATTTACCAAAACATTATGAATATCAAAAGTTGTATTTATATCAGTTTTAAGAGTTTTTAAATTTCTATTATTGATACCAATTAATGCATCTTCAAATTTTAAAGCTTGTTTTGCTTCCTCAACTGTATGCACCTCAACTATAACAGACATATTTAATCTTAAAGCTTCCTCATATAACTCATTTGCAAGGCCTTCACTTACACCAGCTAATATAATTAATATTGCATCTGCTCCATAACTTTTCGCTAATGGAATTTGAAATTTGTCTACAAAAAAGTCCTTACAAAGAATTGGTAAATTAATATTCTGTTTAATTTCACTTATATGTTTCAAATCTCCTAAAAAAAAATCTTCTTCAGTTAAAACAGACAAACAAGTAGCTTTATTATCATTATATATACTAGCTATTTTTACAGGATCATAATCATTTATGATTACACCTGCAGAAGGACTAGCTTTTTTGATCTCGGCAATAATTGAAAATTTATTTTCCTTTATATTTTTTTCAATATTTTCTTTAAAATTAATAAACGTTTTATTTTTCTCTATTAATTCATTTAATGAGCCTATTGAAATATTTTTTTTAGAATTTTCTATTTTTTTTATTTTCTTTTTAATTATTTTTTCGAGAACATTTTCAGGCATTTTGAATTGTCTCTAAATGTTTGATAACTTCATTTGATAAAATATGCTCTCTTGCATTTTTATATGCTTCGGTAAAATCTTCGTATGTTTCATTAACAATCAATCCTGCCGCAGCATTTAAACATACTGCTTTAGAAAAATCATTATCTTCACCTTTAAATATTTCAATTATTTTTTTAGCATTAAATTTTGCATCATCACCAACAAGATTTTCAAATTTATCTGCATTTATATTTAATTCTTTTGGATCAATAACGATTTCCGATATAATGTTGTTTTTTAATTGAATAACATTTGTTTTAGCGTAGGGTGAAATTTCATCTAAACCATCTTCACTATTGACGATCCATGCAAATTTAATATCTAAACTTTTTAAAGCGTTAGCAAATATATTTAATAACTTTTTTTCAAAAACACCAACAACTTGCCTTTTAACTAAAGCTGGATTACTTAAAGGACCAATCATATTAAAAATTGTTCTTTTACCAATTTTTTTTCTTGTAGGTCCAACGTATTTCATTGCACTATGGTAATTTGGTGCAAACATAAAACCAAAATTATTTTTTTTAATTTGTAACTCAATATCATTTGGTTCTAAATTAATTTTAATATTTAATGCCTCTAAAACATCTCCAGATCCACATTTAGAAGATACCGCTTTATTTCCATGTTTTGCTACTTTAACACCCATGCTCGCAAGTAATAACGCAGAAGCAGTTGAAATATTGAGTGTATTCATTCCATCACCACCTGTACCACATGTATCGACGCAATTTTGTACATTAACTCTTTTTGATTTATTTCTTAGAACGTAAACACCCCCTGCAATCTCAGTTGATATTTCACCTTTAGCGGATAAAAGTGTTAAAAAATCATATATTTCCTGTTCATTTACCTTACCCTCCATTAATAATTCAAAAGCTGTCTTACTTTCCTCAAAAGAGAGGTCCTCCTTATTTCTAATCTTATCTATGAATTGTCTCATTAATTTTAAATTCTAATAAAATTTTTTAAAATTTTAATACCTAATTTAGTTTTAATACTTTCAGGGTGAAATTGCACTCCATGGACAGCATATTTTTTATGCTGAACACCCATAATTAAACCATCTTTGCTTTCAGCTGTGATTTCAAGATGTTTTGATAGTGTTTTTTTATCAATAATTAAGCTGTGATACCGTGTTGCCTCAAATGATTTTGGAAGATTTTTTAAAATTCCCAATTTTTTTGATATAATTTTACTTGTTTTACCATGCATTAGCTTTTTAGCTTGAATAATTTTAGAACCAAATACTTGTCCTATAATTTGGTGACCAAGACAAACACCAAGAATTGGAATTTTTTTATGTAAAGATTTTACAATTTTTAAACAATTACCTGATTGATCAGGATTACCTGGACCTGGTGAGATTACGATTTTATTATATTTTCTTTTTAATATTTCATTAGATGTGATCTGATCATTTCTTATTACATCTACCTTAACTTTTAATGAAGATAAGTAATGATAAAGATTAAAAGTGAAACTATCGTAATTATCTATTAGAATTATTTTTTTCATTTTAAAGCGTTAATTAAAGCTTTTGCTTTATTTACAGTTTCCTCATATTCTTTCAGAGGTTTACTATCAGCAACAATTCCAGCGCCAGCTTGAACATAAAATTTATTTTTTTTAGCAACAGCCGTTCTTAAAGCTATACATGTATCAAATTCTCCGTTTGCTGAAAAATAACCAATTCCACCAGCATAAACTTTTCTCTTGGTTGTTTCTAATTCATCGATTATTTCCATAGCTCTAATTTTTGGGGCTCCGGAAACAGTTCCTGCAGGGAAACCAGCTAGAAGTGATTTAAACTTAGAAAATTTTTTATTATACTCACCGATTACGTTTGATACTATGTGCATTACATGAGAATATCTCTCAATAATAAAGCTTTCAGTGACTTTTACTGTATTAATCTTTGAAACTTTACCGGCGTCATTTCTTCCTAAATCTAATAACATTAAGTGCTCTGAAAGTTCCTTTTTATCATTAAGTAGATCTTTTTCATAAAAACGATCCTCTTTCAAAGTTTTGCCTCTTGGCCTTGTTCCAGCAATTGGTCTTACAGTAATTTTATTATCCCTTAGTCTTACTAGTATTTCTGGGCTTGCACCAATAATTTGAAAGTCACTAAAATTGAAATAAAACATGAAAGGGGATGGGTTAGTCACTCTAAGTTTTTTATAAATATCAATTGGTTTTTTTGTTAACTTTGCCTCAAATCTTTGACTTAAAACTACCTGAAATATATCTCCCACTTTTATATATTTTTTTGCTTTATCAACCATTCGTAAAAATCTATTTTTTGAGGTATTCGATTTAACTTTAATATTTTTTGGTTTTGATTGTGACTTATTAATTATATTCTTAATTGATGATTGAATTAGTAATCTAAAAAGATCTGACCTTACCTCATCATATTTTTTTTCATAATCTCTTATCTTTTCGTCTTTATAGATATTTCTAATATAAAAAATCTCTTTTTTTAAATTATCGTGAATAATTAGTGTTCTTGGTCGCAGAAGTCTTACATCAGGAATATTTAGATCATCCTTACAATTATTGGGGATTTTCTCTATATATCTTATAGAATCATATGAGAAATATCCTGAAATTAAAGAACAAAGTTTTGGTAAATTTTTGGGAGTTTCAAATTTAAATTCTTCAATAATTTTCTCAATCAAATTTTCAGGTTTATCTTTAAGTTTAATTTTCTTTTTATTTTTAATTAAATAAGAAATTTTATTTCTGAATTCCCATATCTTGTCAGGATTTTTACCAAATATAGTGTATCTTCCTTTGATTTTTCCTTTCTCTACCGACTCAAATATAAAGCTATTTTTTTCACTTAAAAAATTATCTATTAAATTTAAAATCTCCTCATCGTCTTGAATTTTTTTTGAAGTATATATGATTTGATTTTTATTGCTTCTATGTCGAAACTTAAAATCTTTGAAGCTTCGATTTATGTTCATTGAAAGAAATTTTTAACTCGTTCTATTGTTTTTTGATTTAAATTAACATCATATCTGCTGTTTAGATAAAGATCATATGATTTTAACATATTATTTTTTAGATTTGAATTTTGTTTATTCGTATATTCATTCATCTTATCATTATTTTCCATTGTCTGATTTCGAAAGTTCTTTATTTTAGCTAAATAAATATTGCTCATCTCATCATTTATAAGAGTAAAAGAATTTATGGGTAATGAGTAAAGAAGTTCAACAGCTTTAATATCAAATTTTTTATTATCTTTGATAGAATTTAATAATAAATTTTCAATTTTCTTATTTCCCATCTCTACAAAATCTTCATTTTTAAAATTTTTTTCGTCAATTTTTTTTATTAAATTCTTGTTGTATTCATACTTATTTTTTTCAAAAATAAGTCCTAAGATCTCTTCTCTGAGAACAGGATCATTCACGTTAGGAGAACGTTTTTCTGACTTAATTATTTTGTAAAGAATATAATCATCTTTAAATTCAATGATATCAAATTCATTATTTCTTGCTTCAAATATCTTTTTTTCTATATCGCTTTTATCATAAGTAAATCTGAAATCTTTGATTTTCTTAGACTTTAAATTAAAGTTTGTAACGATGTTTTCAAAAGGAAGTTCATTCGAGATATCAATTTCTATTTGGTCAATTTTATCAAAAAAGGTCTGATTAAATTCATCTACACCAACTAAATTTTTGGGATTTATTATGGAATAATCAAAATCAATATATTCTACTTTTAAGTCATTCTTATTTTCATCTAGAAATTTTTTTATATCGTTATCTGTAAAACTATCTTTCTTTTTATAAAATTGATTTAAATTTATATAATCTACCTCTAATTTTCTATTTTCATCCTGATAGAGTTTTTTTACTAAAAATTTTGGAGAAACAGTTCCAGCACCTACAAAACTGAATAAGTTTTTTTGTAATTCTCGATTTTTTAGTCTTAATTCAAATTGAGGTGCAGATTGATTGTTTTCAAGTAAAAATTTTTCATATTTAAGTCTTTCGAAACTTCCTTGTTCGTTTAGAAAATTTTTATTTTTTTTTATCATTTTGAGTAATGTTTCTTTCGAAATAATTAAATCATACTCTTCAATTTCTAAATCTAAAATTTTTGTCGAAATCAATCCGGATAATAATTCTTCAATTATATTATCATTTAAATTTTCTCTTATTGTATCCTGAGGAATTCCAGAATTATTTAAGTAATCAATAAATTCTTCTGTAGAAATATTTGTCTCGTTTATTTTTACAATTGAATTTGTATTTCCACTGCTGAACATGCTGCCCATACCCCAAAATACAAAAGGAATAATCATTATAAAAACTAATATCCCAGCAAACTTTGTTTTAGCAAAATTTCTAAATGCACCTATCATTACTATATAAATTTATTGATCTATAAAAAGCAAACCTATAGATTAAATTTTAGTATAAGACAAATAAATATATGTATTTTATTGCTAATTGGAAAATGTTTGGTGGATTGAGAACATTAAATTCACTAAAAAAAGTAATCAAATTTCTAAAAATTTTTAAAAAATCCAAAAAAATTAAAATTATTTATTGCCCACCCAATACATTAATTCGTTCAATGTCTAAAAAAGTTATAAATTCTAAAATTCAAGTTGGTGCTCAGAATTGTCATGAAAGCCTTACTTACGGTGCTTCAACTGGTTCCATAAATCCTACGATGTTAAAAAATGTTGGGGCCAAATATGTTATTTTAGGACATTCAGAAAACCGCGAGTCTGGTGAAACGGATAAATTAATTAATGCCAAGATTAGAGCAGCAACTCAAGTAGGTTTAAAGGTTATTTTTTGTATAGGTGAGACCTTGAGTCAAAAAAGGAAAAAAATTACCAAAAAAATTTTATCTAAGCAGATTAATTCTGGTTTACAAAAAATTAAGAAA
Organism: uncultured Pelagibacteraceae bacterium; assembly: GCA_902539445.1. Classification (GTDB taxonomy): domain Bacteria; phylum Pseudomonadota; class Alphaproteobacteria; order Pelagibacterales; family Pelagibacteraceae; genus Pelagibacter. The sequence continues at coordinate 37,185 of CACBIY010000005.1, forward strand.
AGAAAAAATATTGTAATTGCTTATGAACCTGTGTGGTCAATTGGGACAGGTCTAATTCCTAAAGCAGATGATTTATTTAACACTATAAATTTTATAAAAAAAAAAGCTCGAAATATCAAAGTATTATATGGGGGTTCAGTAAATCCAAAAAATATGAATGAATTAAAATTAATAAATAATATTGATGGATTTCTAATAGGAGGAGCCTCTCAAGATCCCAAAAAATTCATTGATATAATTAAAAAAACGTTTAATTAAATTTCATGGAAAATATATTGTTAGTACTGAACATCATTCTTGCTTTAGTTCTAGTTTTATTAGTTTTAATGCAGAAATCTGAGGGTGGAGCGCTTGGAATCGGAGTTTCACAGGAAAACATGATGTTTTCTAAAACTGCAGGAAATTTTATGACAAAAGCAACCGGTATTGTTGCAACTCTGTTTATCATATGTAGTTTAGCTTTAACGATCGTATCTAGAGGTGATTTAACACCTTCTAACTCAGTTTTAGATCAAGTTGAAGAAGATACACCAACAATCCCAGAAAATAATAATTAATACTTTTCATTTACTTTTTTATTAGCTATAAGATACTTCCATGGCGCGATATATATTTGTCACTGGCGGCGTGGTCTCCTCATTAGGAAAAGGTCTTTCATCTGCATCACTAGCCTATTTGCTAAAATCTCAAGGATACAAAGTTAGATTAAGAAAAATGGATCCATATTTAAATGTAGATCCTGGAACAATGAGCCCATTTCAACATGGTGAAGTTTTTGTTACTGATGATGGAGCTGAAACTGATTTGGATTTAGGTCATTATGAAAGATTTACAAACATATCATCTAAACAATCAGACAATATAACAACTGGTCGTATTTATAGTGATGTTATTAGAAAAGAAAGAAAGGGAGGGTATCTTGGAAAAACAGTTCAGGTTATACCCCATATTACAAATCGAATAAAAGAATTTATAAAAAAAGATATTACAAATGAGGATTTTGTAATATGTGAAATTGGTGGAACAGTTGGAGACATTGAAAGTTTGCCATTTGTGGAAGCTATAAGACAATTTTCAAATGAACATGGAAAATCAAAAACTTTATTTATTCACTTAACATTTGTACCATTTTTAAAATCATCAGATGAAATCAAAACCAAACCAACTCAACATTCAGTCAAAGAATTAAGAAGTATTGGTATACAACCTGATATTATTATTTGTAGATCTCAACAATCTATACCATTAGACCAAAGGAAAAAAATATCATTATTTTGCAATGTCCCAATTGATAATGTTATTGAAACAGTAGATGTGAGAACAATATATGAAGCACCGATTAGTTTTTTTAATCAAAAACTGGATAAACAAGTTCTAAAATTCTTTAAACTTAAACCAAAAAAAAGACCTAACCTAAATCCATGGAAAAAAATAACTAAAATTGTATTGAATACAAAAAAATCGGTTAACATTGCAATAATTGGAAAATACGTAAATTTAAAAGATGCTTATAAATCTTTAGATGAAGCCCTGGTCCATGGAGGAATTGCAAATAACGTAAAAGTAAATCTAGTTAGAATTGAGTCTGATAACTTAAAAAATAATGAAATCAAAACAAAATTAAAAAATGTATCTGGATTATTGATACCAGGTGGTTTTGGTAAGCGAGGAACTGAAGGAAAAATTTCTGCAATTAGATTTGCTAGAGAAAATAAGATACCTTTCCTTGGTATTTGCTTTGGAATGCAAATGGCTATTGTTGAATTTGCACGAAATAAACTAAAGATTAAAAAAGCAGGATCAACTGAATTGGATAGAAAATGTTATCCAGTCATTGGTCTAATCAACGAATGGGATAAAGATGGAAAAATAATAAAAGGAACAGATAAAGATTTAGGTGGAACAATGAGATTAGGCTTATACGAAGCTAAATTAAGAAATAATTCTGCCATAAATAGAATTTATAAATCTAGTTCTATTAAAGAAAGACATAGGCACAGATATGAAGTTAACAATAAACTTAAAAATCAATTTGAAAATAAAGGATTAATTTTTTCAGGAATGTCACCAGATAATAAATTACCAGAAATAATTGAGCTTCAAAATCATCCATGGTTTATAGGAGTTCAATTTCATCCTGAATTTAAATCTAGACCTTTATCTCCTCATCCTTTATTCTCTTCATTTATCAAAGCATCAAAAAATTATAAATGAGTAGTATTAAAGTAAATTGTAATAAAATAGAAATCTCAAACGACAGTAAAATATGCATTATTGCGGGTCCTTGTCAGCTTGAAACTGAACAACATGCAATGGATATGGCTGGTAAAATACAAGATATCACTAAAAAATTTGGTGTTGGATTTATTTATAAAACATCATTTGATAAAGCTAATAGAACCAGTCTTAAAGGTAAAAGAGGAGCAGGCTTAGATGCTTCGCTTCCAGTTTTTGATAAAATAAAGAAAGAACTCAGTGTTCCGATTTTAACTGATATCCATAATATTGAACAATGCTCAATTGTTGCAAGACATGTAGATGTTTTACAAATACCAGCATTTTTATGTCGTCAAACTGATTTATTAGTAGCTGCTGCTAAAACAAATAAAATCATTAATGTAAAAAAAGGTCAATTTTTAGCTCCGTGGGACATGGTTAATGTTACAAAAAAAATTTCAGACTCTGGAAATAAAAATATTCTGGTTACTGAAAGAGGTGCTAGTTTTGGTTACAATACCTTAGTGTCAGATATGAGAGCATTACCCATAATGGCAAAAAATGGTTACCCAGTTATATTTGATGCTACTCACTCTGTTCAACAACCAGGTGGTCTTGGTGAAAAAAGTGGTGGACAAAGAGAGTTTGTAGAACATTTAGCAAGAGCAGCAGTTGCAGTTGGTGTTGCAGGAGTTTTTATTGAAACTCATCAAGATCCTGATAATGCCCCTTCCGATGGTCCAAATATGATTCCGTTAAATAAATTAGAAAGTCTATTACAACAATTAACTGACATAGATAATTTAATAAAAAAATAAGTGAGTAAAATTTCAAAAGTAAAAGCCCGACAAGTTTTTGATAGCAGAGGTAATCCGACAATAGAAGCTGAGGTTTTTGTCAAAAATCAAAGTGCAATTGCAATTTGCCCCTCAGGTGCATCGACAGGAACTTATGAAGCTTTCGAAAAAAGAGATAAAAACAATAAAAGATACTTAGGAAAAAGTGTTCTGAATGCAATTAATTTAGTCAACACTAAAATCTCAAACATACTTAAAGGTCAAAGTGTACATAATCAAGAGAGAATAGACTCTATAATGATTAATTTAGATGGAACTAGACAAAAAACAAAGTTAGGAGCTAATTCTATATTAGCTGTATCGATGGCAGCAAAAAAACTTTCAGCAAAAATTAACAAACAACCATTGTATAAAACTTTCCTAGTAAAAAATAATTATAAATTACCTTTTCCACTTATGAATATAATTAATGGTGGAGCACATGCTAATAATGGTTTGAGAATTCAAGAATTTATGATTAGACCAGATCGTGCAAAAAATTTTTCTGATGCGATGAGAATTTGTTTTTTGGTGATTAAAAATTTAAGTAAGATTATTGAGAACAAAGGATTATCTACATCTGTTGGAGATGAGGGTGGATTTGCACCCATGATTAACAATAATAATCAAGCGCTAGATTTAATTGTTTCAGCTATTAAGAAGTCAGGTTTTGTAAACGGTAAAGATGTTTCAATCTGTTTGGATGTAGCTGCAAATGAATTATATAAAAAAAATAAGTACTCTATTCATTCTAAAAGCTATATTTCTGTAGAAAAATCTATTCAAGAATATAAAAAAATTATTAATAAATACAAAATTAAATCAATCGAAGATCCTTTCGCAGAGAATGATTGGATTTCATGGAGCAAGTTAATGAAATCTCTTCAAAAAGTGCAGATTGTGGGTGATGATCTTTATGTCACCAATATTGAGCGGCTTAAGAAAGGATTTTTGAATTTATCATCAAATGCAATTTTAATTAAACTTAATCAAATCGGCACTGTTTCAGAGACTTTAGATGTAATTAGATTTGCTCAAACTATAGGATTTAAAACAATCATTTCGCATAGATCTGGCGATAGTGAAGATACATTTATTGCTGATCTAGCTGTGGGTACTAATTCAAATCAAATTAAAACAGGATCTTTAGCTAGATCAGAAAGAATTGCTAAATATAACCAATTATTACGTATAGAAGAAGAACTTGGAAAAAAAGCTAGAATGAATAAGATTCATTAATGCTTCAAAGATTAAAAAAGAATTATTTTCTACTTATATCAGTTTTTCTAATTATATATTTTTTCTTCAATCTTTTATCAGGTGAAAGAGGATTAATTTCCTACTATGAAAAAAAACAAATTTTAAATGATTTAAAAATTAAGGAATTATCATTAAAAAATCAAATAAATGACTTGGATTTTAAGAATTCATTATTAAGTGACAATCTAGATCTTGATTATATTGAAACTTTAATTAGAGAAAGATTCTTATTTGGTAAAAAAAATGAAAAAATCTATATTATAAAAAAAGATGACACAAAAAATTAAACCAAGACATCCTGAAAAAATAAAAAATCCAATTAATCCTATTAAGAAAAAACCCGAATGGATTAGATCTAAATTAAATAATAGTAGAGAATTTTTTTTAACAAAATCAATTGTAAATAAAAATAATCTCGTAACAGTTTGTCAGGAAGCAAATTGTCCAAATATAACCGAGTGTTGGAGCAAAAGACATGCAACTTTTATGATAATGGGTGATACATGTACAAGGGCATGTGCTTTTTGTGATGTAAAAACTGGTAAACCAGAAAAATTAGATAAGTTAGAACCAATTAAAATATCTCAAGCAGTAAAAAAATTAGATCTAAAACATGTTGTAATTACTTCAGTTGATAGAGATGATTTGGATGATGGTGGCTCAAATCATTTTTATGAAGTTATAAATCAAACAAGAAAAACTAATCCTAATACAACTATCGAAGTCTTGACGCCTGATTTTTTAAGAAAAGGTGATGCTTATAAGAAAGTACTAGAAGCTAATCCAGATGTTTTTAATCACAATATTGAAACTGTTCCTAGTCTTTATTTAAAAGTAAGACCTGGCTCAAGATATTTTGCATCTCTTGAACTTTTAAAAAATGCAAAAAAAATGAATAAGAAGGTTTTTACAAAATCAGGAATAATGGTTGGTTTAGGTGAAACTAGAGATGAAATCTTACAAGTAATGGATGACTTAAAATCTGCTGATGTAGATTTTTTAACAATCGGACAATATTTACAACCATCTGTAAAACACTTTCCACTAGATAGATATTATAAACCCGAGGAATTCAAAGAATTGGGTGATATTGCAAAAGCAAAAGGTTTTTTATTAGTTTCTTCATCACCCTTAACAAGATCTTCATATCATGCAGATGAAGACTTTACAAAACTTCAACAAAATAGATTAAAAAGCCATTAATGCCAAAAGCTTCAGTTAAGCGATTAATTGAATGTAAAAAAAAAGATTTAATTGATTTAGTTTTGGATATTGAAAAATACCCAGAATTTGTCCCATTCTGTTTCGATGCAAAAATATATGAAAATAAAAATGAAGGTGATTTAACAAAAATAATCGCGGATTTAACAATAGGTAAAGGGCCATTTAAGGATACTTATAAAAGCGATGTGGTTTTTAATAGAAAGGAAGACTCAATATTTGTTAAAAATATAGAGGGGCCTTTGAATCATTTATCCAATAATTGGATTTTTGTAGATAAAGAGAATGGAATTACCGAAGTTACTTTTGATATTGATTTTGAAATTAAAAATAAATTTTTAAATTCTTTAATGGTAGTATCTTTTCAATTTGGATTAGAGAAAATAGCTGATGCGTTTCAAAAAAGAGCAGAAAAGTTATTTAGCAACTCCAAGAACTAGATTTAAGGCCTTTTTTACAGTAGCTTTTTGAATTGAGGATCTTTCTTTACTTTTGAATAAACATTTAATTATTTGGATTTTATTTCCTTTTTTAAGCCCGATATAAACTAAACCCACAGGCTTTTTTTTGGTGCCACCTCTAGGTCCCGCTATACCAGTGACTGAAATATTAATATTAGCTTTTGAAATTCTAGATAAATTATTAACCATTGCATAGCAACATTCGTAGCTCACAGCTCCAAATCTCTTAATAATATTTTTATTTACTTTTAAAATCTTGATTTTTGCTTGATTAGAGTAGGTGACTAAACCTAAGTTAAATATCTTTGATGCACCACTTATTGAAGTTATAGAACTCGCTAATAATCCACCAGTGCATGATTCCGCAACAGATATTTTAATTTTCTTTTTAATTAACAGTTTAATTAATGATTTCATTATATAAAATAACTACTTAAAACCATAAAACAAATTAAAGATAAAACAACATAAAATCCTGCAACTACATCATCCATAATTACACCAAAACTATTTTTGAAATTTTTATCAAAAAAACTTACAGGAAATGGTTTTGCAATATCAAAAAATCTGAATAACACAAAACAAATACCGTAAAAAATTAGAGCTTCATTTGGTGATTTTTCTGTGCCATGTGAAATTTCATAAAGATAAATCGGAATCGATTGACCAATAAACTCATCAATAATTACTTCTTTAGGATCCTTATTTTCATTATCTTTAATATGATGTGCTACAGCTGAAAAAGATAAAATGAAAACAACTACTAAAAATATTAGTATTAAGTTTGAAGATAAATTAAATATGTGAAAAAAAATGTAAAGAATAATTACTGTGGCCAAAGATCCAAAAGTGCCTGGAATTTTTGGAACTTTACCCAAACCAAACATTGTAACGAACAAAGTATTAATATTTTTAATCATATTTTGTTATTGAAATGATTACTTCACATGCAATAGCTTTTTCTTTTCCAATTAAACCAAGTTTTTCAACTGTTTTACCTTTTAAATTTATTAAATCTTTTTTTAACATCATGAGTTTGGATATTGAATTAATTATACGATCTCTGTATTTTGATACCTTAGGTTGTTCACAAATTAGATTTATATCCAAATTATTTATAAAAAAATTTGATTTATAAAGATTTTCAATAACTGGTTTTAAAATTTTTGGTGATCTAATATTTTTATATTTTCTTGTGTTTGGAAAAAAGGATCCAATATCTTTATTTCTCATTGCGCCTAAAATCGCATCTATAATTGAATGTAAAATTACATCTCCATCTGAATGTCCTTTTAATCCAGAGTGAAAAGGTATCTTGGCACCACCTAAATAAAGTTTTTTATTTTTAACCAATCTATGAATATCGAAACCAATTCCAAAAAAAGTTTTATTTGATTTTACATCACTTTTAAAAGTGATCTTATTATTAGTATTTTCTCCTATTATAAATTTTATTTTTCTATTTTTATTGATAAATAAAGTTGCTTCATCTGTAATTTTGTTTTTTTCATTAATTGCAAGTTCATATAATTTTTTAAATTTAAATGCTTGTGGTGTTTGGGTTAGATAAGTGTTTTCTCTATTAAGATTATATAATTCATTTTTTACTTTATATTTTATTGTATCCTTAGAATTTATATATGGAACTACAGCTATATTTCTTTTTAAATGATTTAATAGTTGTTTTAACAATTTTATAGTAAAATCTGGCCTTGCAGCGTCATGAATAAGAACGTTGTTAGGTTTATACTTTTTAAGATGTTTTAAAGCTATTAAAGAAGAATCAGATCTTTCTTTGCCTCCCTTTATTATTTTGACTGAGTTATGAATTTGTTTTTTTTTAAGATGTTTAATGTTGTTAGTTACAACTAAAATTTTTTTAAAAAGCTTTGAGTTAACTGATTTCTCAATTGAGTGATCTATAATTTCTTTATTTTTGTAATTATAGAATTGCTTAGGTATTTTTTTATGAAATCTCCTACTTTTTCCAGCAGCTAATATTACAAAATAGTTGTTCATTCTTTTAAATACTATAATTCTTAAATATGGTTGAATTTTTGAAAAAAAATATTTTCATAATTTTCCTATCTAGTATTACACTACTTTTAGGATTTTTAACTTTTTTAACATTTATAGACAGAAGTTTTATTGAATTAAATCAAAATAATTTACAATATTTATTAATTGTAAATATTTTATTACTTTTATCATTATTCGTATTCATTTTTTTAGAGGTAAAAAGATCTATTCGTAATGATATTGATAAAGATGGTTTAAAATCGAATAAAAAATATATTACTTATTTTTCTCTCTTCACTTTAATACCCTCAATATTAATTTCAATTTTTTCACTTTTTTTATTTTCTTTTGCACTTGAAAAATACTTTGATAAAAAAGTAACAACAGTCGTAAATAATTCTTATGAACTTGCTAAAAGTTATGTTGAAGAAGTAAGAAATAAGATTGAATCCGATATTATATTAATTGCTTTTGACACCAATAAAAGTTCTAAATTTTTAAACGATAATGAAAATGAATATATAAGATTTTTAAAAACTCAAAGATTAATTAGAAATATTGATGAAATACATATCATCGATCAAAATAAAAAATTATTATTTACCAATTTAGATGATCCCACAAAATATATTCCTCCTATAGATAAAACACTAAAACTTGTATTAGACGATGATAGACCTCTTAAGATAATAAATGCGCCTGAAAATATTTCAGCTGCAATAATGAGACTTCAAGCTTTTGAAAACAGATTTTTATACGTTGTAAAATACCTTGATAAGGATATATCAAAATATTTAAATGAATCTCAAGAGGCAATTAATTTTTATTATACAGTTGAGGAAAGAAGTACAGGTATAAAAATTTCCTTTGCTATAATATATATAATCATAGTTACTCTATTGCTTTTTATATCTATAACTATTGCTATAAGATTTTCTTCGAGATTTTTTAGATCTATAAACAATCTAATTTCTGCATCTACTGCAATTGGTGAGGGTGATTTGACTAGAAAAGTTCCTGAGATAAAAACTGATAAAGATTTAGAAATTTTAAATAAGAACTTCAACTCAATGATTGTTAGATTGAAAAACCAGCAAGATAAATTAATTATCAATGAAAGATATGAAGCCTGGGGTAATCTTGCAAGAAAATTAGCCCATGAAATCAAGAATCCTCTTACACCGATTCAATTATCAATCGATAGAATAAAAGAAAAATATATTCAACAAGTTGATAAAAATGAGAAAGATAATTTTGAGGAAAATTTGAAGATCATAAATAATCAGATTAAACAAATAGGTAATTTGGTTAATGAATTTTCTGATTTTGCTAGAATGCCTAAACCAGTTTTAAAAAAAAATGATTTAATAAAGATAATTTACGAGAATATTAAATTATTATCTGAAACAGACCCTTCGATAAAAATTAATTTAAATATTAAAAAACCTTCAATCTTATTACAGTGTGATAAAGAGCAAATTAGTAGAGTAATATTTAATTTGATTAAAAACTCTATTGAAAGTATCCAGCAAAAAGCTGAAAATACCAGTAATTTCGATAAAATTATTACTATTGAAATTTTTGAGAGAAATAACCAGATTTATATTATAATTAAAGACAGTGGATTAGGTTTTGAAAATATAAAAAATAATATTAAAGATATTTTAAACCCTTACTTTACTACAAAAAAAAATGGTACAGGTTTAGGTCTTTCAATAGTAAATAAGATTATTAATGATCATAATGGTGAAATAAATTTTGTTTCGATTCCAAATGGAGCAAAAATAGAAATTATATTTTATTAAATGAGTGTAGAAATATTAATTGTTGATGATAATTCAGATATAAGAAATATTCTTAATGATCTTATCATTGATGCTGGTTATCAAACCCGATTGGCAGCTAATTATAATCAAGCTTTAAATGAAATTGATAAAAAAATGCCTGATGTTGCAATTCTTGATGTTAAATTAGATAAAGGTGATAATGATGGTATACAACTTTTATCCCACATAAAATCAAAAAATACCGATGTACCAGTAATTATGATTTCTGGACATGCAAACATAGAAATGGCAGTCAATTCATTAAAACACGGAGCATTTGAATTTGTTGAAAAACCCTTTGATAAAACAAGATTATTAAATTTTATAAGTAGAGCCGTTGAGAATTTAAGTTTAAAAACCCAAAATAAAGAATATGAGAATAAACTTTTTTCCTCATATGAGTTAATTGGTAATAGTAAGAATATTGTAAATATAAAAGATCAAATTGAAAAAATTTCTGTAACTGAAAGTAGAATTTTCATTAATGGCCCCTCAGGCTCTGGTAAAGAATTAATTGCTAGAAAAATCCATAAAAATTCTAAAAGAAAAAATAAACCTTTTGTAATTATTAATGGTGCGTTACTTGATAATGATAAATATGATTTAGAATTATTTGGTGAAGAAAAAAATGATGGATCTATTTCTTATGGTGCGCTAGAGAAGGCAAATAAAGGAACTCTTTTAATAGACCAAGTATCTGAAATACCACTAGCAATACAATCAAAAATTTTAAGAGTTTTAACAGACCAAAAATTTAAAAGAGTAAATGGCAATAATGATATTTATGTTGATGTCAGACTAATCTGCTCATCTAGTAAAGATCTTAAGCAAGAAATAGAATTAGGAAATTTTAGAGAAGATCTATTCCATAGATTAAATGTATTTGAAATTAATATTAAACCTTTAAACGAAAGAATTTCAGATATACCATTACTTATAAATTATTTCTCAAATAAAATTTCTGAAAGTTATAATATCAAAAATTTAAAGATTGATGATAATAATAGTTATATTTTAAATCATGATTGGCATGGAAATGTAAGAGAATTAAGAAATTTAATTGAAAGAATTGCAATATTACAACCAACAAGTCAGGAAAAAATCTCTAACATTATTAAGGAGTCATTAAAATCTGGGATCAATAATAGCAGGTTTAATGAAAATAGTTTGTCCGTACCTTTAAAAGAGGCTAGAGAAAAGTTTGAAAAAGAGTATTTAAGTCTTCAACTAAAAAAATTTAACGGGAATATATCAAAAACAGCTACTTTTGTTGGCATGGAAAGAAGCGCTCTGCATAGGAAACTAAAGGGTCTTGGAATAAAAGAATTTAATTAGTATGAATATTATAATTTGTGGTGCTGGAAGGGTAGGTTTCACTATAGCTAAATTGCTTAGTGAACAAGGTCATTCCATTACTGTAATTGATCAATCAAGCGATGACATACAAAAAATTAATGACTCACTCGATGTTAAAGCAATCGTTGGTAAAGCAACCTTTCCATCAATACTTGAGAAAGCAAATGCTGCTGAGACCGATATGATAATAGCAGTCACCAGAAATGATGAAATAAATATGTTAATTTGTCAAATAGCATTCTCTATTTTTAATATTCCAAAAAAAATTGCTAGAATAAGATCTCAAGATTACCTAAATCCAAAATTTACTAGAGTTTATAATAAAGAAAACTTACCAATTGATGTGATAATTTCACCTGAAATTGAAATCGCAAGATCGATACAAAGAAAATTAGAGGCACCAGGAGCCCTAGATAGTGTTCCATTTGCGGAAAATCAAATCAGGCTTTTAGAAATATTGATTAAAGACAATTGTAAACTAATTGGTTTAAAACTTAATGAACTAACAAATAAATTTCCAAACTTGGATGCAAATATAATTGCAATTATTAGAGGAGATAAATCTTTTATTCCAAAAAAAAGTGATCAAATAAAAGAAAATGACAAAATTTATGTAATAATCAATTCTTCACAAATGGCAGAAACTTTAGAAGCCTTTGGTCACTCTGAAAAAATATCTAAAAAAATTTTGATTATTGGAGGTGGAAATATTGGTTACAACCTCGCTAAAAATATCGAAGATTCATTAGAAGGTGTAAGAGTTAAGATTGTAGAAAAAGATAAATTACGATCCGAATATCTTGCAAATGAATTAAATAATACGATTGTAATAAACGGAAATGGATTAGACGAGGAAGTTTTATCTGAGGCAAATCTAGATGAAGCAGAAACTGTTTTAGCACTTACTAATGATGATGAAGATAATTTAATGGTTAGTGTCCTCGTTGAAAAATTTGCTAAAGATCAAAAAGACGTTGAGGATAAAAGAACAATGGCTTTAATTAATAAACCAAATTATTCTTTGTTACAGTCATCTTTAAAAATTGATGACTTGATTGATCCTAGAATGAATACAGTCTCTAGTATTTTAAAACATATTCATAAGGGAACTATCGAGAATGCTTATACAATATCTAATGGCGAGTATGAAGTAATTGAGGCAGAGATAATTGAGTCATCAGAATTAATTAATAAAGAATTAAAAAATTCAAATTTACCAGATGAAATAAGAATTGGTGCTGTTTTAAGAGACAAGAAAGTAATTATCCCGAAATCTGATTTCATTTTTCAAAAAGACGATCAGATTGTTTTAATTGTAAAAAAAGACACAGTCGGAGTGGTAGAAAATCTTTTTAGGCTTAGCTCTGTTTAACTGAATGTTTAAATTACAGATCAAATATTTAAGTTTCTTTTTCGGTATTATTTCAATACTTTCTTTTTTCAATATTCTTTATTCTTACTATTTTAATCTATATTTAAATTTAGATACTTATTATTTTACTTTAGCAACATCATTAATCTTATTTATAGTTTTATTCAAATTTGGAAAATATGATTTTAAGTCTAATATTTTTGATAAAATATTAACTATTTTTTTAGGTTATCTATTAATACCATTAGTTTTATCAATTCCATTTCATTTCAGTATTTATAATTTAACTTTTTCTAACTCTTTTTTTGAAGCAATATCAGGATTTACTTCTACCGGTTTCACAGTTTTTGATAATATAAAACTAATTGATCAAAGTCTCATTATCTGGAGATCATCAACCCAATGGATAGGTGGTCTTTATTTCCTTTTTTCAATAATCTATTTAATAGATATTTATGACGATAGTTTTAAAAAAACTTTGACGAATTATATATCTTTTAATAGTTCAGAAATTTTAAAACAAGCAGCTAAAATTTTTATTTTATACACGTCATTGACAATATTAATATTTATAATTTTGAATATTTTTTCTATAAGAATATTTGACTCATTAAATTTAGCCTTAACAATAATTTCATCAGGTGGTTTTTTACCGGTCAATGAATTATCAATGATAATTAAAGAAAATGTTCAAATCATTATATTTTCTTTATTAATGTTGTTTTCTTTTTTCAGTCTTTTTTTCTCATATAATTTGATATTTTTAAGAAAAAAAAATGTTAATTTTTTTTATGAGGATCTACACTTATTTGCTTATTTAGTAGTCGTAGTAACTATATTTTTTCTTTTTTTTAGTTTCAATTATGATTTTTTTATTAATCTTTTTGCAATAATTAGCAGTATGACAAATATTGGTTTTTCATTAAATCCAGGTCAAGAAAATTTAAACTTTATATATTTAATCTTAGTTATTATAGGGGGTTCTTTTTTTTCAACAAGTTCTGGTTTAAGATTTATTAAAATTTATTCATTATTTAAATTTTCTTTAAATCAAATTTTATCTTTTAGCAGACCTAAAAATGTTTTTATGAATAAGTTAATATTTACAAAAATTAACTTTAATCTTTATGAAATAAATAAATATTTTTTAACAATAATAATATTCATCTTATCTTTATTTATATTAACTTCATTATTAAGTTTAAGTGGCATAACATTTGTAGATTCATTTAAATTGTCGATTTTAACTCTGATGAATACTGTTAATTCCTCAATCTATGGTTTAAAAGAATTTGATTTTTATAACCTTCAATTGTTTAGCAAATATTGTCTTATTTTCTTTATGATTGTAGGTCGGATAGAGTTATTAACAATTTTACTTTTAATAAAAAAATTCCTTTTTAAAAATTAAGTTATTATTGTATATGTAAGATTAATTTTGATGCGCCCTTAGCTCAGCTGGATAGAGCATCGGTTTTCTAAACCGAGGGTCGTAGGTTCGAATCCTTCAGGGCGCGCCAGACATCATTTTAACTGCAATTTTGATATAATTATTATCTTGACTAGAATTTCACTGGGTCGAAAATTTCAACAAATTCCTCTTGAAGAGTATTTTTGAACATGCTTAAATTATGAATATTCAAAAGTAATTTTGAATTATTTGTTAACAAATAAATAAACAATAGGAAGAAATATGTTTAAATACTTAAAACAATTAACTTCTTTAGTTGCTATGGTAGCTGTGTTGTTCACTTTTACAACAGAGTCTATGGCTGCTAAAAAATCTAAAACACTTAAAAACACTCAAAAGAAGGGTTTTGTAAGATGTGGAGTATCTCAAGGTCTTCCAGGATTTTCTAATGCTGATGCTGCAGGAAATTGGACTGGTATTGACGTTGATGTATGTAGAGCAGTAGCTGCTGCAGTACTAGGTGATGCAAACAAAGTTAAGTTTACACCACTAAGTGCTAAAGAAAGGTTTACAGCTTTAACTTCTGGTGAGATTGATATCTTATCAAGAAACACAACTTGGACTCTTTCTAGAGATGCTGATATCGGACTTACATTCGTTGGAGTAAATTTCTACGATGGCCAAGGTTTTATGGTAAGAAAAAGTTCTGGTATTACTTCAACAAGCCAATTCAAAGATGGTATCTCAGCTTGTACTAACATTGGTACAACTACTGAGTTAAATATGAGAGACTTCTTTAATTCTAAAGGAATCAAATATGAACCAGTTGCTTTTGAAAAAGCTGATGAAGTTGTAGCCGCTTATGATGCAGGTAGATGTGATACTTACACTACTGATAAATCTGGTCTTGCTGCACAGAGAACAAAAATGTCTAATCCAGATGAACACATTGTGTTACCTGAAACTGTTTCAAAGGAGCCATTAGGTCCTGTTGTGAGACAAGGTGATTCTGTGTGGGAAGATATCGTAAGATGGTCATTAAATACAATGATCGAAGCAGAAGAATACGGTATTACATCAGCAAATGCAGATATGATGAAAACTTCTGATAACCCAGCTATCAAAAGATTAGTTGGAGCAGAAGGTGAATTAGGTGCTGCTTTTGGTCTAGATAACGACTGGAGTCTAAGAATTATCAAGCAAGTTGGTAATTATGGTGAAAGCTATAAAAGAAATATAGCTGACACTGGAATTTTACCTGATAGAGGTCCAAATGAATTATGGACTAAGGGCGGAATTCTTTACGTACCACCTGCAAGATAATTGCATATTTAAATGATTAAAAAGGGCTAGATTTTTCTAGCCCTTTTTTTTATAAGCTTCTATATTATTTCCATCGTGAATTTTAAACTTAAAGATATTGTTCCACAGTTAATTACAGTTACTGCTGTTGTATTAGTCTTTGGTTTTTTTACCTACAATGCTCAGATTAATATGGAAAATAGAGGGATTGATTTTGGTTATGGGTTTTTATCACAAGAATCTTCTTTCGATGTACAATTTTCATTAATAGAGTACGATGGTTCACATTCATATTTTAGAGCTTATTTAGTCGGGTTATTAAATACGATTCTAGTTTCAGTTATTGGGATTATAATTGCAACCATTCTTGGTGTAATAGTTGGTGTAGCAAGGTTATCCCCTAATTATCTCATAAATAAATTCGCTGCCTTTTATGTTGAGTTTTTTAGAAATATTCCATTACTGCTTCAAATATTTTTTTGGTATTTTGCTGCGTTAAGAGCCTTACCGCTTCCACAAGATGCAGAAGCAATTTTTGGTGTTTTTTACTTAACCATTAAAGGTCTTTATGTTCCAGCTTTTATTTGGCAAAATTTTAGTGTTTTCTTTTATTCAATAGTTGCAGCAATAATTGCTATAATTGTTATTCGTATTCATGCTAAGAAAGTTCAAGAAAATCAAGGAAAACAAATACCAGTATTTTTGATATCAATAGGGTTAATATTTATTTTACCTCTTTTAAGTTTTTTAATTGGTGGAGTAGGTATTTCATTTGAAGTTCCTGTTTTAAAACAATTAGCTACAACATCTTTCATATATGAGGGAGGAGTAAGTTTACCTCCAGAATTGATAGCTCTTACTTTATCTTTATCTCTTTACACAGCTACTTTTATTGCAGAATGTGTAAGAGCAGGAATTCAAGGTGTAGGTAAAGGACAAAAAGAGGCTGCTGCATCTATAGGATTAACTCCAAATCAGGTGCTTAAACTTGTAATTATGCCTCAAGCTTTAAGAATAATAATTCCACCAACAACAAACCAATATTTAAATTTAACAAAAAACTCTTCATTAGCAGCGGCTATTGCCTATCCAGATTTGGTTTTAGTTTTTGCAGGGACTGCTTTAATGCAAACTGGTAAGGCTATTGAAATAGTTTCAATAACTATGTTTACCTATTTAACTTTAAGTATTTCAATTTCACTTTTAATGAATTGGTATAATAAAAAAATCGCCATACAGGAAAAATGATGTCAAAAATAAATTTTTTAAAACCTGATAAAAATAATCTAAATACTTTCTTATACTTAGGTTCTTTTTTATTTTTTATTAGTGTATTAGATGTTTTCATTAATTCGTTTTTTAGTTTAAATTTAACTAGTTTCTTACCTGGTTTTTTAAGTTTTTTATTACCATTAATATTAGGTTTTATTGGACTTTATTTCATAAGGATAGAATTTAGCGGAATAAAACAATTAGATCTTTTAAATAAACATATAAATACCAACAACTTTAATGCAGTTCTGTCATTGCTAATTATATTTGTTATTATCAAATCTCTTCCACCTATTCTTAGTTGGTTTGTAATAGATGCTAGTTTCGCAGGTGATACCAAAGATGTTTGTACTGGTTCAGGAGCTTGTTGGACATATATTAAAGTTTGGATGAGAAGATTTATGTATGGAATGTACCCAAATGCTGAGCAATGGAGAATAAATTTATCATTTATAGCCTTAGTATTAATGGGTTCAGTTGGTTATTTTGCAACTGACAGATTTAAGAAATATTTAACACTTTACTATGTTGTTATTTATCCTCTGATTGCATTTTTATTTATCTTTTTCTTTATATCTGGTGGTCCTGTATTTTTTGATTTTTCATATGGGATCATTGCGGCTATTTTATCTATTATTTTAGGATTTTTTATCCCCGCTAAATATAAATTCTATTATTTTTTAATTGTACCTTTAGCTCTTTATATAACTTTAAAGTATTTTATATTTTTTGAGGAGTATGTTGAGCTAGGTAAATTAGATGGTTTAAATTGGGTTGAAACTGGAGCTTGGGGAGGATTATCTTTAACTTTTATAATATCTTTTTTCTGCTTAATTTTTTGTTTTCCAATAGGAATGGCTTTTGCTTTAGGTAGAAGATCAAATTTTCCTCTAATTAGATATATTTCGGTTGGCTTTATTGAATTTTGGAGAGGTGTACCTTTAATAACAGTTCTATTTATGTCAGCAGTAATGTTTCCGATGTTTTTACCAGAGGATTTCTTCATTGATAAATTAGTAAGAGCAATTATTGCGATTTCATTATTTGAAGCTGCTTACGTTGCAGAAGTTATACGTGGTGGTCTACAAGCTTTACCAAGAGGTCAATACGAGGCAGCAAAATCTTTAGGTATGGGATATTGGAAAATGCACATATTTGTGATACTTCCGCAAGCACTAAAATTAGTAATCCCAGGAATTGCAAATACATTTTTAGCCTTGGTTAAAGATACACCTTTAATATTTGTTGTAGGTCTATTAGAAATAGTTGGAATGTTAAATTTAGCAAAAACTAATCCAAAATGGTTAGGTTTTGCAATGGAAGGATATGTTTTTGCAGCAATAATTTTCTGGATTATTTGTTATGCAATGAGTAAATATAGCTATAATTTAGAGCAAAAATATAAAACAGATAGATAAGAATTATGTCAGATAGCATCATCCAAATTAACAATATGAACAAATGGTTTGGTGATTTTCAGGTTTTAAAAAAAATTAATTTAGAAGTTAAACCAAAAGAAAAAATTGTTGTATGTGGTCCATCGGGATCTGGAAAGTCAACTTTGATTAGATGTATCAATAGATTAGAAGAGCATCAAGAAGGAAATATTATTGTTGATGGCACTGAGTTAACAGAGGATACAAAAAATATTGAGCAAATAAGAGCTGAAGTTGGAATGGTATTCCAACAATTTAATTTATTTCCTCATTTATCAATTTTAGATAATTGTACATTAGCTCCTATTTGGGTAAAAAAAATGCCAAAGAAAGAAGCGGAAGAACTAGCATTAAAACATTTAGAAAGAGTTCAAATTCTTGATCAAGCACAAAAATATCCAGGTCAATTATCTGGAGGACAACAGCAAAGAGCTGCAATAGCAAGAGCTTTATGTATGGAGCCAAAAATAATGCTTTTTGATGAACCTACATCAGCTTTAGACCCAGAAATGATTAAAGAAGTGCTTGATGTAATGGTAAATCTTGCAAAACAAGGTATGACTATGATTGTTGTAACTCACGAAATGGGTTTTGCTAAAGAAGTTGCTGATCAAATGATATTTATGGATGAGGGAATGATAGTAGAAAAAGCGGATACTAAGGAATTTTTTGCTAATCCTAAGAGTGATAGGACTAAACTTTTTCTGAGCCAGATACTATAGATACCAGTAATTTCAAGGAATATTTATCAAAATATCCCTCAAGTATTGCTTGACATATTTTTGAAATAGCAGGTATTTCCAAAAAAATAAAAAAATAATATTGTTGCAGTAAAGTTTAAAAACTTGTTCAATCTGTTTTTAATAAAAAATTAAGAGGGGTCTTAATGGAGGATAATTTTAATAAGCATTTAGGCAATAAGCTTAAGCTTAGAAGGTTAG
Source organism: uncultured Pelagibacteraceae bacterium (assembly GCA_902539445.1). Lineage (GTDB taxonomy): Bacteria > Pseudomonadota > Alphaproteobacteria > Pelagibacterales > Pelagibacteraceae > Pelagibacter. Next base: position 56,115 of record CACBIY010000005.1, read on the forward strand.
CTTTAGGTTTAACACAAACAAAAGTAGCAAAAGCAATCAATGTCACATTTCAACAAATACAAAAGTACGAAAAAGGTACTAACGGAGTTAGTTCGATAAGATTATTACAGTTATCAAATTATCTTAAAGTTCCAATAAACTATTTCTTTGAAGATTTTTCAGAATACTTAGTTAATTTAGAAAAATCTCAAGAGGGTCATATGAATGTGAATTATAATTTTTTAGTTAAGTTATATTCTGAACTTAATTCTGATCAAAAGTTAAAATTTAATAAATCGTTACAGGTTTCAAATAATATTTCAAAAGTTGGGTAAAATTTGGCTCCTCGGGCAGGACTCGAACCTGCGACCAATTGATTAACAGTCAACTGCTCTACCAACTGAGCTACCGAGGAATGTAAAAAGCAAACTTACTTTTTTTTTTAACTAAAACAAGATTTTTTTTGGAGGCAACGCCCGGAATCGAACCGGGATACAAGGATTTGCAATCCTCTGCGTAACCATTCCGCCACGTTGCCTTATGTTTTAGATGATAGCTACATCAGTTTTATATAAAATTTTTAGAATTAGTCTATCAAATAACGTTTTAATTTGATTATTGTTAATTTAGATTAATAAATTATAAACTAACTATATCCAAGATGAGTGATAAATATATACATTCCAATGTAGAAGATAAGATCTATTCGTATTGGGAAAAAAATAAATTATTTAAACCTCAAAAAAACTCTAAAAAATTTTCAGTTGTAATTCCGCCACCAAATGTGACGGGAAGTTTACATATGGGCCATGCTTTAAATAATTCGATTCAAGATATGCTCGTTCGATATTATCGAATGAATAATTATGAAACCTTATGGCAACCAGGCACAGATCATGCTGGTATTGCTACCCAAGCACTTGTTGAGAGAAAACTCGAAAACGAAAATTTAGACAAAAATACACTCGGAAGAGAAAAGTTTATAGAAAAGGTTTGGGATTGGAAAAATCAGTATGGTGATATAATTATCAATCAATTAAAAAAACTAGGTTGTTCATGTGATTGGTCCAGAAATGCATTCACCATGGATGAAAATTTATCAAAATCTGTAATTAAAGTATTTGTCGAGTTGCATAAAAAAAAATTGATCTATAAAGCAGAAAAATTAGTAAATTGGGATACAGTATTAAAAACCGCAATTTCAGATTTAGAAGTAGATCAAAGAGAGATGAATTCTAAGATTTACTACATTAAGTACCCAATAGATAAATCATCAGAGTTTATTACTATAGCCACAACTAGGCCTGAAACTATGCTTGGGGATACAGCTATTGCAGTTAATCCAAAAGATAAAAGATATAAAAGTTTTGTCGGTAAAACAGTCACTATACCTATTGTAGGTAGAAAAATAAAAATAATAAAAGACAATTATGCAGACCCAGAACAGGGAACTGGAGCTCTAAAAATTACCCCAGCACATGATTTTAATGATTATGATGTAGGACAGAGAAATAAACTTGAAATGATAAATGTTTTTACCGAAGAAGGTAAAATTAATGAAAATGCACCTAAAGATTATGTGGGCTTGGATAGATTTGATGCTCGTAAAAAAATATTAAATGAACTTAAAGAAAAAGATTATTTTGTTAAAGAAGAAAATATAAAAAATAAAGTTCCTTATGGAGATAGATCTAACTCTGTTATCGAGCCTTTTTTAACTGAGCAATGGTTTGTTGATGCAAAAAAATTAGCAGTCAAAGCTAAAAAAATTGTTAAAACAAAAAAAACAAATTTTTTTCCAAACAACTGGTCTAAAACTTATTTTCAATGGATGAATAATATTGAGCCTTGGTGTGTTTCTAGACAGTTGTGGTGGGGTCATCAAATACCAGCATGGTATGGACCTGACAATAAAATATTTGTTGCTTTAAATGAAAAAGAAGCAAGTAAGCAAGCCAAAAACCATTATAAAAAAGATGTAAAATTAGTTAGGGATCCTGACGTATTAGATACTTGGTTTTCATCTGGTTTATGGCCGTTTGCAACTTTAGGATGGCCAGATAAAAAAGATTTCGTAAAGAAATTTTATCCAACCACAGTTTTAGTAACTGGTTTTGATATAATTTTTTTCTGGGTTGCAAGAATGATTATGTTTGGAATGGAATTTCTTAACAAAGAACCTTTCAAAGATATTTATGTTCACGCTTTAGTAAGAGATGAAAAAGGACAAAAAATGTCTAAATCTAAAGGTAATGTAATTGATCCATTAGACTTAATTGAAAAATATAGTGCAGATGCTCTAAGATTTACTTTGCTTTCAATGGCTTCACCTGGAACCGATGTAAAACTTTCTGAAGATAGAGTTAAAGGGTATAGGAACTTTTTAAATAAATTGTGGAATGCAAATAATTTTTTGATCACAAATAATTGTGATTTTAATAAGACTGATAAAGTCCCTAAAACTAATTTAAATATCAATAAATGGATTTATTCTGAATTAATAGAAATAAAAGATAAAATTCAAAAGAATATTAAAGACTATCGGTTTGATGAGGCAGCTAAAAATGCTTATCAATTTGCTTGGCATTCATACTGTGATTGGTATATCGAACTTTCAAAAACAATCCTTTATTCAGATGATGAAAAATCAAAAAAAGAAGTTAAAGAAGTATCAGCATATGTTTTTAAACAAATACTAATTATGCTTCATCCATTTATCCCATTTGTCACCGAGGAAATATGGTTAAAAAATAAGCTTGATAAATCGAATAAGAATTTTCTTATGTACAAAAACTGGCCATCAGGAAAAGTTAAAAAAGATAAATCTCAAAAGGATGTAGAAAAAATCATCAATATTATCTCAGAACTGAGATCGTTTAAAAATGAGCTAAATGTCAGCCCAGGTTCTTTTGTAGATCTTTCTATGAATAAGATAGCTAAAAAAAATCGATCTTTGATGGATAATAATGAAATAATCTTAAAAAAACTTGGTCGTATCAATAATTTTTTTGAAAACGATCAAGATAGACCTTCTGCAACCCTTGTAATTTCGGGTGATATTTTTAAGATTTATTTTGATGAAAATGTTGATTTAAGTTTAATCAAAGAAAATTTAAAAAAAAGACAAACAAAATATCAGGATGAATTAGATAAGATTTCACAACGATTATCAAATAAAGGATTTATCGATAGGGCACCAAAAAATATTGTTGAACAAGAAAAAACTAACTATAGTAACTTAAAAAATGATATCAAAAAAATATCTTTAACAATTGAAAGTTTATAATGCGGAAATTTAATAAAAAAAAATTACCAAGTCGACATACATCTTTAGGACCGGATAGAGCTCCTCATAGATCTTTTTATTATGCAATGGGAGAAACAGAAAAAGATGTTGCTAAACCTTTTGTTGGAGTTGTATCAACATGGAATGAGGCGGCACCCTGTAATATAGCCTTAATGAGACAAGCCCAGTCTGTTAAAAAGGGCGTAAGAGCATCAGGTGGAACACCACGAGAGTTTTGTACAATTACCGTAACAGACGGTATTGCTATGGGGCATGAGGGAATGAAATCCTCATTAATATCAAGAGAAGTTATTGCTGACAGTGCTGAATTAACTGTTAGAGGGCATTGTTATGATGCATTAGTAGGTATTGCAGGTTGTGATAAGTCTTTACCTGGTTTGATGATGTCGATGGTTAGATTAAACGTTCCAAGTGTATTTATATATGGTGGTTCAATACTACCAGGTAAATACAAAGGCAAAGACGTGACTGTTGTAGATGTTTTTGAGGCAGTTGGAAAACATTCATCAGGACAAATGTCTGCAAAAGAACTTAGAAAATTAGAATTAGTTGCATGTCCAACAGCAGGAGCTTGTGGAGGACAATTTACTGCTAACACTATGGCATGCGTATCCGAAGCTATTGGTTTAGCACTACCTTATTCAGCTGGAACACCAGCTCCGTACGAAGAACGAGATAAGTATGCAAAAGCAAGTGGGCGAATGGTTATGGAATTGTTAGCTAAAAAAATTAAACCAAGAGATATTGTAACAAGGAAAGCTTTAGAAAATGCTGCAACAATTGTTGCTGCAACAGGTGGATCTACCAATGCAGGTTTACATTTACCAGCAATAGCAAATGAAGCAGGTATTAAATTTGATTTAATGGATGTTGCGAAAATATTTAAAAGAACTCCGTATCTTGCGGACTTGAAACCAGGTGGAAAATATGTTGCTAAAGATATGTGGTTAGCAGGTGGAGTACCAATGCTTTTGAAAACTCTTTATGAAGGTGGTTATATCCATGGAGATTGTATGACCGTTACAGGTAAGACAATGAAAGAAAATTTAAAGGGAATTAAATTTAATCCCAAACAAAAAGTAATGAGATCTTTTAAAAATCCTTTATCACCAACGGGTGGTGTAGTTGGTTTAAAGGGTAACTTAGCTCCTGAAGGAGGAATTGTTAAAATTGCAGGATTAAAGAAGTTACAATTTACTGGAAGAGCAAGATGTTTTGATAATGAAGAAAGTGCAATGAAAGCAGTTCAAAGTAGAAAATATAAAGACGGTGATGTAATTATTATCAGATATGAAGGACCAGTTGGTGGACCAGGTATGAGAGAAATGCTTTCAACAACAGGTGCAATTTATGGTCAGGGTAAAGGAGAAAAAGTTGCTTTAATAACTGATGGAAGATTCTCTGGAGCAACTCGTGGATTTTGTGTAGGTCACGTAGGACCAGAGGCTGCATTAGGTGGACCTATCGCTCTATTAAGGAATGGAGATATTATTGATATTGATGCTAAGAAGGGAACAATTAATGTTCGGTTAACAAGAGCACAATTAGCTTCAAGAAGACGAAAATGGAAAGCTAGAAAATCTGATTTTGGATCAGGAACTCTATGGAAATACGCACAAACTGTAGGACCTGCATATTTAGGTGCACCAACACATCCAGGTAAGAAAAACGAAGTTAGGGATTACTCAAAAATTTGATGAAAATTCGCCCAGTCATTTTATGTGGTGGAGCTGGAACAAGACTTTGGCCCAACGCTAAAAAACACCAAGCAAAACAATTTATAGATTTTGGTAATTGGACTTTGTTGGGTAAAACTTTAGAGAGAGTTAAAGCATCTATATATGATGCTCCAATTATTAGTACTAATGCAAAATATTTAAAACAAGTAAAACAACACCTAAAGAAACACAAAATAAGAAAATTCAAGATAGTTTTAGAACCAGCTAAAAGAAATACCGCACCAGCTATATTAAGTACGGCATTAATAAAGGATATACCTAACGAACAACCTTTAATGTTCTTGGCCGCTGATCATTTGATAGAGAAGGTTACATTATTTAATAAAGCTATCAAGAAAAACCAAAAGAAACTTACTCATAATAATATCATTATCTTTGGAATTAAACCTACAATGCCTTCAAGTGAGTTTGGCTATTTTTTAACAAAAAATACTAAAGTAACTAGATTTATAGAAAAACCAAAAGAGGCTAAAGCTAAACAAATAATTAGTAAAAAAGGTTATTGGAATTCTGGAATGTTTTATCTGAGAAAAGACTCGATCATTAATAATTTTAAGAAATACCAACCAAATATTTACCGAAACTGCAATAACGCTTTAATAAAAGCAAAATATAAAAGTAACGTGTACTATTTAAACAAACAAGCATTCACTAAAGCAACAGCTAAGTCTTTTGACTATGCAATTCTAGAAAAAACTAAAGATATAAATGCTATCAAGTTGGATATTCCTTGGTCTGATTTAGGATCTTGGAAAGAAATCTGTAAGATGTACGGAAGAAATAAGAAACATTATTATAAAAAGAAAAATGTGTTCCATAGACCTTGGGGTAGTTATGTTAATTTATTTAATGGTAAAGAATTCTTGATAAAAGAACTATATGTAAAACCTAAAGGTATATTAAGTCTTCAGAAACATCATCATAGAGCTGAACACTGGGTAGTAACCCAAGGTAAACCTAAAATTACGTTAAATAAAAAATATTTTACCATGAAACCTGATGAAACTATTTTTATACCATTAGGTGCAATCCATAGAATAGAAAACCCATATAAAAAACCAGTAAAAATAATTGAGGCACAAGTAGGCTCAATTTTAAAAGAAACTGATATAGTCAGATACCAAGATGTTTATGGAAGAGTAAAATAATTATTTTACAAGAAAATTCACTTTTTTATTTGATAGATTTAAATGAATTTTTTTATGTGAGCCAAAATTATCTCCATCAATTTGAACAGGCATCAAATCATTTCCATCAATTGTAATGTTTTGTGCATAAGTAGTAATAACATTTTTATTTTTACTTAAATCACCATTAAGAATTATTAAAAATATTGAATATAATAAACTAATCCTAGTCAAATCTTTAAATATATAGGTGACTAATTTATCTTCAAAAATATTTGTTTTATTTATTTTATGATGTCCAGCGTAATATTTGGTATTTGAAGATAATATCCAGTCTGCTTGATAAAATTGATCATCAAAAGTGACATTTAATTTTTTATTATTCATAAACAAGAAATATTGAAAACCTTTGATACCAAATATAATTTTACCTAGAAACTTTTTAATTTTTGAATTAATTGAATGAACAATTTTTGCATCCCATCCTATACCAGCCATTAAAAAGAAATAATTCTCGTTAATTTTTACAAGATTAGAGGATTTATAATTATTAGAAACCAATATATTGACTATATCATCAACTTTTTTATTCATTGATAATTCAGCTTGAAGCAAATTAGCAGTACCAGCAGGAATATAACCTATGGCAAAATCGTCTTTAAAATTAAAATTATTTTTAATTAATTCATTAATTGCAAAAGAAACTGAACCATCACCGCCAGCTACTATTAGTCGATCATAATTTTTTTGATTAAAATTTTTGAAAATTTTCTTAGCTTGATTTATTGTTTTAGTCTCAAAGTAGTCTACAGAAATATTCTCTTTTAACTTAGATAAAATCCTATTTATGAATTTAGATTTTCTTCCAGAGGAAGAATTCAAATTATAAATCAAACAACATAACATAATTAATCCTTAAAAAATTTTTAACAAATTTGTAACATTTAAATGAAATAAGAAATACATGATTCGTGTTACAGTTGTATTAAAATATAGGTTTTTAAATGCCTAATTTACTTAAATATAAAAGTATATTTATTTCTGATGTTCATTTAGGTACCAAGGGTTGTCAGGCAAAAAAACTTTTAGAGTTTTTTAAAAACTCAAGATCCGAAAATCTTTATCTTGTAGGGGACATTATAGATATCTGGGAAATGCAAAAAAGCTTTTTTTGGCCTCAAGAACATAATGATGTAATCCAAAAAATTTTAAGAAAAGCTAGGCATGGTACTAAAGTTTTCTACATTATGGGTAATCATGACGAAATGTTAAGAAAATTTATTCCAATGCATTTTGGTGACATCCATATGGTTAATAGAGTTATTCATGAAACAAATGCAGGAAAAAAATATGTTGTTGTTCATGGTGATGCTTGGGATGGTGTTATGAAACATGCTAAATGGTTATCTAAACTTGGATCAATAGCCTATAATTTACTATTAAAATTAAATGTAATAATTAATTTTTTTAGAAGATTGAGAGGAAAAGAATATTGGTCTCTTGCAAAATTTTTAAAGTATAAAGTCAAAAATGCAGTTAAATATATTGGTGAATATGAAAAAACACTTTCAGATTATGCAAAAAGAAAAAAATTTGATGGAATTATTTGTGGCCACATCCATCATGCTGAGGATAGAGATTTTAATGGGGTCAATTATTTAAATTGTGGAGACTGGGTTGAGTCCTGCACTGCATTAGCCGAAAATTATGATGGTAGTTTTGAAATATTATATTGGGACAAAATAAGAGAACAATATTTAGACGATAAAGAAAAAATTGAACCAATTAAAACTGAAGAATTAAAAAAAGCTTCATAATTAATGAAAATTTTAATTGCTACAGATGCATATTTTCCCCAAGTAAATGGTGTTGTAAGAACCTTACATGAAACAGGCAATATATTAAAAGAACAAGGTCATAGAATAGAATATATTACACCTGACTTATTTTTTACTTTTCCGATGCCGAAATATAATGAAATTAGGTTGTCTATAAATGTATGGCCCAGAGTTGGTAGTTTAATAAAGAAAATCAATCCAGATGCAATTCATATCGCTACCGAAGGCCCGATAGGCACTATGGCAAGAAGATATTGTTTAAAAAATAATCTAAAGTTTACTACGAGTTTCCATACAAGATTTGATAAATATCTAAAACTTTACTTTCCTATTATACCAGCAAAATGGGCTGAAAAATTCTTAGCAAATTTTCATAATAAGGCTGAGAGAATTTTAGTAACTACAGAGTCTATGAGAAAAGAATTAATCGATATAGGTATAGATGACAATAAAATGATTACTTGGACTAGAGGAGGAAATCATGGAGCTTTTAAGAACCCTAAAAAAATTGATTTACCTCATAAAAGACCTATTTGGATTTATGTTGGAAGAGTTGCAGTTGAAAAAAATATAAGAGCTTTCTTAGAATGTGATTTAGAAGGTACAAAGATAATTATAGGAAAAGGACCTGATTTAAAAAAATTGAAAAAAGAATTCCCTAAAGATATTTTTTTAGGAGAAAAAACAAATGGTGAATTAGCATCACATTTTGCATCCTCTGATGTTTTTGTTTTCCCAAGTAAAACAGATACATTTGGAATTGTAGTTACAGAAGCTTTAAATTGTGGAACACCTGTTGCTGCGTATCCTGTTCCAGGTCCTAAAGATATATTTGAAGGATCCAAAATAAATTGTTTAGATGATGATCTTAAAGTATCAGCACATAAAGCTTTGAAAGTTAATAGAAATGATTGTCTTGAATTTGCAAAAAAATTCACTTGGGAAGAAACAGCAAAAATATTTTTTAACAATATTTCACCAAATCATTAGTTAATTTTTCCTTAATTTATTTGCATTAAAAAGTGTAATGATGCAAAATTAAGCCATCTAAATTTATGGAATATTTCGTCATTCTACTTATAGTTGTGATAGTTTATCTTCTCTATTTACTTAATCAAAAAAAAAATAAATCAATAAATACCGCTACAATAGTTAATAAAAGAGAAGAAAAAACAAAAAGAGTAATTATTGATGAGCTTGAAGATCAATTTTTTGCATTAAATAAATTTAACATAATTAAATATGCCAATCCAAGTGCATTAAAAAGATTTGGAAGTAATTTAATTGATAAAAACATATCTTCTATAATTCGAAAACCAGAATTAATAGAAAATATTGAAAAAGCTATCGTAGAAAATAAAACAAAAAATATCGATGTTGAAATAGACCTCCCATCATATCAATTCTATAAAATTTATATTATTCCTGGCCCAACTCATTTGTTTACTGAACCAGACTCTGTTGTGTTATTTTTAAAAGATTTTACTGAAATTACAAAAGCACAAAAATTTAAAACTGATTTTGTAGCAAATGTAAGCCATGAATTAAGAACACCTTTAATGGCAATCAAAGGATCACTAGAAACAATTGAGGGCCCAGCGTCTGATGATGAAAAGGCTAAAAAAAAATTTATGAAAATTTTGTCTGAACAATCAACAAGGATGGAAAGTTTAATTAATGATCTATTAATTCTTACACGGATTGAACTTGATGAACATATAAGACCTACTTCAATAGTAAATATTAATGAACTCTTTGAAACTATTATTAGTAATTTTGAAATTGTTTTAAAAAAGAAAAATATAACTGTTAAAAATCAATTAACAAATACATCAATTGTTATAGGTGATGAAAAAAGATTAAATACAGTTTTTTCTAATCTTTTGGATAATTCAATAAAATATTCTCCAGAAAATAAAAATATATATATTTCTAAAAATGAAAATAGTAACAAACTATTAGAAAAGAATATAATGATTAGTATTAAAGATGAAGGTTATGGCATTCCCCATGAACACATTTCGCGTGTTACAGAAAGATTTTACAGGGTTGACACAGAACAAAGTAAAAAAGTTGGTGGAACTGGTTTAGGATTAGCTATTGTTAAACACATAATTACCCAACACAGAGGTGATTTTGAGATTCTTTCAGAGGTTGGTAAAGGTACTGAAATTAGAATATATTTGCCTTCGAAATAAAAATTTAAAAAAAACTTCATTTTATAACCCTTATTTGAGAAAACTTTAACATTTCTTTGATTGATTCGTGTATAGATTTTATTTAAGTTTTTATAATGATTAAAATACTCAAAAATATTTTAATATTTTTTTATTTAATCTTGTTTTTCACAACTAGTGTATATTCAAAAGACCTGTCTACTCTTTTACGTACTCAGCAATTAACAGTTTTTGACATAGGTATTTTTAGATTAGAAGAGGACTTAAAGAGTTCTTATCCTGCTGTAAAGAAACATAAAGATGTGCCTTATGAAGATATATATATGGATGTTGTCAGTTCCTATTGGAGAAATACAGTAGATTTAATTGTTTCAATCCCAGTAAATGAAAATTTAAAAAAAGAGAATTATATGTCAGACTCATTTAGATGTAGAAATATATTTAATTCAGTAAGAGATCATTTGTTAAGAAACGAAAATTTAAGTAATTATAGGTTTACTATGGCAACTAGTTATTTAACATCTGTTTTTTCTACTCCAAGCACATGGCCAAGATGGCGATACGATCAAAGCGTCTTAGAAGAATTAGTTAATTTAGTAAAACTTGAAGTTATTTTGAGACCTACAACTGAGCTTGCTTTTAAAGATAAAGTTAACCCCGTTTCTTGTAAAGGTGGTTTAGAAACAGAAAATGATGAGATTATAATCTCAATGAAATACAACTAAAAAGTTATCTTTTTAACAAAAGTGTAACAATTCTGTAATATTAAAGATTCAATTAATTTATACGAGTCTGTCATCTTTATATTAATTAATAACGAAAGGATTAAAGATAATGAAAAAACTAACTATAGTGATCGCTTCTTTAGTTGCTTTATCAATAGCAACTGTTGCTCAAGCAAGAGATCAAATTAAGATAGTTGGTTCTTCTACAGTATTCCCTTACGCAACAGTTGTTGCTGAAAGATTTGGTGGTTCAGGATTTAAAACTCCTGTAATCGAGTCTACTGGTACTGGTGGTGGAGCTAAACTATTCTGTGCTGGTGTAGGTGAACAACATCCAGATATTACAAATGCATCAAGAGCTATGAAAGATAAAGAAAAAGCTCTATGTAAGAAAAATGGTGTTAATGATATCGTTGAGATCGTAATTGGTAACGATGGTATTACATTAGCTTACAGCAAAGATGCAAAACCAGTAAACTTTACTAAAGAACAATTATATTTAGCACTTGCTGCTCATACAGTTGTTGATGGTAAATTAGTTCCAAATATTTATAAAACTTGGGACCAAATTGACCCTAGCTTACCAAAACAAAAAATTTCAGTGATGATCCCACCAGGAACATCAGGAACTAGAGATGCTTGGAATTCTTTAGTAATGAAAAAAGGTATGACTAAAGAAGCTAAAGCTCTTTATAAAGCTGGTTTTGAAGCTGGAAATAAAAAATACAAAAAACCTCAAAAACTTTACAGAGAAGATGGTGCTGCTATTGAAGTTGGAGAAAACGATAGTTTAATCATCCAAAAGTTAACTCAAGATAAAGAAATGTTTGGTTTCTTTGGTTTCAGTTATTTCTTAGCTGCAAAAGATAAATTGCAAGCAGCAAGTATTGATGGTGGACAACCGTCATTAAAGTCTATTCAAGACTACAGTTATGCTGTTGCTAGACCTTTATTCTTCTACGTGAAAAAAGCACACGTTGGAGTAATTCCAGGCTTACATGAGTTTGTGAAAGAATTCACAACTAAGAAAGCTATTGGAAAAGGGGGTTACTTAGCAGACATTGGCTTAGTGCCATTAGACTCTAAGTTGTATAAAACAACTAGAACTAATGCTACGAAGCTAGTTGCTATGGGTAATTAATTATTCCTCAGTTAACAAATGATTAAAAAGGGGGTCTTTTTAGACCCCTTTTTTTTAAAAAAAGAGTAAAGTCCTCACTTAAGGAGATTCTGTGAACTTAATACTATTTACATTTATTGTTCTTCTAGGTTTCACAAGCTATTATTTTGGACGCAAAAAAGCATATACAATTCAATCTACAAAAAAAAGATTAACTGCATTACCACAATTTTATGGTTATTATCTTGCAATCTGGTGTGCAATACCAGCCTTTATAATTTTTTCATTATGGGCAATTTTTGAGCCCACAATTGTAAAACTATTAATCTTAAGTGATTATTCAAATCAAGGTTATCTTGATGATGAATTAAATTTATTATACGAAAAATCAAAAGCATTGTCTCGAGGGCAATTCACTGGAGAAATTACACCTTTTATTGAAGCTTCAGCTGAAAAATATTTAAGTCTTCGATCAATAGCTCAAAGTTCAAAAGTTGTTATAGTATTATCTGCAATTATTGCCTCTGTTGCTTATGCGTATAAAAGAATTTCATCTAATTCTAGAACAAGAGAACCAGTTGAAAAATTTTTGAACGCAGTTTTATTTACAGCTTCTTTAGCTGCAATATTAACTACTGTTGGAATAGTTTTCTCACTTATATTTCAAACTATAGATTTTTTTAAAGTAATTCCATTATTTGATTTTGTCTTTGGAACTCACTGGTATCCAGCAAAAGCTTTTGTTAGAGATTCTTCTGAGGCTTTAGATCCGACGATGTATTCAGATACTTTTGGAGCAGTCCCTATTTTTGCAGGTACTTTTTTTATTGCATTTATTGCTATGTGCGTTGCTATCCCAATTGGATTAATGAGTGGAATTTATTTAGCTGAATATGCATCAACTAAAGTTAGACAATATGCAAAACCATTAATCGAAATTTTAGCTGGTATACCAACAGTTGTTTATGGTTTTTTTGCTGCCCTAACTGTTGGACCATTTTTGAAAGAATTAGGAACTTCTATGGGTCTTGAAGTTTCAGCTGAAAGTGCTTTAGCAGCAGGAGGGGTAATGGGTATTATGATCATACCATTTATTTCAAGTTTAAGTGACGATGTAATTACAAGTGTGCCTCAAAGTTTAAGAGATGGAAGTTACGCTATGGGAGCAACTAAATCAGAAACAATCAAGAGAGTTATTTTTCCTGCGGCATTGCCGGGGATAGTTGGATCTATTTTACTTGGTGTTTCAAGAGCTATTGGAGAAACAATGATAGTTGTTATGGCCTCTGGTTTAGCTGCTAATTTAACTTTAAATCCTTTAGAGTCTACTTCAACGATTACAGCTCAAATTGTAGTTATTCTAATTGGTGACCAAGCTTTTGGCGACCCAAAAACGCAAGCTGCTTTTGCTTTAGGTATGTCATTATTTTTAGTAACACTTTGTTTAAATATTGTGGCCTTGAGAGTAGTTAAAAAATATAGAGAAAAATATGAATAAAAATAAAGAACAATTATTAAATAAAAGATATAAAGCTGAACAGCGATTTCGCTTATACGGTCTGAGTGCAATTTTTATGGCACTTTTATTTTTAACAATCTTTATTTTTAAAATTTTTTCAACTGGCTATTCAGCTTTTCAAAAAACATGGCTTATTGTTCCAGTAACTTTCGATGCTGAATTAATGATGTTAGACCAAAATCCTTCTAAAGAAGATTTACAGGACGCTGATTATTACGATATAGCATTAAAATCAATGGCTGATTTAGATCCAAACGCTAATGAAGATCAAGAAAATGAATTGAAGAGAATGGTGTCTTATTTTTTTGAAAAAGAAATTAAAAATGAACTTTTAAATGACCCTAATTTAATAGGAAAAACAAAGGAAGTTTATCTAACTGCTTCAGATGATTTAGACCAAGTCTTTAAAGGAAATTATCCAAGAGATTTACCTGAAGACCAAAGAAGAGTAAGCGATTATCAATTAAAAATTTTTGATCAACTTGTTGCAAATGGTAAGGTTGAAAGTAAATTTAATATAAGTTTTTTTACAAATGCTGACTCAAGAGAAGCTGAGCTAGCTGGAATAGCAAGTTCATTTATGGGCTCAATTTTTTCTATACTTGTTTGTTTAATGATAGCTTTTCCTGTTGCGGTTCTAGCTGCAATCTATCTTGAAGAATTTGCCCCTAAAAATAGATTTACTGATTTTATTGAAGTAAATATAAACAACTTAGCAGCGGTTCCATCTATAGTTTTTGGTCTATTAGGGTTAGGAGTTTTATTGGCTATATTTCAATTACCAAGGTCTACCCCATTAGTTGGAGGTATCACTTTGTCCTTAATGACCTTACCAACAATAATTATAGCTGCTAGAGCATCTTTAAAAGCAGTTCCACCAAGTATAAGAGAGGCAGCACTTGCTATGGGAGCAAGTCGAATGCAAACCACAATGCATCATACAGTTCCTCTTTCTATGCCTGGCACGTTATCAGGAACAATAATTGGTTTAGCTCAAGCTTTAGGAGAAACTGCACCCCTAATTTTAATTGGAATGGTTGCTTTTGTTAACACGATACCTGGATCACCCATGGATCCTGCTGCAAGCTTACCAGTTCAAATTTATATTTGGGCTGAAAGTGCTGAAAGGGGATTTGTAGAAAAAGTTTCGGCATGTATAATGGTCTTACTTGGCTTTTTAATAATAATGAATTTATTTGCCCAAATAATAAGACATAAGTTTGAGAAAAAATGGAGTTAAAATGATAAAGATTAAAGCAAAAGATGTTGATGTTTTTTATGGAAAAAAACAAGCACTCTTTAATATAAGTTTAGATATTGAGGAAAATCAAGTAACGGCATTAATTGGTCCCTCTGGTTGTGGTAAATCAACTTTCCTAAGATGTCTTAATAGAATGAATGATGTAATTGATATCTGTAGTGTTAAAGGAGAAATTTTAATTAATGACTTTAATATTAATGATAAAAGTTGTGATGTAGTAAGATTAAGAGAAAAAATTGGTATGGTTTTTCAAAAACCTAATCCTTTCCCAAAAACTTTATATGAAAATGTATCTTACGGTCCAACAATTCATGGTATGGCTCAATCAAAACAAGAAATGGATGAAATTGTTGAAACTAGTTTAAAAAAGGCTGCACTATGGGAAGAGGTAAAAGATAGATTGCATGAACCTGGAACTGGATTATCTGGAGGACAACAACAAAGACTTTGTATTGCTAGAGCGATTTCTGTAAGACCAGAAGTTATATTAATGGATGAGCCTTGTTCAGCATTAGATCCTATAGCAACAGCGCAAATTGAAGAATTGATTGATGAGTTAAAAAAAGAGCACACAATAATAATTGTAACTCATTCTATGGCTCAAGCAGCACGCGTTTCTCAAAATACAGGTTTTTTTCATTTAGGACAATTGATTGAACATGGATCTACTGATAAAATATTTAAGAATCCTGATAATAAAAAAACGCAAGATTATATAACAGGGAGGTTTGGATAATGTCTGAAGCACCACATACAGTTAAATCTTACGAGGAAGAACTAAAAAATCTTAATGCTAATATCGTTAAGATGGGAAGTGCATGTGAGGATGCTTTAGGTAAAGCAATTCAAGCCATTACAACAAGAAATAGCGATATTGCAGAAAATGTAATTCAAGAAGATGAAAAAATAGATAAATATGAGACTTTAATTGAACAGCAAGTTGTGAATTTAATTGCTTTAAGACAACCTATGGCAATTGATTTAAGAGAGACAGTAACGGCTTTGAAAATGTCTTCAGATTTAGAAAGAATAGGTGATTTAGCAAAAAATATATCCAAGAGAACACTTTTGCTTAACGAAAATCTTCCAAAGAACTTGGTAGACTCATTGAATAGAGTATCTACCAATGTTCAAAAACAATTAAAATCAACATTAGATGCTTATCTAGAAAGATCTGCGCCAATGGCAGTAAATGTTTGGGAAGGTGATGAGCAAATAGATGATCTAACAAATCTTTGTATGCAAGAAGTTATAAAATATCTTAAAGAAAATGAAAAAAATTTAGAAGATGGAACCCATTTATTGTTTGTAACTAAAAACATAGAGCGTATTGGTGATCATACTACAAATGTTGCAGAACAAGTTTATTATTTAGTTAAAGGCGAATATTTAGAAGGTGATAGACCCAAGGGAACAGAGCCAATTGTAACCGGAGAAAAATGATTTATGTCAGCTCATGTTTTCATAGCTGAAGATGAAGCATCAATTGTTAGTTTGTTAAAGTACAATCTTGAAAAAGAAGGTTATAAAGTCAGTCATTCAGAAAATGGAGAAGATGCTCTTAAACAAATAAAATTAAAACAGCCAGATTTAATATTAATGGATTGGATGTTACCAGAATTATCTGGTGTTGAAATTTGTAAAAACTTAAAAAAAGATAATAAGTTTAATGATATTCCTGTCATTATGTTAACTGCAAAAGGGGAGGAAGAAGACAAATTAAAAGCATTTGATACAGGTGCAGATGATTATGTAACTAAACCTTTTAGTCAAAAAGAATTGAATGCTAGAATTAAATCTTTATTGAGAAGATCTAAACCTCAATCATCGTCAGACATTGTAGAATTTACTGATTTAAAAATAGATCGGATTACAAAAAGAGTTTATAGAAAAGATAAAGAAATTACTTTGGGTCCAACTGAATTTAAACTCTTAGATTTTTTTATCAAAAATCCAAAAAGAGTTTATTCAAGAGAACAACTCTTAAACAATGTTTGGGGAGAAAATATATATGTTGAGTCTAGAACAGTTGATGTTCATATTAGAAGATTAAGACAAGCAATTAACATACAAAATACAAAACCTTTAATTAGAACAGTAAGATCAGCTGGTTATTCTTTAGAATCTTGAAGATCTTTGGGTCTTATAAATTTTTTTAATACTCCCTTTTTCTCAACTTCATTCCAGGATTTAATATCAAACTCAATTTTTGCAAATGCTGCTGTTGGGAATTTATAATTCATTAGTTTAAAATTATTCGTATTATGATTTTTTGTAAGATTTCGTACTAAATTTTTCACTGATGGTTCATGGTTTATAATCAAAATTGATTTATATTCACTGGATATTTCTTTAATTTTTTTTACAATTGCATTCTCATCAACTAAATATAAATCTTTTGAAAAATTAACTTTTTTTGGCTTATTAATTTTCTTGGATAAAATTTGAAAAGTTTTTTTTGTTCTTTTTGATGATGAAATTAATGCATAATCAAATTCAAATTTTTTTTTAACAAAAAATTCACAAATCATTTTTGCATTTTTCTTGCCTCTTTTACTAAGTGGTCTATCAAAATCATTAATACTTAAATCATCCCAACTAGATTTTGCGTGTCTCATGACGTATAATTGATACATAAAATCTAAATATATGACTGCTTTAAAAAAACAACATAAAGAAGAGTTGAAATCTAAATATATAAATAGAGAGCTTTCTTGGTTAAAATTCAACGATAGAGTACTTTTAGAGGCGCAAAATATCGAAAATCCTCTTTATGAAAGAGTAAAGTTTTTATCAATTGCTGGGTCTAATCTAGATGAATTTTTTATGGTCCGTGTAGCTGGGTTATATAGTCAAATAAAACAAGAAGTTGACTCACTAAGCTCTGATGGTTTGACACCTGAAGAGCAAATGGATGAGGTAGTGCTTGAAACTAAGAATCTATTAAAAAAACAGAACAAAATTTTTATTCAACTGATTATGGAATTAAAAAAAAATAATATCAATTTAGTTAAACCAGTTAATTTAAATACTAAGGATAAAAAAAAACTTTTAGAAATATTTAAAGAAGAGATTTACCCTTTATTAACACCATCAGCAATTGATCCTGCACATCCATTTCCATTTATAATCAATCAAGGAAGAGCAATTGTAATGAAGTTAAGAAAAAAAAATAAAAAAAGGATTTTAAACTCAATAATAGTAATACCAAAAGCATTATCTAGATTTATTGAAATTGAGTCTTCAAAAAATCATAAGAAATTTGTGATTCTAGATGATGTAATAAGTTTTTTTGCTAATGAAATTTTTCCAGATCATGATTTAGAAAAGAAAATGATTTTTAGAGTAATAAGAGACAGCGATGTAGAGATTCAAGAGGAAGCAGAAGATTTGGTTAGATCTTTTGAATTGGCTTTAAAAAGACGTAGAACGGGTGATATTGTTCGTTTAGAGGTTCTTGAAAATAGTGATAACGAATTGATAAGATTTATAACTAATAAATTAGATATAAATCCTGACTATATTTATGATGTTGCTGGCCTTGTTGGAATTCAAGATATAGATCAAATATGTAAAGTAAAAAATCCAAAATTAAGATTTAAACATTTTACACCTAGAGAAGTTGAAAGATTAAAAGAATATAATGATAATTTTTTTGAAACTATTAAAAAGAAAGATTTAGTTGTTCATCATCCTTTTGAAACATTTGACTCAGTAATTGAATTTTTAAACCAAGCAGCAAATGATAAAAAAGTTATAGCTATAAAACAAACTCTATATAGAACAACTCTAGACTCACCTATTGTTAAAGCTTTAATAACAGCTGCAGAAAACGGAAAAACAGTTACCGCTTTAATTGAAATTAAAGCTAGATTTGATGAGGAAGCTAATATTCAACTATCAAGAAGTTTAGAAAAAGTAGGTGTTCAAATTGTTTATGGTTTTGCTAAATACAAAACTCATGCAAAATCATCACTTGTTTTAAGAAGAGAACAGGGTAAAATACAAACTTATTTTCATTTAGGAACTGGCAATTATCACCCAGTAAATGCTAAAATTTACACTGATTTGTCTTTATTTAGTTGTGATAAGAAAATGGCATCAGATGTTGAAAAGTTTTTCAATTATGTAACAGGATACGCAAAACCAAAAAATTTAAATAAAATTTCTATTTCGCCAGTAAATATGAGGCAAACCTTAAATGAAAATATTGATGCTGAAATTAAAAATTCTAAAAATGGAAAATTTGCAGCTATTTGGGCAAAAATGAACTCTTTAGTAGATCCAGAAATTATTGATAAATTTTATGAAGCTTCGAATGCTGGTGTAAAAATTCATTTATTTGTAAGGGGTGTTTGTTGTTTAAGACCAGGAGTTAAAGATAGATCAGAAAACATAGTTGTAAAAAGTATCATAGGAAGATTTTTAGAGCATTCTAGAATTTACTGCTTTAGTAATGGTACAAAAAAAATGCCTAATAGAAATGCAAAAGTATATATTTCGTCAGCTGATTTAATGCCGAGAAATTTAAATCGAAGGGTAGAACTTCTAGTCCCAATTGAAAATGAGACTGTTCATGAACAGATCTTAGATCAAATAATGTTGGCAAATTATCTTGATACTAATCAGAGCTGGGAACTTGAAGCTGATGGCAATTATAAAAAAATTAAATATAGTAAGAGCGATTCCTTTTCAGCTCATGAATATTTTATGAATAATCCGAGCTTATCTGGAAGAGGTAAAGCTAAACTAAAAATGCAGCCTAAACAACTGCACTTAAGATTGATTAAAAGTGGAAGTAATTAAAAGTAAAAATAGTTTAAAATTAAAACAGGCAAGATTAGCTATAATTGACATTGGATCAAACTCTATAAGAATGCTAATTTATGAAGATTTCAGTTCTTCTCGTGTGCCTTTTTTTAATGAAAAAGCAGTTTGTGAACTTGGAAAAAATTTAGATAAATCCAAAAAACTTCACAGATCTGGTACCGAATATGCTTTAAAAGTTTTAAAAAGATTCTCT
The DNA here is from genome assembly GCA_902539445.1 of uncultured Pelagibacteraceae bacterium. Taxonomy (GTDB): domain Bacteria; phylum Pseudomonadota; class Alphaproteobacteria; order Pelagibacterales; family Pelagibacteraceae; genus Pelagibacter. Next base: position 75,930 of record CACBIY010000005.1, read on the forward strand.
GAAATTTTAAATGTTTCAAAAATCACAAATCTTAAAATCATTGCAACAGCAGTTTTAAGAGAAGCAACTGATACAAAACCATTTATTAATGAAGTTGAAAAACTTTTTAAAACTAAGATTAATATATTATCTGGTGAAGAAGAAGCTGAATGCTCAGCTGAGGGAGTTAAAATAGGCTTTGAAAATGTTGATGGATTAGTTGCCGATCTTGGAGGCGGTAGTTTAGAATTAGCTCGAGTTGAAAACAATATAGTAACTAATAAAACCTCATTACCTATTGGTGTTTTAAGATTATTAAATAATCCTATAGTTAAAAAAAGAAATTTAGCAAAATATATCAAAAAATTATTAAGAGAAGAAAAATGGCTTTCAAAAAAGAAATTTAATAATCTATATTTAGTTGGAGGTACTTGGCGAGCATTATTTAAATTACATCTTTTTCAAAATAATCATCCGGTACATATAATTCATCAATACAGTATTGATAACAATGTTTTATCTAAGTTTGTTGAAAAAATTTCATCTTTTAATAAATCTAAACTTAAAACAGTTGAGTATATTTCAAAATCTAGAACACCATATTTACCTTATAGTTGCATTATACTTGATGAAATTATGAGAGTTACAAATCCAAAAAATATAATTTGTTCTATAAGCGGTTTGCGTGAAGGTTCTTTATCAATTGACTATTTTAAAGATGTAAAAGAATCAGAAATTTTTCACAAAGCAATTGAGAATATTGCAAAAAAAAGAGGTGATCTAGGATCGAACTATAAAAAATATTATGATTTTATTCAGCCAGTTTTTGAAGGCAATGAACATTTTAATAAGAAATTATTATATCTGGCATGTGTATTAAGTCATATGGATTGGGGATTAGGAGCATTTCAAAAAGCTGAATTGGTATTTCAAGAAACAATAAATACTCCTTTACTTAGATTGACTCATAAAGAAAGAATACAATTAGCTTTGTCATGTTATTGGCGGTACTGTAGTATCAAGTATAATCCAAAGATGGAGTATCTAACTTTTTTAAATAATAATGAAATTTTTTCAAGCAAACAAGTTGGAGCAGCTTTGAGATTTTCACAATCATTGACCTCGATATCTACGATATTTCTTGAAGAGTTTAAATTATATAAAAGAGGTAATGCTGTATTTTTGAAAATTCCATCACAACATCAAGAAATAATCTCAAAACAAGTTACTAAAAGATTTAAAGCTCTTGCTAGAGAATTATTTTTAGAACCAAGAGTAATTTACTCAAATAATTCAAGATAAATTAAATTTAATTCTATTTTTAATTGAGTGATATTTTTTTGTAAGATTATTTTAATTTAAATTCATTTAACTTTAACAATAAGTAAATAATTTTGTAACTTAGTTTATGTATAAAGCACCATCAAAGTTTAAATATTCATTATTTCTTCCCCTGTTTAAATTTTGTTGATTAACTACTTTCTTCCTTCTCTTAAATGAGAAGGGAGAAAGACGATTTGGAATTAATTATTTATAGATGCAGGAGACTGCTCTGCATTTTTCTTAGCAAGCTTTTTTGCTTTTTTTTCTGCAACCTTTTTTTCTAGACCAGCAATTTTAATATTAAGGCTTGATAATTTTTTTTCTTTTGCTGTAATTTTATTTTTAAGTTTGTCTATTGATTTTAATATCTTTGTTTTTTTCTTTTCATTTTTTTTTAGTTTTTTTCTCATTACTGCCTCCGAATTATTTAATATTTGATTTAATCATATAATCCTTAAATAAAAAAGATATTTTGATACAACCTTTAGTTTATAGTTTTTTAAGAACTGTTATTAAATAAAAAAACATTGCTATATGAGAACTATTATTGAATTTTTGATTTAATATTAATTTAAATATCTCTTTTTGATTAAAAAGATGAATTCTAATACCTTGTTCTGGTTTCGAAATTTTAATTAAGTCTTCTGTGTAATAACCAGTAATTTTAGTAGTTAGTCTTCCAGGTTCAGTATAAAAAGTTATTATTTTACTCAATTTTGATCTTGATCTATATCCTGTTTCTTCTCTTAATTCCTTATATGCTGATTGCAGAGTTGTTTCCTTTTTTTCCACTATGCCAGAAGGAAACTCGTAATTAATTTTATTAATTGGAACTCTTTTTTGGGAAACTACTACATATTTGTCTTTAATCTTAGGTATTACTAATGAAAGATTAGAAGTTTTAAGATAATGATAAAACTCTTTTTTTTTAAATTTTTTGTTAATTAAACTTATTCGATTAGTAAGTTTTATATTTTTCAATTTTTTTCTAAAAATAACTTTTTAACAATAAGTACAGCAATTAACATTCCAATAAGCTCAGCTAAAATATAATAAGGAGTATTTAAATAACTAATACCAGTAAAAGATTCTGTAAATGTTCTAGCAATAGCAACCGCAGGATTTGCAAAAGAAGTTGAAGAAGTAAACCAATAACCTGCAGTAATGTAAAGCCCAACACTAGCAGCAACAGCAATTTTACCTGACTTCATAGCCCCAAAAATTATCACTATAAGTCCTAATGTTGCTATCACTTCAGATGTTAGTATATAAATCCCATCTCTTGATTTAGTAGATAATTCATAAATTTCATGTTCAAAAAAGAAATTGGCTAAACCAACACCAATCAAGCAACCAACCAATTGAGCAATGATATAGTAGGGTAATAGTTTCCTTTTTAATTTGCCTGTTATTGCCATTGCGATACTTACAAATGGATTAAAGTGAGCTCCTGATACATCAGCAAATACTGTAATAAGCACAAATAAACCTGCTCCTGTTGCTATAGTATTAGCTATTAACATCACAGCAACATCATTAGTTAAGTTTTCAGCCATTAAACCTGAACCAACAATAATCATTACTAAAAAACAACTGCCTAATAATTCAGCAAGAAAATAGCGGCTTTTATTTTTCATAAATCAGTTCCTTTATTCTTTTATAAATATTATTGTAAACTTCTTCTATTATTTCATCTTTTTTATTTAAGTCGTTTGTTTCATCAAGTAATTTGACAGGATCCTCTATATCCCAATGAATTATCTGATCTTTATTTGGCCAAATAGGACAGACTTCGTTATTGGCATTATTACAAACTGTAATCACATAATCCATTTTAATTTGACCATTAATAAACTCATTAAAATTTTTAGATCTATAATTTGAAAGATCATAATGTTTTGACAATAAATAATTCTTCACATCCTCATTAATTTTTCCTGTTGGATTACTCCCAGCACTAAAACCTTTATACTTATCGTCATACTCGTTGTTTATTATACTTTCAGCAATAATACTTCTTGCTGAATTACCTGTGCATACAAACAAAATATTCTTCATTTAAAAAATAATCTTATAAATTCCAATAACAAATAATGGAATTTGTAATCCAAAGTTAGTGAGTATCGCCTTATCTTTGCTAACAAATCCAGCGATAGTCCATCCAATAACTCCTAATCCATGAAAATATATATTTAAAGGATATATATTTAAGTTTGTAAGAAGTATTCCTACTAAAACTAAAAAAGTACTGATCCACTTTAGATATTTTTTTATAAACATATTTTCTCCCTCTTATTAATTATTACATTAATGTTACAAATTTATTAAGATGTAACAGTATTAGAGAAAATTTGTTATATATTTATGAATAAAGAAACCAACAACTAAAAATCCTAAGCCTGTGCCATAAATTAGGAAGAAATTCATATTAAATGATTTTGCAAAAAAGAAGGGTAAAAAAAATAAATAACTCACAGGTACCGCTACTAGTATGCTCTTAGTAAAAAGAATTGTTTTTTCTATATCATTATGCTCATAATAGGAAAAAGCTATAGCTATGAGTGATACAAGAGGTAAGGCGATAATAAAACCTGCAAGTTTTGGATTTTGACCCGAAAGCCAACTAGCAAAGGCAATTATAATTGCAGCAAGAACAATCTTTAAGGTAAAAAATATCATTAATGATTTAATTTTATTAAAAAAATATCATTAATGATATGATTTTATTTAAGTGTGCATTTTTTGCATAAACCAAAAAACTCAAGATTATATTTACTGTATTTCATACCATCTTTGTCTTTAAAGTTTGCTAAGTATTTTGAAAGACCTGCGCTACTTATTTCTGTTACTTTTTCACAAATCTCACAGATTGAAAACGCAGTAGCTTTAGCCACCTGACAACTTGAATTATGACATGCAATAAAGGCATTTCTACTTTCAATTTTATGAATTTTACCTATTTCAACTAACTTATCTAATGCTCGATAAACTTGCAGAGGAGCTTTGATACCTTTTTTTTGAACATTATAGAGTATTGAGTAGGCCTTAAGTGGCTGAGATGATTTATCAATTAAATCAAAAATAATTTTCTGATTTTTGGTGAGATTATGTTCTTTGTGCATTTTATTCATTTTACTGATTCCTCATTAGTTTTTCAATTTAATTGATTGTTTGATATTAAATAATGAAAGTATGAACAAAAATAATGCTGCCGTTATAATTGATGGACCCGAGGAGGTATTAAATTCCAAGGATGTAAATAATCCTAAAATTACTGACAGAAGACCTCCAATGATTGAATAGATAACCATTCTTTGTGGACTAGACGAAATATTTCTAGCCATTGCAGCTGGTATGATTAGCATTCCTGTTATTAATAACAAACCAACCATTTTAATTGATATAGCAATAATTGCAGCCATCAATATTGTGAATATTGCTTTTGCTCTATCAGGATTTAAACCTTCTGCTTCAGCTAACTCATAGTTTACTGTGGATGCGAATAAAGGTTTCCAAATTAATTTTAAAATTAACAGAATTATTGCTCCTCCAACCCATATTATTAATAGATCATCAACTGTAACAGCTAATATATCTCCAAATAATAATCCCATAATGTCAAATCTGATAAATGTTAAGAAACCAATAACAACAAGTCCTACGGCTAAAGATGAGTGAGCTAAAAGCCCTAATAATGCATCTCCTGGAAGATTAGTTCTTTTTTGAAGTTGTATTAATGTTAAAGCAATTAAAGATGAGATTATAAATACAGATAACGCAATATTAAATTCCATTGTAAATGCTAATGTTACTCCCAATAAAGCCGAGTGGGCCAACGTATCACCAAAATAAGATAATCTTCTCCAAATTACAAAACAACCAAGAGGCCCTGTAACGAAAGCAACTCCAATTCCAGCAACCAATGCTCTTATAAAAAAATCGTCGAACATTTAATTTTTCTTAATTTTACCCTCATCAGTATGAATATGATCATGTCTATGTTCATATCTTGATAATATCTGTGAAGCTTGTTCACCAAACAAAGCCTTATATTCATTATTTTTTGCGACATCCATGGGTGTCCCTGAGCAGCATACATGACCATTTAAGCAAACAACATGGTCTGTAGCACTCATTACAGTATGTAAATCATGAGAAATTAATAAGATACCACAATTCAATTCATCAGAAATTCTCTTTATAAGTTCATATAAAGCTATCTCACCTGTAAAATCTACACCTTGAACTGGCTCATCAAGAACTAACAATTCTGGTTTTTTTGAAATAGCTCTTGCTAGCAATACTCTTTGAAACTCACCACCCGATAAATCACCTAAATTTTTATCTTTTAAATGAATAACACCAGTTAATGATAGTGCCTCATCAATTATTTCATTTTTTAAACTTTCAGTTAATACCATAAAATCATTGACCCTAAGTGGTAAAGTCCAATCAATTGAAATTTTTTGTGGAACATAACCAATTTTATTTGTGTATTTTTCTACTTCTCCCTCAATTTTTTTATAAATTCCTAAAGCAATTTTAGCCGTTGTACTTTTTCCTGATCCATTAGGTCCTATTAAAGTAACTATTTTACCTTTTTCAACTTGAAGGGAAACTCCTTGAACGAGCCATTTATCGTTTATTTTAAAACCAGCGTCTTTTAATTTGACCAATATATTTTGATTAGCATTCATTATATCACTTGACTTATAAACGTTATATTATTACATAGTGTTATATTATAACAACTAAAAAAATTAAACTATGAAAACTATTAAAAAAATCCCATTATTAATATCACTTTTATCATTCCTAACAATTTTTTCACCTGTTAATGCTGAAGTTAAGGTAGTAGCTTCAATAAAACCAATTCATTCACTCGCAAGCTATTTGATGGACGGTATTGGTAAACCAGATTTAATAGTTGATGGCTACGCATCACCTCATGGATTTGCACTTAAACCATCGCATGCAAAAATGATCCAAAATGCAGATATTATTTTTTGGGTAGGTGAAGACATAGAAAGTTTTTTAGAAAAACCATTAAAATCTATTGCAAAAAAAGCTGAAAAAATTGAATTAATGGAAATTAAAGGGATAACCAAACTTAAGTTTAGAGAAAGAAATATTTTTGAAGATCATGACGATCATGGTCATAAAGAGGATGATCATGATGATCATGCTAAAAAAGAAGACGATCATGATGACCACGATCATGATAAAAAAGAGAAAGAACATGGTCATGACGAACATGATCATGACAAAGAAAGTCATAAAGAAGACGACCATGATGATCACGGCCATGGACATGAAGGACATGCTCATGGTGAGTACGATCCGCACATTTGGTTAGATCCAATGAATGCAAAAGTTATTTTAAGCGAAATGGCAGAGCACTTGATTGAGAATGATCCAAAAAATACTGACAAATATAAAGAAAATTTAAAAAAAGCACATAAAGATTTAGATAAGTTAACTAAGAAAGTAAAATCTGAATTAAATAAAGATTTTAAATCAATAGTATTCCATGATGCGTATCAATATTTTGAAGAGAGATTTGGTGTTAATATTTTAGGCGCGTTTACAGTAAATACAGATGTTATGCCCGGTGCTGAGCAATTGGCTGAAATTAGAGAAGTAATTGAGCATGATAAAGTAAGCTGTATATTTTCAGAGCCACAGTTTAACCCTGATATTATTAAGGCTGTAGCAAAAGATACTAACGTTGCAACAGGCGTAATTGATCCATTAGGGGCAACACTTAACCCTGGCAAAGATCTATACTTCGATTTAATTGGCAATATGTCTAAATCTTTTAAAGGCTGTTAAATAAAAATTGATCTTTAACCATTAATAATATCTAATATTGGGATGAGTACCGTTTCCCTCACATTAGATGAAATTTTTGATTTAGCTAAAAAGACTTTACTAGCTAATGGCTGTGATGATGAAACAGCATCTATTCTCTCTGATTTAATAAGAAATGCTGAAAGAGATGGATCTTTATCTCATGGTTTGTTTAGGTTGCCTGCATATGTGAGTGGTTTAAAAAGTGGAAAAATTAATGGTAAAGGAAAACCTGAAGTAAAAAAAATTTCAGCATCAGTAATAAAAGTTCAAGGGAATAATTGTTTAGCCCCTGTAGTTTTAAATAAAGGATTACCTGAATTAGCAAAAGCTGCAAAAGAAAATGGAGTGGCCGTACTTGCTATAAATAATTCTCATCATATGGCTGCGATGTGGCCGGAGACTGAAAAATTAGCAGAAGAAGGTTTAGTTGCCTTTGCTTGCACATCCTACAAGCCTGCTGTAGCACCCGCTGGGGCTATTAAACCCTTGTTTGGAACAAATCCAATTTCTTTTGCATGGCCACGACCAGGAAAAACTCCTGTAGTTTACGATATGGCAACTGCATCAATGGCCATGGGTGAAGTTCAAGTTGCTAAAAGAGAAGGGCATAAAGTTCCACTTGGAACTGGTTTAACTAAGGATGGCAAAGAGACAACTGACCCAGGTGCAATAGCTGATGGAGGTGTATTACTTCCTTTTGGGGGATATAAAGGTTCTGCTATAGCAATGATGGTAGAACTAATGGCTGGCGCATTAGTTGGTGATAATTTTAGTTTTGAGACAGCTGCAAAAGATAATAAAGACGGCGGACCTCCCAGTGGCGGAGAATTTATTCTCGCAATCTCACCTGATAAAACCTCTGGGACCGATTGGCAGAAACATGCTGATGAATTTTTTAATAAAATGAAATCGTTCGAGGGAGTTAGACTTCCAGGGGAAAGAAGACATAAAAATAGATTAAATAAGGGCCCTCGAAATATTAACGAAGAGCTGTTTAATAAAATAAAATCTTTAAGCTAAAGTAATTTCTATTGGGGTATGGTCTGAAGGTTTTTCACGGCCTCTTGG
>CACBIY010000006.1 GCA_902539445.1 uncultured Pelagibacteraceae bacterium
AACTCTTCTTGCTATTAATTGTGTAAATTGTGAACCAAAATCTACAATTAAAATCTTATTCAAATTTTGATCAAGACTCATTTTTTGGTTCTAAGTTTGCTAAAGAATCTAAGATACTTTTATTTTCATCACATAAATTTTTGCAAACTTTGACAAAGTCTTCTGATAGACTCTTTACTTTAGAGTAGTTTGATTTTTCTAATGCTATTTTCATTAACATTAACATTGCTTCTTCATTATTTGGTTCAATCAATAAAGTCGCCTCTAAATTTTTTTCCTCTTTCTTTTGATTTTTTTCCTGATTGTAAATTTTTGCTAAATATAAGTATGAATTAGTGTGCTTTGGATTAAATACAATGCTTCTCTCAAACATAAATCGAGCATCTTCAAATTTTTTTTTATTGTAAAGTTCTAGACCTTTATTAAAAAAATTCTCACTACCTATAGAAAAATTAAAAATATTAATTAGAAAATAGAAAAGAACGGTTATTTTAAAGATTTTTCTCATTAATATTTATTATCACTTTTAACTATATCAACATTATGGACCATACTTTCGTAAAAACCAGCTTTTGTTATTTTAACAAATTGTGGTTTATCTCTTAGATATTTAATTTGTCTTGATCCTAAGTATCCCATAGAAGATCTTAATCCACCAATTAATTTAAAGATTATATTATCAACTTTACCTTTATATTTTGCAAATCCTTCTACTCCTTCTGGCACATATTTAGATGAGTCCTTTTGCTTTGATTGAAAATATCGATCTGCGGATCCTTTATTCATTGCACCAACTGAGCCCATGCCTCTAAAATTTTTAAATAATTTTCCATTTCTCTTTATTAATTTTCCTGGCGCTTCATCTGTTCCAGCAAACAATGAGCCAATCATAACTGCATCTGCTCCAGCAGCGAATGCTTTTGCTAAATCACCTGAATATTTAATTCCACCATCAGAAATAATCTTTACATTTTTATTTTTTATACCATTCCTTACTTCTAGTATTGCACTAAGTTGTGGAACCCCAATACCTGCAACTAATCTTGTTGTGCATATCGATCCAGGTCCAATCCCAACTTTTATGACGTCAACACCAAGCTTTAATAGAAATTTTGCTGCGGCAGGTGTAGCAATATTTCCAGCACAGAGAGCAGTTTTTTTGTCTTTTGTTTTTTTGATAAACTTAATTATTTCTGAGACCTTTTTTGTATGTCCATGAGCAGTATCAACAACAATCATATCAATTTTTTCTTTAAGTATTGCTTCTGCTCTTTTAAATTCGCTTGGTCCAGCTCCAACAGCTGCGCCTACTAAAAGTTTTTGTTTTTTTACTTTTTTAATTTCAAGAATTTGTTTTTTTATATCCAAATTTCTATGAATAATTCCTATCCCGCCTGCTTTCGCAATCGCGATAGCCATTTTGCTTTCAGTAACAGTATCCATAGCTGAGGATAATAGAGGAATATTCAATTTTAGATAGTTTGTGAGCTTAATACTAGTATCAACTTCTGAGGGTAAGATCTCAGAATACTTAGGAACAAGTGTTACATCATCAAAGGTGAGTGCTTCTTTTATAGGAACCATGATCATTTATATACGATTCCTTTAAAATTTAAAGAAACTATCTAAGATTTTTACAAATTATAAAACTTTCTTTAGAGTCTTTTCTACTAGATTTGGGTTTAAAAACCTTTACTTCCTTAAAAATTTTTTTTCCCAGTGCGACAATTTCATTGAAGGTACTACCCATAAATATTTTTGAAATAAAAAAACCCTTTTCTGAAATCACATCCTTTGAAAAAACCATCGCCTCTTTGCACAATTCACCAGTTTGAATTGAATCGATATTTTTTATCCCAGTTGTGTTTACGGCCATATCAGACATGACTACATCAGGTTTTTTTTTAAGATATTGTTTAATTTGGTCTTGAGTATCAACTGAAGTAAAGTCACCCTGAATTTGTAAGGTATTTTCTATACTTTCCATCTCTTTTAGATCTATAGAAATTATCTTTCCGCTCTTAACTACTTTTGCAACATACTGTGACCAACTCCCAGGAGCTGCTCCAATGTCTACAACTGACATTCCACCCTTAAATATTTTAAATTTTTCATCTATCTCTTTTAGTTTATAGGCCGACCTAGCTCGATAACCGTCAACTTTTGATTGACGCACATAAGTATCACGTCTTTGTTTATTTACCCAATTTTTTGAAATCTTATTTTTTTTCAATTAAGTATTATATCTTAAACTTTTATGTATTTTATTTTTATCTAAAGTTTCTAATTCAATTTTAATAGTTTTATCCACTCGCATATCCTTACCACCTTTCCAAATACCTGCTGCAAGATGCATTATACCAATTTTATAATTTGGTAAGTATGGTTCAACAAATGTACTTTGTTTCTGATCATATTTTGGAAGTAAATTACTTGTGATCCAATTACAATTTAAAGGAAGAAACTCTGTCTCTAAATCATCAATATAAACAGACATATTAATTGCTAGACCTTCAGATCCAAAAATATTACCTGCTTTTAGAGTTTTCTCTAAATTATTTTGCCAAGTACTCCATCCTTTAGAGTCTTTTTCTAAGGAAAAAACTCCAATATTAATATGTGGGGCAAAAGCTAATTTCCTAGCATCTGCATAACTAATTTTTGATTTTACAGCGTGTTTAAAATTTTGAGATTTAATTAACGCCAGCTTTCCAAAAAGCCAGTTTACTTTTGATGTAATCTTATATCCTGGACCAATTGTTTGAGTAATTCCAAGCTTTCCATCATCACAAGCCTTGAAATATAATTCCACGCAACTCCAATCATTTACCCATGCATCACAATCAATCCACAGATATTTTTCGTAGTTAGGAAAGTATTTAGGTAAAAAGGCTCTTGAGACCTGACTTTTCAACCATTCTTTACCTTTAACCTTATAACCAGGCACTTCAATATCCCATTCGGCATTTTTAATTTCATCAACTTTTTTAGATAAACTATCTCTCTGATCTTGTTTTAATCCTGCATCCAAAATGCAAATAGCAACATCTTCACTCTGTTTAAATCTTTTAATTGAATCTACTAGTTCTTCTAGTAAAGGAAAATAATTAGCATCGGCTAAAGAAACGATTACATTTTTTTTCATTAAAGTACGTCTTCAAGATCATCTTCGTCTTGAATTTTGTCATTTTCATGTTGTTTCTTAATTTTCTGAAAATGGAAAAAGCTAATTGGTAATAAAAGGACATAAATTGCTGCACTAATTGCAATTACATTAAAAGTATAAATTAATAACAGGCCAAAAAATAAAACTATTCCAAATAAAAGGAATATTGTTGTCTTTCTTGGAATCACTATCTTTTTAAAAGAATAGCTTGGAAATTTACTAATAAGTAAAAAAGAAGTTGTGATAAAAAAAATGGGTACCATTAAATCATAATTTAATTGAACAAAATTAAAACCGCTTAAACTAATTATCAAAGGCGTTAAAACTAAAATTCCTCCAGCTGGTGATGGGACTCCCTCAAAAAAATTATCTCTCCATGAAGGTTCTTGGTTTGAGTTAATGTTAAACCGCGCTAAACGTAATGCAACGCAAATTACATAAACTAAACAAAGCAACCAACCAAATCTTCCTAGAGTATTGAGCTTCCAGAAATACATTATAAATGCTGGCGCTACCCCAAAACTTATCATATCTGTGAGTGAGTCTAATTCTTTTCCAACTTTAGAAGTACCTCTGATTAATCTAGCTATTCTTCCATCAAGACCATCGATTAAAGCAGCAAATAGAATCGCTATAATTGCAAGTTCAAACCTACCATCTAGAGCAAATCGTATTGATGTTAAACCAATGCAAACCCCAATAAGTGTAAGCATATTTGGTAAGATCATTCTTGCTCTTTTTTTATCTGCTACGATCTTTAAATTATTTTTAGGTTGTTCCATTTTATTTTTTAGCTAACAGTGTTTCCCCTGAAATAGCTTTTTGACCTACTTTTACTAATGGTTGGTAGTTTTCGTAATATACATCAGCTCTGCTTCCGAATCTTATCATTCCAATTCTATCACCTTGTTTTAACTCTTGATCTTTATTAGACTCACAAACTATTCTTCTAGCTACAAGACCTGCTATTTGAACTACAATAATATCGTTATTATCTGTATCCTTAATTTTAAAATAATTTCTCTCGTTATCCTCACTTGCTTTATCAAGAGAAGCATTAACAAATGTTCCGGGTTTATATAAAATTTCTTCAATTTTTCCAGCACATGGAGTTCTATTAACATGACAATCAAATACGTTCATAAAGATACTTATCTTATTAAATTTTTTATTTTCTAAGCCTAGCTCTTTTGGACCATCAACTTCTTCAACTTTTATGATTTCTCCATCAGCAGGGCTAACCAGATAATTATTATCATCAATAATTACTCTTTCAGGATCTCTAAAAAAATAATAAACCCAGATTGTTAATACCAAACCAATTAAACCTAAAAAATTACTGAAACTATAAAATACGATTGTAATAATTCCTGAGATAACTAGGAACTTGTATCCCTCTGCGTGAATTTTTGGAAATATCTTACTAAACATGTTCTTCTATTTGATAATTTTTCATTAATATGTATATAAAATTACGAAATTCAATTATTAAGATATAAATAAAGTGAGCAAAATTACTGTAAAAAACCCCATTGTAGAGTTAGATGGTGATGAAATGACCAGGATAATCTGGGAATTTATTAAAAAAAAATTAATCCTTCCTTATCTTGATATCGGTATTGAGTACTACGATTTGGGTATGAAGAGTAGAGATGATACTGATGACCAGATTACAATAGACTCTGCTAATGCAATTAAAAAAATTGGTGTAGGTATAAAATGTGCAACCATCACTCCTGATGAAGCACGAGTTGAAGAATTTAATTTAAAAAAAATGTGGAGGTCACCAAATGGGACGATAAGAAATATCATTGGTGGAACTGTTTTTAGAGAGCCCATAATTTGTTCTAACATTCCAAAATTAGTGCCTTCATGGTCAGATCCAGTTGTAATTGGTAGACATGCTTTTGGTGATCAGTACAGGGCAACTGATTTTAAAGTCCCAGGTAAAGGAAAGATGGAAGTTAAGTGGACATCAGAGGATGGTAAAGATGAAATTAAATATGAAGTATTTAATTTTACTGGACCAGGTGTTGCTCTTTCTATGTATAACCTAGATAAATCTATTGAGGATTTTGCAAGATCTTGTTTTAGCTACGGTCTTATAAAAAAGTGGCCCGTCTATCTTTCAACAAAAAATACGATCCTAAAGAAGTACGATGGACGTTTTAAAGATATATTTGAAGAAGTGTTTAATAAAGAATTTAAAGAAAAATTTGATAAGGAAAAAATTACTTATGAACATAGATTAATTGACGACATGGTGGCTTGTGCAATGAAATGGAGTGGAAAATATATTTGGGCTTGTAAAAATTACGATGGTGATGTTCAGTCTGATACGATGGCTCAAGGTTATGGTTCTTTAGGTTTAATGACAAGTACATTATTAACTCCTGATGGAAAAATTATGGAAGCCGAGGCAGCACATGGAACTGTAACAAGACACTATAGAATGCATCAACAAGGAAAAGAAACATCGACCAATCCTATTGCCTCGATTTTTGCCTGGACAAGAGGTCTGGCTCACCGAGGTAAATTAGATGGAAATGATGATCTTATAAAGTTTGCTAACACCATTGAGCAAGTTTGTATTGATTGTGTCGAAAGCGGTTCTATGACCAAAGATCTAGCTATACTAGTTGGGCCATCAACTAAGTACTTAACTACAAATCAATTTCTGGATGAAATTGATAATAATTTAAAAAAGAAATTAAATTAAAGACTTGATTTTTTCAAAAGCTTCATCAATTTTGCTCTTATCTTGCCCCCCTGCTTGAGCAAAATCTTTTCTACCACCGCCACCTTTTCCACCAACAGTCTCTGATCCTAATTTTGCAAATTTTACTGCATCATATTTATCTACTAATTTATCGGTAATACCAACTGCTAACCCAACCTTATCTTCACTACTTGCAAAAACAATTACAATACCATCACCTAATTCTTTTTTACCATTATCAACTAATTTTCTTAAATCTTTAGGAGGTAAATCTTGTACTTTTTGAAATCTAACTTTTATATTATTTATCTTATCATCTTTAATAATGTTTTTAGTTTTGTCTTGAAGAACTGAACTAACATTTAGTTGTTCAAGTTGTCGAGAAAGATTTTTTATAATTTCTTTTAAATCTTTATTATCAACATTTGGTTTGCCTCCAAGTTTAATAATTTGTGATGACAAATCTTTAATTGTTTCTTCATCTTTTTGTGTCGATAAAGTTGATAATTTTTCTTTGTTCTTAATAAAATCCTCAAGTTGTTTATCTCTTAGAGCTTCAACTCTTCTAACACCCGCAGCAATAGACGATTGACTTACAGTTTTAAATTTTCCAATATCACCGGTATTTTTAACATGTGTTCCTCCACATAACTCTGTTGAAAAGTATGCTTCTTTTTCCTTTCCCATAGATACAACGCGGACTTCTTCTCCATATTTTTCTCCAAAAAAAGCTAGCGCTCCTTTTTCAATTGCAGCTTTTGGTGTCATAATTCTTGTTGTTACCTCAGAACTATTTGAAACATATTCATTAACTAGCTTATCAATAGTCTCTAACTCTTCATTAGTAATTGGTTTCATGTGGCTAAAGTCAAATCTTAATCTGTCTGGAGCAACTAATGATCCTTTTTGCATAACATGTTTACCTAAAGTTCTTCTTAATGACTCGTGGAGTAAGTGTGTAGCAGAATGATAAGCTTTTAGATTATCTCTTCTCTCAACATCTATTTTCATTTCTACTACATCGTTGATTTTTATATCTCCAGTTTTCAAAGATCCGTAATGAACAAATAAATCTCCAAGTTTCTTTTGTGTATCTTCTACTTCAAAAACAGAATTACCAGAAACAATTGTACCTTTATCACCAAGTTGTCCACCAGACTCTCCATAAAACGGGGTTTGATTGGTAATGATCATTCCCTCTTCCCCAGAAGATAAAGATTTTGTCTCTTTGTTACCTTTAATTAAGTTTAACACAACACCCTCAGACTGATTAGACTCGTAACCTAAAAATTCTGTTGGACCAGTTTTATCTTTAATTGAAAACCAAATGGCTTCCTCAGAACTATCTCCAGAACCTTTCCAATTCTTCTTAGCAAGCTCTTTGCTTTTTTTCATTAATTCATCAAATTTCTGATGATCAACTTTTAAAGATTTATTCTTTAAAATGTCTTCAGTAAGATCTAATGGAAAACCATAGGTGTCATATAATTTGAAAGCGACATCCCCAGGTAAAACTTTGTCTATTTTTGCAATTTCATTATTTAAAATTTTGATACCTCTATCTAGTAAAACTAAAAATTTTTCTTCCTCCATCCTTAAAGTTTCTTTGATCAAAGATTGAGACCTTTCAAGCTCTGGGTAGTTTCCTGACATCTCGTTTTTTAATGAGTCAAAAATTTTATAAAAAATTGGCTCTTTAGATCCTAACAAATGAGAATGTCTCATTCCTCTTCTCATAATTCTTCTTAGAACATATCCGCGACCTTCATTTGATGGTAAAACTCCTTCGGCTAAAAGAAATGAGCTTGCTCTTAAGTGATCAGCAATTACTCTAAAACTTGATATATTTTTATCTTCTTGTTTGACTTTTGTTGCATCAGATATTGAGCTAATTAATTTCTTAAAATGATCAGTTTGATAGTTATCATGTGTACCTTGTAAAAGAGCTGCAATTCTCTCTAATCCCATCCCTGTATCAACAGATGGTTTTGGCAAATCTATTCTTTTTTCTTTTGAGACTTGCTCATACTGCATAAAGACCAAATTCCAAATTTCAATAAAACGATCTCCATCTTGATCTTTGGTTCCGGGCAGTCCACCTTTTAAGTGATCACCATGATCATAAAATATTTCTGAGCAAGGACCACAGGGACCAGTTTCACCCATTGACCAGAAGTTATCCGATGTTGCAATTCTAATTATTCTGTCATCACTAAAACCTGCTATTTTTTTCCAGAAATTAAAAGCCTCATCATCTTCATTAAAAACAGTTACATAAAGCCTATTTTTATCTAAACCAAAATCTTTGGTGATTAAATTCCATGCAAGTTCAATTCCTCTTTCTTTAAAATAATCTCCAAAAGAAAAGTTTCCCAACATTTCAAAGAAAGTATGATGTCTTGGTGTATAACCAACATTTTCTAAATCATTATGTTTACCACCTGCTCTAACGCATTTTTGTGAGGTAGTAGCCCTTTGATAATCTCTTTTTTCTAGACCAGTAAATACATTTTTAAACTGAACCATCCCTGAATTAGCAAACATTAAGGTTGGATCGTTATTTGGGACTAAATTGCTAGATTCAACAATCTTATGATCATTTTTTTCAAAGTATTTAAGAAACGTACTTCTTATTTCATTTAATGATTTGTCCGCCATATTTTTAAAATACAGCTTTTTTGTTCTATGTCTAGATAACGATAAGGGGGAAAGGCGCTTATAATAAGCGCCTTTATAATTTAAAGATGACCTTTAATTCTAGTTCTTCTTTGTAGGAGCAGTTTCTTTTGCAGCCTCTTCTTTTTCAGCTACTTTCTTCTCCTTTTCAATTTTCTCAGGACTTAATGGATTTCCTTCAATTTTCTTTGAAATCACACCAGCTTTTTCTCTAATTGCCATTTCTATTTCTGCAGCAACTTTAGGGTTTTGTGCAAGATAAGTTTTTGCATTTTCTCTTCCTTGTCCAATTTTCTCACCTTTATAAGCATACCAAGCTCCTGATTTTTCTATGATATCAGCTTTAGCACCTAGGTCGACTAACTCACCCATTTTGCTAATACCTCTTCCATACATCAAATCAAACTCGACAACTTTAAATGGTGGTGCAACTTTGTTTTTAACTACTTTAACTCTTGTAGTATTTCCAATAATTTCATCTTTGTCTTTGATGGCACCAATTCTTCTAATGTCCATTCTTACAGATGAATAAAACTTAAGTGCGTTACCACCTGATGTTGTTTCTGGACTTCCAAACATAACACCAATTTTCATTCTGATTTGGTTAATGAAAATCATCATTGTGTTTGTATTTGAAATTGAACCAGTTAATTTTCTTAAAGCTTGACTCATTAATCTTGACTGAAGACCAACATGATGATCTCCCATTTCACCTTCAATTTCAGCTTTTGGAGTTAAAGCTGCAACCGAGTCAATTACGATAACTGAAATAGAGCCTGATTTTACTAATGTATCTGCTATTTCTAAAGCTTGTTCACCAGCATCTGGTTGTGAAATTAAAAGCTCCTCAGTATTTACACCTAATTTTTTTGCGTAAACTGGATCTAAAGCATGCTCTGCATCAACGAATGCACAAATTCCACCTGCTTTTTGAGCTTCAGCAACAACTTGTAATGCTAATGTAGTTTTTCCAGAAGACTCTGGCCCGTAAACTTCAATAATTCTTCCTTTAGGTAAACCGCCTATTCCTAAAGCTAAATCTAAACTTAAAGAACCTGTTGATATCGACTCGATATCCATTGCTCTTTTTTCACCAAGCTTCATTACAGAACCTTTTCCAAAATTATCTGTGATTTGGCTGATTGCTGCGTCTAAAGCTTTATTTTTCTCTTTATTATCCAATTCTTGATCTTTAGTAGATTTAACTACTTTTAAGTTATTTTTAGTCATTTTTTGCCTCTTTTTTTAATATTTTTGTCACTCGAATCATGCTTATAAATGTACACATTTTGTTCTCATTAGCAAGATTTATTTATTTGAGCCTAAAAAAGCTAATTTTATCTCAATTTAAGATATTCGCTATTGAGCAATCCAATAGATTTTAAAAGATTAAACTGCGAAAGAATATAGTTTCTCTCTGAATCTGCTAACGAAATCTGAGCATTCAACAATAAAGAGTTAGACTGAATAACTTCTAAAGTGGTTCTATCTGATCCACTATTATATTCAGCTACAATTCCCTCATTTGCGATTTCTGCGGCATTCACCTGAGCTCTTACTGAATCAAGTAAACTTTTGTTTGATTGATAATTTGACCAGGCACTAGCAACATCTGTTTGATTTTTTTTAATCATGTTATTTAGAAGAAGATTTTTTTGTGTCTCCAAACTTTTATTTTTATTCAAATTTGCATAATTCTTTCCACCTGAAAAAAATGGCCATGTAACGGTTGCTTTTAAGGTATCTTGCTCTTTTTCATCATAGGTTGAACTTAAATCATCTGTTTTTGATCTATCAAAAGATAAGGTTGCTGTTGGGGCTAAATCAGATCTTGCACTTGTTGTATCTTTTTTTGATTGTTCATATTCAAGTTGAGCTATAATTAAATCTGGATTGCCTTTTTTGGATATCTCTATTGCAGAGTTTAATTCATTGGGCAAATTAACTATTGCGATAGATGATTTATCTAGTGCCTCTGCATCATTAATAGTGCCAATCACATTTTCATAATTTAGCTTACTGGTTAAAAAATCGTTTTCAGCTTGTATTAATTTTGCTTGTGCTCCAGCTAAAGAGGACTCTGATTGAGCAACATCTGATAAGGATATGTTTCCTCGCTCAAGCCTAATTCTATCCGTTTCAACTTGTCGATCTAACAGATTAACATTGGATCTATTAATCTTTAGTTTTTCGTTTGCTGAAATTAAACCTGTATAAGCTTCTATTGATTTATATAGTATTTCTTGCTCTTTTTTTAAAAGCTTTGCTTTAGCTAATTCAATGCCAATTTTACTTTTACTTAATTCAGCACCTCTCCCAAAATCTATTAATGTTTGGGTAATTGTTAATGATTGCACAGTTGGGTCTACATCTGAGATTGTTGCATCTGTTCCATTCTGATTAGTTAATTTATTGGTATCTTCTGAGCTTTTACTTCCACTCAAAGTTACTGATGGTAAATATGAACTAATTGAAATTTTTAATTCTTGCTCAGAAATGTTTAAACTCTCTCTTTCAGCATTCAGCTCATTATTGTCACTATAAGCCTTTTTTAATGCTGCAGAAAAAGTTTCAGCATTTGCATTATTTAACAAAAATATGAAACCTATAATTATAAATAAAATTCTAATCATTTCTTTTTATATACAGCAGATTTAATTTGATGGTTACTATTTAAATTAAATATTACTGACGCATACTTAGGCATATTTCTAAACATGTTTTGGGTTATTCTTTGATAAGTTTGCATAAAATTTAATACATCTCCCCTACTCATTATTTTCGATTTCACTTTGCTTTGAACCCAAAGTTTTCTTTCTTGTTTTAATCTCCATTTTTGTAACAAACTAAAATTTTTTGCTTTTAGATAGACCAAACAATTTAATTGTGAATATAAATTTTTATATTTTGATTTTAATTGGTTGTTAACATATTTTCTCCAAATCTGTTTTTGATCTTTTGCTTTTTCCAAAGAATTAATTGTTTTCTTTAAAGTATTATTTTTTTCTGATTTTGCACCAACACACCATCCTTCAAAAATAATTACATCTGGTCTCTTTTTTAAATCATACCATTTCTTTTTATTATATCTGTCATCGATAGCTTTATTAAATGTTGGTAATTTTAATCTATTGAATTTCTTACTTTTTGACTTTTTAAAGAAATTCAGCATCATATTAATATCATGTGTTCCGGGCACGCCTCTAGTTAAAAGCATGGGATGTACTCTTTTTGACAAATTTATTCGTTCTTTTCTTGTTTTATAAAAGTCGTCTATTGAAATCCTAAAAACATTTAATTTAAAGTATTTAGTTAAGATAATTCTGATTAAAGAACTAATTGTCGTTTTACCAGTTCCTTGCCCTCCTGATAATCCTACAAAATACGGTTTTTTTTTATCAGCTTTTTTACTAATCCAAAAACATAACGGAATTAAGAAAGATTTAATCATTCTTTCTTTATTTTTGAATTTATCAGCTTTTGTCTCTTGAGATTTAATGAACTTTAAACAGTCTTTTTTTACCTTACCAAAACATAAACTAAATTGTTGCATGAAAATTATTTTTTATCTAAAGGATGATTTTGACCATCGTTAACTGGAACATCTTTGATATCAAAAGTATCTATTTCATCAATACATCCAACATTAAATCCTGTCATCGCTGGATTTATTCTTGGGTTGTGATGGGTATAAATTCCACAGTCTGAGCAAAAGTAATGTTTTGCCACTTTTGAATGAAATTGATACAATTTTAACTTATCTTCACCTTTAGTAATTTTAAAATCTTCATTTTTTACCATCGACATAATTGCTCCTTTTCTTTTACAAATAGAACAATTACATTTTATTACTTTGGCTAAGTCTCCCTCTAAATTTATTTCAGCCTCTATAGCACCACAATGACAAGATAGTTTTTTCACTATTCTCCCCATTTTCCATGAAACTCATAAACTACTGCAGGTTTATCACCTACTACCCAACCATCATGACCTGGTTCTATTGAATATGCATCACCAGCCTTATAAGTTAATTCAGTTCCATCATCATGTTTTGCGCAAACTGCTCCTGAAACAATTACACCTAGATGTTTTGCTTTACAGCTATCTGTGCCAACTGTTGGCTTAATGTCTTGTGACCATTTCCAACCTGGTTGTAAAACTAATCTCATAACTCTTTGATCTCCTACTTTCACAATATCTATTTTAGCATTTTTAAAACTCGTGTTACTTTCGTCTGGATTGTCAAAAGTTTTGACTTCAATTGAACTCATTATTTTTCTCCTTTTATAATTAAATTAGAATTTAAAACTATCCTTGGTTAAAGTTATCCACAAGCATACAAAATATAGTTTTGATGTTCACGTTTTGATTCACTTTTGATTCAATTACGGACTCAAAATACAACCTCTTGCGTGCATTGTATAAATGGGCTATAAATTAGAACAAAACAAGAACATGAAACTAACTATTCCCTATTATCTACATAAAGCTGGCGCTGGTTTCCCATCACCTGCCACCGATTATATCGAAGAAGACATCGATCTGAACATGCATTTAATTAAAAATGTTCCAGCTACTTTCATCATCAGAGTTCAGGGTAAATCCATGGTCGATGTTGGGATTAATGATGGAGACTTATTGGTTGTCGATAAAAGTTTAAAACCAAAAAACTTTTCAACGGTTATTGCAAATGTTCACGATGAACTTGTAGTTAAAACTTTAGTTCAAGAAAGAGATGAAAAATTTCTATCGTCAGGTTCTAAAGATTTTTCTAATAGAATTTTAATTAATGAAGAAGAAGATGTTTTCATATGGGGGGTTGTGACTTATGTCATCCATTCTACGTACTAAAAAAATAGGCTTAGTTGATTGTAATTCTTTCTACGTTTCTTGCGAAAGATTATTTAATCCAAAAATAAGAAAAAAACCTGTAGTTGTTTTATCCAATAATGATGGTTGTATCATTTCTAGATCCAACGAAGCAAAAGCACTGGGGATCAAAATGGGTGAGCCTTACTTTAAAGCAAAAGATATTATTGTAAAAAATAAAGTTGAAGTTTTTTCATCAAATTACTCTTTGTATGGAGATTTATCTAGAAGGGTAATGAGAACTCTGAAAAGATTTAATACTGAAATAGAAGTGTATTCAATTGATGAAGCATTTATAGATTTATCTAATTTTCCGGACTCAGAAGTTGAAAAAGTTGGAAGAGAAATTAGAGAGACAGTTTTACAATGGACTGGGATTCCGACTAGCATTGGTATCGCTAAAACTAAAACTTTAAGTAAAGTTGCAAATCATATCGCAAAGAAAAAACAATCAGGAGTAACAAGTTTAATTGGCATTGAGAATTTAGATCCTATCTTAGAAAAAGTTGAAATTAATGATGTGTGGGGTGTTGGTAGACAACTTACGAAGTTTTATCAAAAGAATGGAATTTACAATGCAAAACAACTTAAAAATAAATCTAATACTTGGATCAAAAAATGTTCTAATGTTTTAAGTTCGAGGACTGCAATGGAACTTAGAGGGGTGCCTTGTATCGGTTTAGAGACAACACAAACAAAAAGAAAGAGCTGTGTCGTTTCAAGATCTTTTGGAAAAAGAATTGAAAAGTTTCAAGAATTAAAAGAAGCAGTTGCAAATTATTGTTTAAATGCATCTGAGAAAATTAGATCAGAGTCTTTAGTTGCAAAAGCAATTACAGTTTTTGTCAGAACGAGTCCTTTTCAAAGAGACTATGGTTACTATTCAAATGCAAAGACAATTGATTTTCCAATTGCAACAAATAATAGTATTGAAACTGTTAAAACTGCAGTTTCAATTTTAGAAAGTATTTTCAAAAATGGATATCGATATCAGAAAGCAGGTGTTATGCTTACAGGACTACGTAACGATGATGGCAGAAAAAATTTATTTTCATCGGAAAAAGATGAAAAGATAAAAAGTTTAATGCGATCGATTGATAATACTAATTATAGATATGGCAGATCCACATTAAGTCTTGCAAGTGCTGGGGTTCATAAAAAATGGAATATGAGAAGACAATACTCTTCTAAAATAGATACAGCAGATTTTTATTGTCTACCGACAATTAGAGCTACTTAGTAAAATGACAGTTTGGTTCTACAACTGTCCAGGATGAAGTACCAAAGTTTCTTTTTAAAATATTTTCAAAATTAAGAACTATTTTTCTTTGATAATTATTAAGGTTGCTTTGATTAGTAGACCATTGTTTTAATCTTTGAACATTCTCATGATCTGGAAATCGAGTTACATAAGCGTAAAGCCATCCCCAATTACTACTAGATCTACTATCTAGATCTTGAACTTTATAATTCTTAGCCGGTCCAGGTGATTTCATTTCTTTGGCATATTTAAATACAATTTCATTAGTCTCTGTAAAATCTATAAAAAACTTAACAATGTTATGAAAGTTTTTTCCTTTATAATCGTATTCCCAAATATTATAGCCCTGGTTTTCAGCAATAATTGCTATTACTGACAATGCATTCATGGCTCTGCCTTGATAAAACATAGCTCTTCCACCACGTCTTGTTTCGATAGGCAAGCTTCCGTCTCCTCTTTGGTGTTTGATTGCTGCTTCATAATTTTTAAAAGCTTTACGAAACTGAGTATTATCGTTTAACAAAATTCCTAATTCCATGTGTGCTATAGCAGAGGAAAGTGCATGATTATGGGCTCTCTTTGGAACACCTATTGCTTGAGTACCTTGTTTATAGGTCATGCCATACATTAAATGCTTATTTTTTTTTACAATTCTTTCAAACCAATCTTTGATTATTTTATCTTCGTTGTCAGGAACTTTAATAATTTGTTTTGCAAACGAATAGGCTGCCATCATTGGAGAAGCCACCCAAAGATTTACTGTCAAAGTATCATTCCAATGTCTGCCTTCATGATTAGATGGTCCTGTTCTTTTTGCGGCATCAGCTTTTGCCCAATCTAAAATTACTCTTTTTACATTCTCACAAGCTTCAATATCTCCTCCACCACAAGGACGTTTAAAATTTTCAAACTTATTTAAAGCATACATAAATCTATTATCCAGTCCGTATCCTGATGGAGCTTCAACTTTTATTACTGGTAAAACAGGATTGGTAGTTTGATTTACATACATATTATTTATGCATTTATCCAGTTTTTCTCGAATTGGAAAAATAATTTCTGGCTTAGTGATTATTGCTTTTTTTTTTATTTCTTTAAAATCACTTTTTGAAATGTTGGTAATTATAAAAGACAATAAGATTAAAAAAATGACTCTTTTGAATATCATCCAGTATTTTTCATTGCAGCAGAAATACCTGCGATAGAGGTCAGCAAAGCGTCTTCTAAATATTTTCTATTTTTTTTATCTTTTTTCTTTTTTAATTTGTAAATAACTATTGGCTGAATAATATTTAAAACCTCAGAGTAAATATTTCTTGCTAGTACCTTAGATCTAAATTCTTTTCTTATCTTCAAAATTTCTTTAGGAGTAATTTTTTTATTTAATTCCTTTATTGTAGCAAATTGAAATCTTAGTTTTTGTCCAACTCTTTGAAGTTTTTTGTCAGCGAGAAACTCCTCATAAATTTTTGAAATTTCTGGATCAGCTTTAGAAATTACCATATCAAGCATATCAAGCATTGAATTAAAAAAAGGCCAATTTTTTTCCATATCATATAAAGTTTTTCTAAACTGTTTGATATAAGAGTATCTTAATGCTTCTGCACTTCCTAACCAGGCTGGAAGCATTAATCTGATCTGTGTCCATGCAAACACCCACGGTATTGCTCTTAAACTTTTTATATTATCAACATTTTTTCTTTTTGATGGTCTTGAACCAATAGATAATTTGCCAAGTGCTTTATGAGGAGTGACAGTCCTAAAATACTCAATAAAATCTGAACTTTGATTTATATTTTTTCTGTATGAGTTTTTAGAAATGTCAGACATTTTTTCGATTAAGTCTCTCCAATTTTTTTTAGGAATTGGTGGAGGATTTAATGTGGCCTCTGTAACAGCACCAATGTAACTACATAAATTATAATTAGCTAAAGGTTCATAGCCATACTTTTGTTGAATTACTTCACCTTGATCAGTAATCCTTATATTGCCATTAACTGAATTAGGAGGTTGTGACCTTAAAGTAGCCTGTATCGGACCTCCTCCTCTACCAGCTGATCCACCTCTACCATGAAAAAAAGTTACTTTAATCTTAAATTTTTTTGCTAATTTTATTATTTCTTCTTGTGCTTTATATTGATGCCAACTAGCACATATTTTTCCAGCATCTTTACTTGAGTCGGAATATCCAATCATTACCTCCTGTTCATGATTGATCAGTTTTCTATACCATTTTTGTGAGAACAAGGTTTCCATTATAGATTTTGCATTAATAAGATCATCTAAAGTTTCAAATAAAGGAACTACTCTTAATTTATTTTTAATATTTGCCTCTTTTTGTAAAAAGGACACAGATAAAATATCAGAAGCAGAGGTGGTCATTGATATTACATATGCACCTAAACACTCTGGTGGCTCTTTAGATAAAGTGCTAAAAGTTGTCCATACTTCCTTATTCTCTTTATTCTTAAATTGGAAATTTCCAATTTTATTAGATTTAAAAGTTATAAATTTCTTTAAAAATTTTATTTTTTCTTTCTCAGTAAAATTTGAATAATTTTTTTTAAACTTCGTCTTAACAAACTCAGATATCAATTGTTTATGTCTTGCAGACTCTTGTCTGATATCTAATCTTGCTAAATTAATCCCAAAACATTTTGCTCGCCTCATTAAGTCTAACAATTCACCACTAGCAATATTCTCATTTTGATTTTGCTCTAAAGACTCTCTTACAACTCTTAAAGGTTTAAGAATTTCCTCTCGAGAACTTAATAATTTTTTTTGATCTAACGGCTTATTATGCACCAGATGTTGTTCAATAGATCTATGGGTAATTCTCATTTTGTCTCTCAACGGTCTTAAAAAAACTCTATAAGGCTCGAATGATTGACCAACTTTACTTAAGATTTTTTTTGAAGCCTTTTCCATAGAATAGGATCTTATTATTTTTGTGAGAGCTTTTTCATATAATTTAGCTGCTTCCCATCTAGAAAGTAGAATTACTTTTCTTGTGACTTCTGAAGTAACATTGGGATTACCATCTCTGTCACCACCCATCCATGAACCAAATACAATAGGATTAAAATTTTTTGGTAAATTTTTACCCATATTTTTTACAAATATAGAGTTTAATTTTCTATAAACTTTTGGAACAGTATCCCATAGACTATCTTCAATAATGGCTAATCCCCATCTAGCCTCATCAAATGGCGATGGTTTAAATCTTTTAAGATCATCCGTATTCCAAATAATTGTCAACTCATCATAAAGATTTTTATCGAGAACTTTTAATTTTGAGGGAAAATTTTTAAACAATTCTCGCTCTTCAAGTATCTCTATAATCTTGTGATATTTTTGAATTAAAGTTCTTCTTTTTACTTCTGTTGGATGAGCTGTTAAAACAATACCTATATTAAGATTTTTAGCTAAATCATAGATCTTATTGTCTGAAATATTTTTTTTTCTAAACAAGTCCTCAAAAATTTCCTCAATAAATAAATTCTTTTTATTTAATTTTTTCTTATTATTTTCATTTTCATTAATACTTCTAGAGGCGTCAACTAGCTCAGCTAAATTCATAAAATTCATAAAATGTGAAAATGCTCGAGTTAATTTGAAAGTATTTTTAGGATCAAGTTTTTTGATTGCGTTAATTACATCACTATTTAGTTTTTTTGAGTTAGGATTGGCTTTATTAGCTTTTGATAATTTTCTAACTTTTTCAACTAAATTAAAAAACTTCTGTCCCTCTTGTCCCCTTATTACCTGCCCTAATATGTTTCCTAAATACCTGACATCCTCTCTTAAAAGTTTTGTAGGAATTCTTTCATAGTAAAGATCTTTTTTTTTCATTTAATATTCTCAATATCATTTATTTGGCTTAAACAATTTTTAAATTCTTTCATATTTTCTCTTAATGCTAAATTTGAGATTGAATAAACAGCTACTAATAAAAAAATGAGAGGTATTGCAGTGATTATTGATGCGTTACTTTTAATCATTAAAATATAAATTATTATAAATAATGCAGATCGAATTAAAAAAGTTTTTCTAAACACACTAATAATTGAAAGTGAGTGTTTAACTAGATTGATAAAACTCATTTTTGATGGTCCAAAATATCGATTACCTCTAATAGAGGGAATAGAAATTAAGTCATTTTCAATTTTTTTTAATGAACCCGAAAAACTATTCCATGTCGCTTTTTCATTAATCATTTTTTCAACGATTGATCTTGGCAAACAAGTATAATTTCCAAACTTTATTGATTTGCTTGTGAATACTAGTGTAAGAAATTTATGTAATTGATAGCAAATCTTAAAAATCATCTTTTCAGATCGTTTAATTCTTTCTCCTACAATAGGTTGATTTTGTGATTTTTTTATTTGATCTAAAAAAAATTCAATTTCCTCAGGTCTATCCTCACCGTCCCCATCCATAGGAATAACATAGTCAAAATTATCTTTTTCAAAAATATACTTTAACCCAGTGGCAATACATCTTGCATGTCCTTGATTTTTTTTCATATTAAATATCTTTACAGAATTTATATTTTCTAGATTTTTTTCAAAATCAGGACGATCATGATTTGAAAAATCGTTAAATATGTAAACTGAAATTTCAAATTCTTTATTTAATGACAGGTTATTAATTTCATCGACTAGTTTATATACCGATTGCCAGTCATTATACACCGGGGTCAAAATTATTATTTTCATAATATAATCAAATTTTAGTATCTTCCCAAACAAACATCTTCAACACAAATAAATTGTGATGCATTTTTTAATATCTCACTATTTGTAGATCCCTCCCAAACAGGTCGTGATTTTAAATGATATGATAAGTTTCCAGCTTTCCATTCGTCTCCAGTGACGAATTGAATTTCTCCATTAAAATCATTACTCCAAATTAATTGCACTTTAGATGCAATCTCTTTTCCAGGATAGTCGGTTCTTTTATCTGTTTGGGAAATTGAAACGTAAGAATAAATAATTGGTGATAAAAAAAATAGAAACAAAAATCCATATAAAAAAGAATTTATTTTTTTAACATTTATTTGCGATTTCAAAATGTAGATAAATAGAACCCCAAAATATAAATAAAAGGGTGTCATCCACATCGTTCTGATTTTAAAACCCATAATCGCAGAAGTAATAAAAATTAGGAAGATGGGTAGTAAGTTTATGACTAATAAAAATAGTAATTTTTTATCTTTAAAATTAAACTTAAATTGAATTTTTTTTACCAATAACCAAATTAAAAAGAAAAATGGAAGAAGTGTTCCTATTTGTTTAAATAAAAATAATATTGGCTGCTCAAAATGATTTATTAAACTTGGTTCTAAGCCAGTTCTTTTTAAGCCATAAAAAATTGTAATAAAATCATTACCGTATAACCATATAAAATGGGGAATTAATAAAATCACAAAAACTTCTAAAGTAATAAAATATTTGAAATCAAATTTTCTATCTTTTTTAATTAATATTACATACATAAAAAGTAGAAAGATTGATGCTAATAGATATACAAATAAGTACTTTGAGAGAAATCCTATTGCACTAAATAAACCAATTAAAAAACAATCTGATAATTTTATCTCTTTTGAAGAGTAAATTTTCCATGAAAAATAAACCACTAAAGACCAAAATGGAAGCTGGCATACATTTACATTAAACTCAGGTGTCGTAAAATTATAGAAATAAATTGCCTCTAAAATTAAAACGGAAAAAAGACTTAATAGTTTGCTTGATAAAATCTCATCAGCGACTTTAAAAACAAAATAAAAAGAAATCACCACAAATAATGAGCTTAAGAAATAATATGCCCAATCCTGTGCACCAAATATCTGAAAAAAAATTTCTGGAAAAAATGCACTTCCAGGTGGATGTTTATTAAAACCCCAGTCTAAATTGCTGCCCCACGCTAATGCTTCGATGACATCTAGGGGTAGATTTTTATTGGTTATTGTAGGAACAACCGTCCAAATTAATAAATGTGATAAAACAAAAATAAAAAATATATTATTTATATTTCTATTTAAACTGATCATTACTTAATAATTACAATAATTAACGTTGCTTGACACCCATATTTTGCTGAATATACTCCCTCGAACTCAATTAGAAAATATGGCTAAATCCAGCAAAGTTAAAAAAAAAGTTGTAAAAGCAAAGAATAAAACTGCCAGTAAAAATAAAGTTAAGACAGCTGCTAAAAAGTCAGCAGTAAAAACTACAGTAGCTAAAATTAAAGAGACAATTAAAGGTCCAATTAAAATTTCCAAAACTTATATTCCAAAGGATACTGAAAAATATATGTGCGAGAAACACAAAGTATTTTTTAGAATGAAGCTTCAAGAGTGGAGAAAAGATTTAGTAAGAGCAAACAATGAAGCTCTTTATAATGGAAGTTTAGATGATAATAGCATTTCAGCAGATATTGTAGATCAGGCGAGCTCCTACACTGATAAAAATGTTGAGATGAAAGCTATTAATAGGCAAATTAAACTCATTTCAGAAATAGATAAAGCACTAGCAAGAATTAGAGAAGATACTTATGGATACTGTCTTGATACAGCAGAACCGATTGGGCTAAAAAGACTCATGGCGAGACCTGTCGCTAAGTATACTATTGCTGCACAGGAAAAACATGAAAAGGATGAAAAGGTTCACGCTGATGACTAAAAAAAAGAAAAAAACTAAAAAAGTTCATAATCCCGTAACTTATTATTTTACTAAAAAGTATATATATTATTATTATGGTTTGTTTTGGATAGTTTTGTTATTTATTGTTTTTAGTTAATGGATACGAAAATACTTTTGATAATTATCATTGTCCTCGCTATAGAGGTTTCGGGTCATGGAATTTTTGCTTCATTGTTTAGATTACTAAGTTCAATGAGCTAATATGGTTTAGGTGGTACCTCATTTTCATCTATAAAAGCAAATCCCTTTTTAACACCATCTCTTTTTGAAATTTCGTCATACCATCTGGTAAGATTTTTATAATTTTTAAGACCAATATCATGCCACTCATGTCTTGCTATCCATGGAAATGTTCCAATATCTGCAATAGTGTAATTGTTACCTGATAAATATTTTGATTTGGACAATCTCTCGTCCAATTCTTTGTATATTCGTTTAGAAATTTTAAAATACCTTTCCTCACCAAATTTACTTTTTCCAGGATTATAATGATGGAATTGATGGTGTTGGCCTAACATTGGGCCAACATAACCCATTTGAGCCATAAGCCATTGGTTTATTTCTAATCTTTCTTCAGAATTATAAAATTTTCCACTTAACTCAGCTAAATAAATCAAGATTGCTCCAGACTCAAAGACCGTTTTTTTATTTTTATGATCAATAATTACTGGAATTTTACTTAATGGACTTATTTTTTTGAACTCATCTTTAAATTGTTCACCGTTATTAATATCAACTTTGATTACTTTGTAATCAAATCCAATTTCCTCAAGCATAATACTAATTTTTTTGCCATTAGGTGTATTAGCTGAGTAAAGATCTATCACTCTTTTTTTCCGAGTCTTTTCAATAAGTTTGATGAGGTTGTAGTGAATTCAAATCGATATTTTTCATTTGGTCTTGCTAATTTAAAACATGCTCTTGCCGCTAAGGCCCCTTCATGAAAACCAGACAAAATTAGTTTTAATTTTCCAGGATAAGTACAAATATCACCCACTGCATAAATCCCTTTTTGATTAGTTTCAAATTTTTCTGTATCAACTTCTATGGTTTTTTTATCTAAATTAAGCCCCCAATTAGCGATGGGCCCTAGTTGCATAATTAAGCCAAAAAAACCCAAAGCATAATCGGCTTTTATATTCTTCACTTCATCGTTATCATTTTTAATATCTATACTTTCTAATTGACCATTGCCATGGACTGATGTCATTTGGTATTTTGTAAAAAGATTTATTTTACCCTCTTTTGCAAGTGCATGCATTTTATTAACAGTAGCTTGTGCTCCTCTAAATTCTTCTCTTCTATGTATCAAATTTACCTTAGAATTTTTTGATAATTCAACTGCCCAATCTAATGCACTGTCTCCACCACCAAAAATGGCTACTGTTTTTCCCTCAAAAATTTTTTTATCTTTTACTGAATAAAATACAGATTTATTCTCAAATTTTTCACATTCTTTTGCAGAAAATTTTCTGGGCTCGAATGAACCAACTCCTCCTGCTATAATTACGTTTGGAGTTGAGAATATTTTTCCATTATTTGTCTTTACAATCCAGTTAACATTATCTTTTTTTACTTCCTCTACTCTTTCACTTAAATGAAATTTGATATCAAATGGTTTTAACTGATCAATTAAATTTTTTGTTAACTCTTCACCTGTGCATTCAGGTACAGCAGGAATATCATAAATTGGTTTATCTGGATAAAGTTCAATACATTGGCCACCAACTTTATCAAGATTATCAACGATTTCACAATCTAGCCCTATTAATTTTATTTGGTGAGCAGTAAAAAGACCTGTAGGTCCAGCTCCAATTATTAATGCATCTGTTTTAATCATTTAACTTTGTTTTGATGGAATATTAACTACTAAACCATCCAATTCGTCTGAAACAATTAATTGACAACTTAGTCTACTATTTTTTTTTGGTTCAAATGCCATATCTAACATATCTTCTTCACCATCTTCTTTAGCTGATAACTTATCATACCAGTCATCTTGGACATAAACATGGCAAGTCGCACATGCCATTCCACCACCGCAGTCGGCATCTATACCAGGTATATTGTTTTGAATAGCGCCTTCCATAACAGTGAGACCATTTTGAACCTCAATTTCATGAACTTTAGCATCAGATGTTATGTATGTGATTTTAGCCATTGAGTATATATAGACTTAAAAAAAAATAGGGCAAGTATGTAAAACATACTCGCCCTATAAATTTACTTTAAATAGTAATTATCTTGCTCTTGAGCCAGCTCCTGAACTCATTGCAGCAGCCCAGATTACTAGACCGAATGCAATTTTGTTAATGAAGTCAGCTAAGTTGTAAACAACGTTTAATGAGTTAGCATCTACACCACCTGTTAGGTAACCAAATACATAACCTAATGGATAAATAGCCCAACCTACAGTTACAATCATTCTCATTGCACCGAACGCAGTTACAAGAGCTTTGTTACCGCTTTTAGCAGCAGCTCTTCCAGCTTCACCAGAGAATATTTCATATAGAATATAAATCCATCCAGCCATACCGATTACAAATCCAAGTGTAGCATTGATGTATCCAGCTTCTCCTAAGTATCCTCCGATTAACATTACTAATGAACCGATTAACAATCTCCAGAACATTCCAGAATTTGCTTTTCTTACTGCTACTAGAATTAAGTAGAATTCTACCATCTGTAATGGCACAGTAATTAACCAGTCAATATATCTGTATACTGTTGGTGAGTCACCTGTAGCAACCCATACTTCTCTCATGTACATGTAGTGAATGAAAGCAATACCAGTTACAAGACCTGCAACAGTTACTGATGTTTTCCACGCAGGGTTAACAGTACCTCTCTCCATGAAGAAGAAAGCTGTAGCCGCTAACATACCCATTGAAATAATCCAAAAAGATATTCCAACAAAGTCATCCTGAGCTAACATCGTTGCGTCTGCTGCATTAGCAACACCTGCATAACCCACTAGGGCTAACGCTGCTAGAGCAAACAGTTTAAGTTTTTTCATAAAAAACTCCCTCTTTAGTTAGTTTTTACTTTAGTTTATATAAACTAAGCTTAGGCTTCCCTAAGCAAAAGTTGTGGTTAAATACCAAATAAAATCACTTAATAGAAGACATAATTGTCATTAATTTACATTGATTTTACTCGTTTTTTAAAATTAAATACAATTTGTGATTTAAAAACCACAATAAATTAACTAACGAATCAACTTTAATTATGTCAGATAAACTCAAGGAAATTTATAGAAAATCAATTGAAGATCCAGAGAATTTCTGGAAAGAGGCATCTGACGATATATTTTGGTTTAAAAAACCCTCAAAAATTTTAAACAAATCAAACCCTCCTTTCTACAAATGGTTTGAGGACGGGGTTACAAACACTTGCTACAATGCATTAGATGTTCATATTGACAATGGTCAAGGTAAGAAAACTGCACTAATTTATGATAGTCCCATTACAGGTAACAAAAGTAAACTAACATATGAGGAATTAAGATCAAAAGTTTCTAAATTTGCAGGAGCACTAACAAATCAAGGCGTTGGTAAGGGTGATAGAGTTATAATTTATATGCCAATGATCCCAGAAGCAGTCATTGCAATGCTTGCTTGTGGACGAATTGGAGCAATTCACTCAGTTGTTTTTGGTGGATTTGCATCAAATGAACTTGCAAGCAGGATAGATGACAGCAAAGCTAAAATTCTAGTCACCGCATCATGTGGTTTTGAGCCAGGTAGAACGGTTGAATACAAGCCATTAGTAGATGAAGCAGTCAAACTAGCAAGTCATAAGATAAGTAAGATGATTTTATTTCAAAGAAAAGGTTATGAGGCTAAATTAAATGCGCCTAATGAAATTAGTTGGGATGAGGCACTAGCTAATGCAAAAGATACTGACTGCGTGGAGATGAATTCAAATGAGTTTGCTTACATACTCTATACCTCAGGCACAACAGGAACACCTAAGGGAATTGTAAGAGATATTGGGGGTCATATTGTAGCTTTAAAATGGACCATGAAAAATATCTATAACATTGATGAAGGAGATATCTGGTGGTCTGCTAGTGATATTGGTTGGATTGTTGGTCATTCTTATATTGTTTACGCTCCTTTATTTAAAGGATGCACAACAGTTTTGTTTGAAGGTAAACCAGTAGGCACGCC
The DNA here is from genome assembly GCA_902539445.1 of uncultured Pelagibacteraceae bacterium. Lineage (GTDB taxonomy): Bacteria > Pseudomonadota > Alphaproteobacteria > Pelagibacterales > Pelagibacteraceae > Pelagibacter. The sequence goes on from CACBIY010000006.1 coordinate 25,571, forward strand.
TGATGCGGGGGCTTTCTGGAAAATCATTTCTGATTATAAAGTGAAATCTTTATTTACAGCTCCAACAGCATTTAGAGCAATTAAAAAAGAAGATCCTGATGGAAAGTTCTTCTCTAAATATGATCTTAGTAGTTTTAAAAGTTTATTTCTTGCTGGTGAAAGAGCAGATCCAGATACAATCAAGTGGGCAGAAAATTTATTAAAAGTTCCAGTGATAGACCATTGGTGGCAAACTGAAACAAGTTGGGCAATAAGCTCAAATTGCACAGGAATTGAAATGATGAAAACAAAATATGGTTCAGCCTGTAAAGCAGTGCCAGGTTATGATGTAAAAATTATTAAGTCAGATCAAACTTTAGCTAAACCAAACGAAATGGGCGATATTGTAGTTAAATTGCCTTTACCTCCTGGTACATTTCCAACTCTTTGGAATGCAGATCAAAGATACAAGGAAAATTATATGTCAAACTATGATGGTTACTATCAAACTTATGATGCAGGTCATATTGACGAGGATGGCTATATCTGGATTATGTCTAGGACTGACGACATTATAAATGTTGCTGGCCATAGATTGTCAACTGGTGCCATTGAAGAAGTTTTATCTGAACATCAATCAGTAGCTGAATGTGCAGTTCTTGGTATTGCAGATAAATTAAAGGGACAATTACCAATAGGATTAATAGTTTTAAAAGCTGGAGTTGATAAAGATAACGAAACAATTTCAAAGGAATGTATTAAAATGGTTAGAGATAAAATTGGTCCTGTGGCTGCATTTAAAGTTGCAATTGTTATCAAAAGGCTTCCAAAAACAAGATCTGGAAAAATTTTAAGAGGAACAATTAGAAAAATTGCTGATAATGTTGAATATAAAATGCCTCCAACAATTGATGATCCTGCAATTCTTGATGAGATCAAACAAGACTTGATTGAAAATAAAATACTTAATAATGGTTAAAACATATTCTTTTTTACTTATCGCTATATTTTGTGAGGTAGCTGGAACAATGTTATTGCCAGTTTCACAAAATTTTACCAAGATTATTCCAACGGTTTGTCTAACAATATTCTATTTGGTGTCTTTCTATTTGATGACTTTTGTTATGGATAAACTACCAATAGCAATTGTTTATGCCACTTGGAGTGGACTTGGAGTATTTACAATAGCTTTGCTTGGATATTTCTTTTTTAAACAAACTTTAGCTTGGCAAGCTATTGCTGGATTATTCCTTATAGTTATTGGTGTTATACTGGTTAATAGTTTTACTGTAAAAATTAACTAAATTTTAAAGGTGTGCCCTCAGGCTCACCTAAAATCTTACCATCCTTCATCTTTATTTTACCAGAGATTATTGTTGCTACTGGTGTTCCTTTAAATTCAACATCATTAAAAGGTGACCATCCACATTTACTTTCTATATTCTCATTTTTAATTAATATTTTCTTATTCATATCAACAATAGTAAAGTCGGCGTCATATCCTTCTTTAATAAATCCTTTGTTCTGTATCCCAAATATTTTTACTGGATTTTCACAAACCAAATTTATTAGTTGAGTGAGTGATAATTTTCCATGATTAACATGATCTAACATTACTGGCATAAGTGTCTGGACACCTGGCATGCCTGATGGAGAATTAGGATACTCTTTATCTTTATTTACTTTTAGATGTGGTGCGTGATCTGAGCCAATAGTATCATTTAAATTATTTCTTACAGCATACCACAATCTATCATAGTGAGACTTATCTCTTATTGGTGGATTCATCTGTGCGTAAGTTCCAAGTTTATCATAACAATCAGGTGCATAAATTGTTAAATGTTGTGGCGTAATTTCAAAAGTAATATTACCTTTATGTTGAGATAAAAAATCTACTTCTTGTTTTGTGGTAATATGAAGTATATGCGCTTTCTTATTATATTTTTTTGCAAGTCTAACTATTCTTCTAGTAGAAGAAATTGCACACTCCTCACTTCTCCAAATAGGGTGTGAATACACATCACCATTTTTAATCAATTTTTTATTCTTATTTAAGATTTCTTCATCCTCTGAATGAACTGCTACCACCTTTGAACTATTTTGAAAAACTTTGTCAATATCTTCCTCTAGTGCTACTAAAAGATTACCTGTTGAGGAACCTACAAACAATTTGATCCCACAACAGCCCTCTAAATTTTTTAACTCAGCTAGTTGACTAACGTTACCTGCTGTTGCACCAAAATAGAAAGCGTAGTTGCAATACATTCTATTTTTTGCAAGATCTAATTTTCTCTGAAACTCTTTTAAATTTGAGGTTGGAGGGTTAGTATTTGGCATCTCAAATACTGCTGTAATTCCTCCTGCTACTGCTGCTCTGCTTCCAGAGTGAAGATCTTCTGTGTCTGTTGAACCTGGTTCTCTAAAATGCGTCTGAGTGTCTATACAGCCAGGTAAGGTAATTTTATTTTTGGCATCATAAACTTCTTTTGCCTCCTCTGATATTTGACCAATCTTTAATATTTTACCATCTTTAACAGCAATATCTTTATCCTCTAGTTTCCCATCGATATAACATTGACTATTTTTGATTATTAGATCTAACATTTATGAAAAAAGTTATTATATTAAAATTAACGATCAATCAAATATGAATAACAGTGTTTATATATTAAAAGATAGAGCCATACTTTATGTAAATGGTGAGGACGCTAGAGACTTCTTGCAAAATTTAATAAGTAATGACATTAATAAAGTAACTGATAATTCAAGTTGTTTTGCCTCATTATTAACACCTCAAGGCAAGTTTCTTTATGAATTTATTGTTGTAAAACATAAGTCTGGTTTTTTTATAGATTGTGAAAAGTCTCAATCTGAAGAAATATTGAAACAATTAAATTTATATAGAATTAGATCAAAAGTGGAAATCCTTAATCTTAGCAATGAATTTGTTGTTGCAAGTTTTGGTTATGAAAAATATTTATCAATAGATAACTCAAAAGATATTCTTGGTTTTACTATAAAATATAGAGAGGATCCAATAATTCTAGATCCAAGAAACAAAAATTTGGGTGCAAGGTTAATAATTAATTTAGAAAAACTTTATTTATCTCTAAAAAAACTTGAATTAAAAGACGATAAAATTGAGAACTATTATCATCAAAGTCATAAACTTGGGATTGTTCCAAAGAATTTAGATAAATTAAAAAATAAATTATTTGGTATTGAATGTAATTTTGAAGAACTTAATGGTATTGATTTTAAAAAAGGTTGTTACGTAGGACAAGAAAACACTGCTAGAATTAAACTTAAAAATAAACTTTCTAAAAGGTTGTTACCAGTTGAGATAATTGATGGAAAGCTTGATGAAGATGAAACGGTATATTGTAATCAGATTGAAATAGGAAAAATTTTGATAAACGAAGAGTATCCGTTTGCTTTGATAAAATTTTCTAATGAAAATTTTAAAAAAGAGCTTACTTTAAAAAGTAAAAATGGATCATTTAAAATATTTATACCTGAATGGCTAAAGATTTAATTTTTTGGTGCGGCCAGAGAGACTCGAACTCTCATGGACTAGGTCCACACGGCCCTCAACCGTGCCTGTCTACCAATTTCAGCATGGCCGCAAATATGACCCACATTAAATCAATGACAAGTAGGTTTCAAATTGATAAATTTTGTATATGGATTTTAATCAAGAAGTAAAATTGGCAACTGATCCGATTTATCAAAAGATTTCAAAGGTTATGCCTGAAATTGAGTGGGCAGTTCACGCTCCTTATATTCATAAAATTAATAAATTAAAAAAAGAGAAAAATGCAGTAATACTTGCTCATAATTACCAAACTCCAGAAATTTATCACGGCATTGCAGATTTTTCTGCAGACTCTTTAGCCCTTGCTGTTGAAGCATCAAAAACCTCAGCAGATATAATTGTTATGGCTGGAGTTCACTTTATGGCTGAGACTGCAAAATTAATGAGTCCAAATAAAAAGGTTTTATTACCAGACATGAAAGCAGGTTGTTCATTATCCTCTTCAATTACGGGTAAAGATGTCAGATTATTAAAAGAAAAATATCCGGGAGTTCCTGTTGTCTCGTATGTAAATACATCTGCTGATGTAAAAGCTGAAACAGATGTATGTTGTACATCTGCTAATGCAGTTAAAATTGTAAAATCCTTAGGTGTGAAAAAAGTTATTTTTTTACCTGACGACTATTTAGCTAAATATGTTGCCTCACAAACTGATGTTGAAATTATCTCATGGAAAGGAATTTGTATTGTTCATGATCAATTCAACGAAAACGAAATTAAAAGTATAAGGAAAAATAATCCTGGAATTAAAATTATTGCACATCCAGAGTGTCCACCAGAAGTTATTAAAGCAAGTGATTTTGCAGGATCAACATCGGGAATGATTAATTATGTTAAAAATAATCAACCTAAAAAAGTAATGATGGTAACTGAATGTTCGATGAGTGATAATATTCAGGTTGAGAATCCAAACGTAGAATTTATAAGACCATGTAATATGTGTCCGCATATGAAAAAAATTACTTTACCAAAAATATTAGACTGTTTAAAAAATGAAACTGGTGAAATTATCATGGACCAAGAAACAATTGATAAAGCTAGATTGTCAGTAGAAAAAATGGTTGCTATTGGTAGATAACACTTCGTGTCAAAAATTAAATTAAGTGAAACTTTTATTAAAGATAGAGTAAAACTTGCTCTAACTGAAGATTTATATCCTTATGGAGACATAACATCTAACCTCCTAAATAATAACAAAATTATCGAAGCAAAAATAATTGCTAATCAAAAAGCAGTTGTTGCAGGTTTGTTATTTGTAAAACAGTCTTTTAAGGAAGTTGACAAAAAAATTAAGTTTATATTAAAAAAAAAAGATGGGTCCAAAGTCAAAAAAAATTCTCTAATAGCAGTAATAAAAGGTAAAGCTAATTCTATAATGATTGCAGAAAGGGTTGCATTAAATTTTTTATCTCATATTTCTGGAATAGCTACAAAAACAAATCAATTTGTCAAACTAGCTGGTAAAAAGTGTAAAATTTGCTGCACCAGAAAAACTTTACCAAATTATAGGGTTATTCAAAAATACGCAGTTAAATTAGGTGGCGGCACAAATCATAGATTTAATTTAAGTGATGAATTTTTGATTAAAGACAATCATATAGCTAGTTCTGATTTGAAAGAATTAGTTTCATTGGCAATAAAAAATAAAAAAGGAAAAAAAATTACAGTTGAAGTAGATAATTTAAAGCAACTGAAAAAGATTATTGGTCTTAAATTTAATACTATTTTGTTTGATAATATGAGTATTAAAAATCTTAGAGCAGGTGTAAAACTTGTTAAAAAATATTATGAGACAGAAGCCTCAGGTAATATAAATCTCAAAACTGTAAAATCTGTTGCTATGACTGGGGTTGATAGAATTTCAATTGGGAGTATTACTCATAGTGCCCCAGCTATAGATTTCAAACTAGAAATCTAGATTGTTTGATTTTTTAATTTTCATTTTTTGAAAGCTCAGCCTGTGCCGCTGCTAATCTAGCTATAGGAACTCTGTAAGGTGAACAAGAAACATAATTAAGCCCAGCTTTTGAACAAAATTTAATACTCTTTGGATCTCCGCCATGTTCACCACATATACCTAATTTAATCTTTTTATTTTGTTTTTTTCCTTTAGAAACCGCTATTTCTACTAAATCTTTCACTCCATCATCAATAGATACAAACGGATCAATAGTAAAAATCTTATTATCAATATAATCATTTAAAAATTTACCACTGTCGTCTCTACTTATTCCAAAAGTTGTTTGTGTTAAATCATTAGTGCCAAAACTAAAGAATTCAGCATGTTTTGCAATATCATCAGCCTTAATTGCTGCTCTAGGTAACTCAATCATTGTACCTACAAGAAATTCAATTTTTGTTTTATTTTCTTTTTGAACTTTTCTTGCAGTATTGATTACTAAATCTTTCATTATTTTAATCTCAGCTTCGGTTGAAACTAAAGGAATCATTATCTCGGGAAAAGCAAATTTTTGTTTGTTTTTTTTTAAGTCTGCAAGAGCCTCGAATATCGCTCTACATTGCATCTCATAAATTTCAGGAAATGAAATGCCAAGTCTACAACCTCTATGTCCCAACATCGGATTTTGTTCATGAAGCTCTTCTATCCTGCTTTCAATATCTTTTTTATCTGATCCAACAACATTAGCTACTTCAGAAATTTCTTTATCAGATTTCGGTAAAAATTCATGTAATGGTGGGTCTAATAATCTTACAGTTACTGGAAGACCATGCATAATTTTGAATATCTCCATAAAATCTTTTTTTTGATGTGGTAGAATCTTTTTTAAAGCATTAGATCTATCATCTTGCGTTTTTGATAAAATCATTTCTCGCACTGATAAAATTCTTTCCTCATCAAAAAACATATGTTCAGTCCTACAAAGTCCAATTCCCTCCGCACCAAAATCTCTGGCTGTTTTAGTGTCTAGAGGAGTCTCAGAGTTAGTTCTTACTTTGAGTTTTCTAATTTTATCAGCCCAGCTCATCAATTTTGAAAAATCTCCTGATATCTCAGGTTTTATAGTTGGAACTGTACCTAAAATTATTCTTCCCGTAGAACCGTCAATAGTAATTGTTTCACCTTCTTTGACCTCAGCCGAGGATGTTTTAAAGACTTTTTTATCGTAATTAATTTCAATTTCACTTGAACCAGAAACGCAAGGTCTTCCCATTCCCCTAGCTACAACTGCAGCATGACTAGTCATGCCCCCTCTTGAAGTTAAAATTCCCTTCGCAGCATGCATTCCTTGAATATCTTCTGGAGAAGTTTCAACTCTAACTAAAATTGTATCTTGCATCATATCATTTAATCTTTCAGCCTCCTCTGAACTGAAAACTACTTTTCCACTCACTGCACCAGGAGACGCTGGAAGACCGTTTGCTATAACTTTGATTGAACTTCTTTCATCTAAAGTAGGATGCAAAAGCGTGTCTAAAGAGTTGGGATCAACTCTTAAAACAGCATCGTTTTTATTGATTAACTTTTCTCTAACCATATCAACAGCAATTTTTACTGCTGATTTTGATGTTCTTTTTCCAGATCGAGTTTGTAATATCCAAAGTTTATTACTTTCAACAGTGAACTCTACATCTTGCATATCCTTATAATGTTTCTCTAATTTTTTTAAAATTTTATATAATTCGTGATATACTTCTGGCATCGACTCTTCCATAGATGCATCATCAACTTTTGCCTCTTTTCTTGCCTTCATTGTAATGTACTGTGGAGTTCTTGTTCCAGCTACAACATCTTCTCCCTGAGCATTAATCAAATATTCTCCATAAATATCATTTGACCCATCTGAAGGGTTTCTAGTGAAGACAACTCCTGTTGCACAATCATCACCCATATTTCCAAAAACCATAGATTGAACATTAACAGCTGTTCCCCATTCGGAGGGAATTTGATTCAGCTTTCTGTAAACTTTCGCTCTTTTGCTCTCCCAAGATAAAAATACAGCACTTATTGCCCCGAATAATTGATGATAAACATCTTGAGGAAAATCTTTACCGGTCTTTTCTTTAACTACATTCTTAAAGTCATTTATTAAACCATCCCAATCCTCTTCATCGAGTTCCGTATCAAGCAATACACCTTTTGTTAACTTATAATTTTCTATCAATTCCTCAAAATTGTAACTTTCAACACCCATAACTACGTTTCCATACATCTGAATGAATCTTCTATAGCTATCTTTCGCAAATCTTCCATTGGATGTTTTGTTAGCCAAAGCAACAACTGTTTTGTCATTTAGTCCTAAATTCAGAATTGTATCCATCATACCTGGCATTGAAACTCTTGCTCCAGATCGAACTGATAAAAGAAGAGGATTTTTTAAATCTCCAAATTTTTTTGATACATCTTTTTCTATCGTTTTAATTTCTTTTTTTATATGTCTAATTAATTTGGAATTTAGTTTTTTTTTATCCTTATAAAAAATTTCACACACTTTTGTTGAGATAGTAAAACCAGGAGGTACTGGTAAACCCATTCTTCCCATTTCAGATAAATTTGCCCCTTTACCACCTAAAAAATTTTTTGGATTTTTTATTTTTTTTGAATCTTTAGACTTAAAATTAAGAATTAACTTATTCATTATGAGCTTTTAAAAATCGAAAATTTATATAATTTTGAAACGTTTTACATAACATATTAATAAGTTCCAAACGATTTTTTCTTAAAGTTTCATTATCCTCATTAACTTTTACATTATCAAAAAATTCGAAAACTTCTTTTTTAGTTTCAGCTAAAATTGATAATGATTTTTCATAATTTTCATCATTGTTTATGGTAGAATAATATTTTTTAATATCATTAATTTTTTTATATAAGTTTTTCTCAAAATCACTTTTAAAAATACCAGGATCAGTTGTATCGTTTATTTCAGTCTCGTTATTTTTCATCTCATGATCTAAAATGTTTAACGCCCTTTTATAACTCAAATTGATGTCTATACCAATTTGGGTGTTAATTACCTTATTAAGACACTTTGCTTTTTCAAAAGACGAAAATAAATTATTTAAAGAAAATGATGATAAAGTTGCCTCAATTATATCATAACGTATTTCTTTGTCTTTAAGATAGTATCTAAATCTATCTTTTAAAAAATCCTGTAATTCTTTTTGTAAATCTTTGTTTTCAAGATTGTATCCCTGGTCATCGTAAAGGCGTGAGGAATAATTCAAAAGATCGTTTATTTTCAAATTTTTTCTGCTTTCTATAGTGGTTCTTATTATACCTAGAGCAATTCTCCTTAATGCTAATGGATCTTTTGAGCTTGTAGGTTTCTCGTTAATACCAAAAAAACCGACTAAGGTATCAATCTTATCTGTAATTGATAACGTGACACTGAATGGTTTTTTTGGAACAATTGAATTGAGTCCAATTGGAAAATAATGCTCAGAAATAGCTAAAGAAATATCTTTATCAAATCCTTGATATTCAGAAAAGTATCCTCCCATAAGTCCCTGAAGTTCAGGAAATTCACCAACAAGATCAGAAGTAAGATCTGTCTTACAAATTGATGCTAACAATTCTACTTTCTCTTTACTAATTAACAATTCATCTGAAATCATTCCACCAATTTTTCTCATTCGTTGAACTTTGTCAAAATAAGATCCAAGCCCTTTAAAAAAATTCATTGATTTTAATTCTGACACCTTTTTCACTAAGTTTTGAGTTTTATCTTTATTCCAAAAAAATTCTGCATCACTTAATCTTGCATCAACCACTCTTTCATTACCTATTTTAATGAGACCTTTTTTATCTTTTTTATTTGTTACAATTAAAAATTCATTTGTAATTTCATTTTTATCATTAAATGTTGGAAAATATTTCTGGTGAGACTCCATTGTTAGGGTCAAAATCTCTTTTGGAACTGATAAAAATTTTTTGTCAAATTTACATAATAAAACATTTGGGCTATCTACTAAATTTACAACCTCATCCATTAATTTAGGATTTTCATTAATTTCTAACCCTTTTTTCCCTAATATCTTTAAAAAAGATTTATTGATTATTTTCAATCTTTTATTTTGATTAATGATAACTCCATTATCTTCAAAAAATTTTTCATATTTCTTAAAATTTTCAAAAGATTTTTTTTTTTCCTCAAAATCTTTATCTAAAAAAGTCAAATTAGAAGAAGTTAAATGATGAAATTTAAAACTTACAATTTTTTTATCAAATATTGATAAAATTGATTTTAGTGGTCTTCCCCAATTTAAATCAAATTCACCCCATTTCATTGATTTTTTCCATTGATAGTTACTCAAAATTTTTGGAATGAATTCAGTGAGTAAATCATGTGTTTTTAATGAGGTTGCCGCAGTTTTGTAAAAATAAAATTCATCCTTTTCGGTTTTTTTTTTAAATAAATCCTTTTTGTTAATTTTGTTTGATCTCAAAAAACCTTCCAAAGCTTGTTCAGGAGCGCTAGTTTTAGGGCCTCTAATCTCTTTAGATTTAATTTTAATTTGTTTATCTAAGCCTTCAAAAACTAGAACTAACCTATTTGGAGTTGAAAAAGAAAAATTTTTTTTTGATCTTATTGATTTTTCCTCAAATAAATTTTTAAAATCTTCAAGAATTTTTTCTCTTAAATTTTTTTGAAGTCCAGCAGGAATTTCTTCACTAAATAGCTCTAAAAAAAATTCTGACATTCTATGTTTGCGACTGTACCCAAATTGTAGCAGCTTGTTTTGTAATTTCTCTTATTCGACCAATATATTCTGCTCTTTGCGCAACACTAATTGCTCCGCGAGCATCTAATACGTTAAATATATGACTTGCTTTCAAACATTGATCGTATGCAGGTAAAGATATATTTTTTTCAACTAATGATTTTGCTTCACTCTCATGCATATCAAATATTTTAAATAAGTTTTCTGTATTAGCATGCTCAAAGTTATAAGCTGAAAATTCTTTTTCTGATTGATGAAAAACTTCCCTGTAATCAATACCTTCATCATTCCAAACTAAATCATAAACGTTTTTTTTCTGCTGGGTAAACATACAAATTCTTTCAAGGCCATAGGTTATCTCTACTGACACTGGTTTACATTCAAAACCTGCCATTTGTTGAAAATATGTAAATTGAGATATTTCCATGCCATCACACCAAACTTCCCACCCAAGACCTGCAGCACCTAGAGTTGGGCTTTCCCAATCATCTTCAACAAATCTAATATCGTGCTCTTTATGATTAATTCCTATTACCGACAAACTATTTAGATAAAGTTTTTTAATATTAATTGGAGAGGGTTTTATTATAACTTGAAATTGATAATAATGCTGAAGTCTATTTGGATTATCTCCATATCTTCCATCTGTAGGTCTTCGTGAAGGTTGAACATACGCTGCTTTCCATGGCTTAGGTCCAAGAGATCTTAGAGTAGTAGCTGGATGAAATGTTCCAGCTCCAACTTCCATATCATAAGGTTGTAAAATTACACATCCATTTTTACTCCAAAATTTTTGAAGATTTATAATTGTATCTTGGAAAGTTTGAAATTTTGGTTTTTTTTTAATTTTTTTAGAGGCCATATTTTTGCCAAACTGATTTTTCCTCTAATATGTTTGCTAATTGATCGACATGATCATTTGAAGACGACAATTTTTTACTAAGCCAGCTTTTTGATTTTTCAAATTTTTTAATAACAACATCTTCTCCAAATTTTTCTCTTAATATCTGATTTGCATTTCCTATATCATCTATCAAACCAAGATCTTTGGCTTTTCTACCTGACCAAAATTCACCTGAAAACAATTCTACTTCAGATTTTTTAAGTTTTGATGACCTGCTTTTTTCGACCACCTCTATGAAATCTTTATGTAGATCTAATTGTATATTTTTTAATCTTTCGATGTCTTCCTTTTTTTCATCTAGAAATGGGTCTAATGTGCTTTTATTTTTCCCAGCAGTATGCACTCTTCTCTCAACACCTATCTTTTTTATCAATTCTGTAAAACCAAAAGAAGAGTAGATTACTCCTATTGAGCCTATTATTGAACTTGAGTTCGCATAAATTTCATCTCCAGCACAAGCTATTAGATATCCACCTGAAGCTGCTACATCTTCGGCAAAAACTATTACTTTTTTTTTATTTTTTTTTGCCTGTTGTCTAATTAAGCTGTAAATTAAATGTGATTGAACAGGAGAACCTCCGGGAGAGTTTATTGTTATAGCGACACATGGTGCTTTTTTTACAGAAAATGCTTTTGAGATAATCTCTTCTTGACCAGAAAAATCTAAACCCTGTTTAAATTTCCCTACATTTCCAATAACACCACTAAGCTTAATATGCGGAATAATTTTTTTCTTTTTAAAAAAAGAGAGCATTTTTAATGTTTATAGAATTTTTTTATGAATATAAAGACACCTTATAATTGAAGATTCAGGTGCGTCAATTGATAAGTATAAAAAGCAAACTATTATACTAATTTGCTCAATTAATGGGAAGTGTCATACAATTAAAAAACAAAATTAATAATTCATATTTTCAACTAAAAAATTCAGTTGAAGATAGATTGATGTTAGTTGAAGAAAAAATAAAGTCTAAATTAGAGAGCAACGTAGACTTAGTTCAGAAAATGACAAACTATCACCTTGATACAGGCGGAAAGAGATTAAGAGCCTTACTAACTCTAGGTTCTGCAAAATTATGTGGATATGCAAAAGGAACTAGAGATATTAATTTGGCTGCTTGTGTAGAACTTATTCACTCAGCAACTTTAATGCATGATGATGTAATAGATAATGGATCTATAAGAAGGGGTAGAAAAACTTTAAACGAAGTTTGGGATAATCACTCTTCTGTTTTAGTTGGAGATTATTTACTTAGCAGATGTTTTGAAATGATGGTAGATGATGGAAATATTGAGGTTTTAAAATTATTATCCTCAACTTCCTCTAAGATTGCTCAAGGAGAAGTTCTTCAATTACAGCACAGAGGTGAGGTAGATATGTTAGAGGAAACTTATTTAAGAATAATTTCTGCGAAAACTGCTGAATTATTTGCAGCAGCTACCAAAGTTGGTGCAATTTTGTCAGATGTGTCATCAAAAGAAAAAGAGGCTTTAGAATTTTACGGAAGGAATTTGGGATTAACTTTTCAAATAGCTGATGATACTTTAGATTACAATTCTGAATCAAAATTATTTGGAAAAAAAATTGGCAAAGATTTTTATGAAGGAAAAATTACTCTGCCATTAATCTTATTATTTCAAAAAGCAAATCTTAAAGAAAAGGAAAGTCTGAAAGGTATTTTTTTAAAAGATAGAAGAGATGAAAATGATTTTAGTTATACATTATCTTTAATCAAACAATATGAAATTATTAAAGAATGTTATCAAAAAGCAAATCATTACATAAATTTTGCGTCAAACTCATTATCGATATTTAAAGACTGTAATGAAAGAAATATTCTTGAAAATTTAACTTCATTTAGTTTGTCAAGGGATTTTTAGGGACTTAAAAGACTTTTTGTCCAACTACCATTTTTATCTAAAGAATACTTTAATCTTTCATGTATTCTGTTATCTCCATCTAACCAAAATTCAATTGTGGAAGGTGTTAAATTCCAGCCAGACCAATGGCTTGGTCTAGGTACATTATCTTTGTCATTATATTTTTTTTTATAATTCTCTAAAGCATTTAAAAGTTCATCTCTAGAATGGAGAATACTACTTTGTTTTGAGGCCCAAGCACCTATTCTGCTATCATATGCTCTTGAGTTATAGTACTCATCAGCAGTTTGATCATCTACTTGTTTCAACGTTCCAACTATCCTTATTTGTCTTAGTAAACTTTTCCAATGAAAGCACATTGTAGCATTCGGATTTTCTTTAATTTCATTACCTTTCTGACTATTTAAATTTGTATAAAAAACAAATCCTTTTTCACTATGACCTTTGAGCAGAACCATTCTTACTGAGGGAATACCCTCTTTATTTGCTGTGCCAAGTGCTAAAGCATTAGGATCATTAATTTCTTTTTTTTTAGCCTCCTCAAACCAACTTTGAAATAGTTCAAATGGATTATCAAGATCTAAGAAGCATTTATTAAGCCCAAGTGAGTTTTTTTGATTCATAATTTTAACAAAATAATCTATACAATATAAATAATGTCATTTAATACTTTTGGAAAGTCTTTTCGTTTTACAACTTGGGGAGAATCCCATGGTCCAGCTATAGGATGTGTTATAGATGGGTGTCCACCATTAATACCATTAAAAGAAGCCGATATTCAAAAAGAATTAAATAAACGAAAACCTGGGCAGTCAAAGTTTACTACTCAAAGGAAGGAAAGTGACAAGGTTCAAATTCTTTCAGGAGTTTTTGAGGGAAAAACGACCGGGACACCAATATCATTGATAATTTACAATGAAGATATGCGTTCAAAGGATTATAATGATATTAAAGATAAGTTTAGACCAGGACATGCTGATTTCACATATTTTAAAAAGTATGGAATAAGAGATTATAGAGGTGGTGGTAGATCATCTGCAAGAGAAACAGCTGCAAGAGTTGCAGCGGGTGCTGTAGCAAAAAAAGTTTTAGAAAATAAATTAGGAAAAAAATTTAAAATCACTGGAGCTGTAACCCAACTTGGAATACTAGGATGTGATACTAATAAATGGGATGATAAAATAATTTCTAAAAATCCATTTTTTTGTCCAGATAAATCAATGTTAAAAATTTGGGAAAAATACTTATTAAGTATTAGAAAAGCTGGATCGTCATGTGGAGCGATAATCGAAGTAAGAGCGGACGGTATTCCTGCTGGATTAGGAGCACCTATTTACTCAAAATTAGACTCTGACATAGCATCAGCTATGATGAGTATAAATGCTGTAAAAGGAGTTAATATTGGCTCAGGTATGAACTCAGCACAATTGTCAGGTGAGGAAAATTCAGATGAAATTTCTCAAAATAGAAAAAAAACAAAATTTAAATCTAATAATGCTGGAGGGATTCTGGGAGGCATTTCTTCAGGTCAAGAGATAATCGTCTCTTTTGCTGTAAAGCCAACTTCTTCAATTTTAAAAAGTAGAAAAACAATCAATAAATTTGGAAAGAATACAAGTATATCAGTAAAAGGTAGACATGATCCATGTGTGGGTATAAGAGCTGTACCTGTGGGTGAAGCAATGTTATCTTGTGTTTTATTAGATCATTATCTTCTACACAAAGCTCAGTGTACTTAATTTTGTTTTTTCAAAACTATATTGGAATTTAGTAAATCTAAAACTTTTTCCTCAATTGAAACTGAGTCAAGATTTGCCACTTTATACATTTTATCTGGAGTATCCTGATCAATAAAAATATCTGGTAACGTTAATGATCTAAATTTTAAATTAGAGTCCATTAAACCTTTTTTTGTCAAAAAATTTACCACATGAGATCCAAAACCACCGATTGAACCCTCCTCTATAGTCATGATCGCTTCATGAGTTGTAGCTAATTGCCAAATAAGATTTTCGTCTAAAGGTTTTGCAAATCTTGCATCAACAACTGTTATTGGCACACCTTTTTTTAATAAATTTTCTGCAGCCTTTAAAGTTTCGTTCAATCTTGCTCCAAAATTAAGGATAGCTAATTTTTTTCCCTCTTTGATAATTTTTGATTTCCCTATCTCAATTTTCTCATTTATTGAAGGTAAAACTGATCCTAATCCTGTTCCTCTTGGATACCTAAATGCACAAGGTCTATCATTAATCTCGGTTGAGGTATTTATCATTCTTACAAGCTCAGCTTCATCACTTGCTGCCATAACAATAAAATTGGGTAAAGTAGTTAAATATGTTGTATCAAAACTTCCAGCATGTGTTGGTCCATCAGCCCCAACAAGTCCCGCTCTATCAATCGCGAATCTAACTGGTAAACTTTGAATTGCTACGTCATGAACTACTTGATCATAAGCTCTTTGAAGAAAAGTGGAATAAATAGCTGCATAGGGTTTAAAGTTTTCGGTAGCTAAACCTGCAGCAAATGTGACTGCATGTTGCTCAGCAATCCCAACATCAAAAGTCCTATCTGGAAATTCTTTACGAAAAATATCAAGACCAGTGCCATCAGGCATTGCAGCTGTAATAGCTACAATTTTACTGTCCTTTTTAGCATGTTGAATTAAGGTGTTTGCGAAAACCTTTGTATATGATGGTAATTTACTTGTACTCTTAAATTGTTCACCAGTTTTAACATTAAATTTTGATACTCCATGGTAATTGTCCTTTGCTTCCTCTGCAAAAGTATAACCTTTTCCTTTTTTTGATTTAATATGAATTAAAATTGGTCCTTCATGCTTAGAGTCTCTTGCATTTTTTAAAATTGGAATTAATGAATTTAAATCATGACCATCTATTGGACCAATATAATAAAATCCAAGTGAACTGAACAAAGTTCCCCCTGTCACAGCTGATCTTAGTAAATCTTCTGCTTTACCAGCCTTAGCACTAAATCTTTTTGAAAAAGCTGACATAATTAATTTTATAGTCTCTCTTAGACTAAAATAAATCTTTCCTGAAAAAATTTTTGCTAAATAAGTGCTCATTGCTCCAACTGGTCTAGCAATTGACATGTCGTTATCATTTAAAATAACGATCATCTTAGTTTTTGAAGCTCCAGCATTATTCATAGCTTCATAAGCCATTCCTGCACTGATTGCCCCGTCACCAATTACTGCAATTACATTGTCTGATTTATTAGACAGTTTGTTTGCTTCCGCTATACCTAAAGCGGATGAAATTGATGTTGAGCTGTGTGCAGCACCAAAGGGATCATATTCACTCTCTGATCTTTTTGTAAAACCAGAAAGACCATTTCCCTGTCTAAGAGTTCTTATTCTATCTTTTCTGCCAGTTAAAATTTTATGTGGATAGCACTGATGACCCACATCCCAGATTAATTTATCATTGGGTGTATTAAAAATATAATGTAAAGCAACAGTTAATTCTACAACTCCAAGACTTGCCCCAAGATGACCACCAGTCACCGAGACAGCATCGATCATTTCCTCTCTTAATTCATCAGCAACTTTTTGTAATTTTGACTCAGGTAATTTTTTTAAATCTGATGGAAAATTAATTTCATCTAACAGTTCGTATTTTTTTTTCATTTATTTCTATTCAAAATATAATTTAATGTTTCTGACAAATTTCTTGATTTAGATCCATATTTTTTTAATTTACTTTTTATGCTTAAGATTAAATTATTAGCATATTTAATAGTATTTTTGTATCCTAGTAAACTAATTAGAGTTGCTTTTCCTTTTTTTTTATCTTTACCAGTTTTTTTTCCTGCAACAAGCAAACTTCCTTTATAATCAATCAAATCATCAGCGACCTGAAATAACAAACCTATATCAGCACCAATATTTTCAAATTTCTTAATATCACTTTTATTTTTTTTCTTAATTATTAATGGTGCTACACAACAAAAACTAAAAAGTTTTCCAGTTTTTTTAATTTCCATCTCTTCAATCTTTTTTTGAGAAATTTTCTTTCGTTCATAATTTAAATCTAAATATTGACCTCCTGCTATTCCAAGATGGCCTGAACTTTCAGAAATTTTATTAATTAAATCAATCTTAATTTTTTCACTTATTCTTAAGTCTTTATGACTTAAAATTTCAAAAGCCATTGTTAAAAGTGAATTTCCAGCTAAAACTGCAGTAGCCTCTCCAAATTTAACATGCGCTGATGGTTTGCCTCTTCTTATAGAGTCATCATCCATACATGGTAAATCGTCATGTATTAATGAATAAGCATGAATACATTCAACTGCAGCACCAATAACAATAAGAGTTTTATAATCTAACTTAAATAGAAAACCAACATCAATTAAAATTTTGGATCTTATTTTTTTTCCTCCAGAAAAAAGACCGTATTTCATTGCAACTATTAAATTTGATTTTTTTTGTTTGGCAATAAATCTTCTTAAAAACAAATTTGTATCTTTTGCAATTTTATTTAATTTTCTTTGCATTGTTTTTTTGATTAAGCTTGGATATTTTTTCTTTTGTTTTCTCATTTATTTCTTTGATATTCTTTTGAAATTTTTTCTCAATTATATTATTAAGTTTAATTAAATCTTGATACTTATCTAAAGAGTTTCCTAAATCCTTTTGATTTTCCAATTCCTCAATCATCTTATTTGCCTCAGTGGTTAATTCTTCAAGAGATAATGAATTATAATCATTTGGTAAATTTTTATCTTTCATATAATACTCTCAAATAATACATGAAAATTAATCTTGCAAATATTAAAAAAGCGAGGAATCTCTTAAATAAAAGAGAGTGTGTTGCTATACCAACCGAAACTGTTTATGGAATAGCTGGGAATGCATATTCTGATACAGCGTGTAAAAAAATATTTAGATTAAAAAAAAGACCAATGAATAACCCTCTGATTATTCATTATTATGATTTAAAAAAATTAAAAGATGATTGTGATATAAATGGTGATTTTTTAAAGTTATATAAAAGATTTTGTCCAGGGCCAATAACATTTATCTTAAATCAAAAAAAAAAATCGAAAATTTCAAAAGTTGCAACTAATAAAAAAAATACTCTTGCTGTGAGATTTCCAAAACATCCAGTAGCAAGAATTTTGTTGAAACATTTGAAATTTCCTATTGCAGCACCTAGTGCAAATATTTCCTCAAGAGTTAGCGCGGTAACTTCATCAGATGTAAAAGACGATTTTGGAAAAAAAATTAAGTATATACTTGAGGGTGGAAGATCTTCGGTTGGGATTGAGTCTACAATTATTGATCTCAGAAAAAAACCAAAAATTTTAAGATTAGGTGGTTTAGAAATTGAAACTATCCAAAAAATATTAAAGAAAAAAATTTCAATAAATACAAATCCTTCTAAGATCTCAGCACCTGGACAATTAAGGATTCATTATTCACCTGGAATCCCAATCAGACTTAATATTAAAAAAATTAAAAAAGATGAGGCTTTTTTACTAATTAAGAAAAATAGGATTAACAAAACGAACTATTATTTTTTATCAAAAAAGGGCGATTTAAAAGAAGCCGCAAAAAATCTATACACTATTTTAAGAAAGATAAAAAAAGATAATTATAAATCTATAGCTGTAGACAAAATCCCAAATATAGGAATCGGCAAAACTATTAACGATAGATTATTAAGAGCTTCAAAATTTTAATGAACATTCCTCTTGAAATAATTGATTTATCAAAAACTTATGACTCAAAAGAAGCTGTTCGAAATATTTCTTTTAAAGTAAATGAAAATGAAATCATTGGAATTCTTGGACCTAACGGATGTGGTAAAACTACAACAATAGGTATGATTCTTGGTTTACTAAAGCCTACTAAAGGGAAAGTTCTTATAAATGGTATTGAAATTGAAAAACAAAGAGTTGAATTATTAAACAGATTAAATTTTATTTCACCATATATTGAGTTACCAAAAAAATTAACTGTAAAGCAAAATCTTGAAGTTTATGGAAGACTTTATGATGTAAAAAAACTTGGAATTAAAATTGATTATCTTTGTGAAAAATTAAGACTTAATGAATTTATTAATAAAATAACAGGAGAACTTTCCTCTGGTCAAAAAAATAGAGTCAGTCTAGCTAAATCTATAATTAATGATCCATCAGTTCTTCTTCTTGATGAACCAACTGCATCTCTAGATCCTGAAACAGGAGATTTTGTTAGAAGTTTTTTAGAGGAATACCAAAAAGAAAAAAAAACCTCTATTCTGCTTGCTTCACATAACATGACAGAAGTTGAGAGATTATGTTCTTCTGTTCTAATGATGAATAAAGGATCTATTATTGATCAAGGAACTCCTGGGGAATTAATTAAAAAACATGGAAGGAGAAACATGGAGGAAGTTTTTTTAAAACTTACAAGAGATTTAATATGAATCTAAATAAAATGTATGGACTTTTTTTGAGACATTTTTATCTCATCAAAAGTTCTTTACCAAGAGTTTTGGATTTAATTTATTGGCCAACAATACAAATTATTCTTTGGGGATTTATTTCTAAATTTTTTTCAATTTATAGTGATTATTACAATAATACACTTGGAATAATTCTTACATGCGCAATTCTTTACGACATTCTTTTTAGATCTAGCATAAGTTTTAATATGCTTTTTTTAGAGGAAATCTGGAGTAGAAATTTTACGAATTTATTTATTGCTCCATTGAAACTTAAAGAAATAATTATATCTTTAATTTTTACTGCTTTGATAAGGACATTAATCGGTCTAGTGCCCGCAATTATTTTAACTTCTCCATTGTTTGGAGTTTCAATTTTAAAATTAGGTTTTCCACTCTTTATATTATTTTTAAGTTTATACATATTTGGGATTACACTAGGTTTATTTGTGAGCTCAGGTTTAATGAGATACGGACCATCCTTTGAAAATATAGCTTGGTCATCATTATTTTTACTTGCCCCATTAGGCTGTATCTACTATCCAATAGAAATCCTTCCTGAATTTTTCCAAATAATTGCAAAAGGCTTACCATTAGTTTACATTTTTGATGAAACTAGAAATATTTTAATAAATGGTTTTGTAGATTACGAGAATATAAAACAAGCTTATTTATTAAATTTAGTTTATTTAATTTTTGGAATAGGACTGTTTTATCTATCTTTTTTAAGAGCGAGAATAAAAGGAACTTTAATAAATATGGGTGAATAATTGGTGCGCCTGCTAGGAGTCGAACCCAGAACCTCCTGATCCGAAGTCAGGCGCTCTATCCAGTTGAGCTACAAGCGCATATCATATTAATATATCATTTTATGGAAAAAAAAATAAATTTGACAGTTGATAAGACCGAAAATGAACTCCGTGTTGATATTTTCATTAAAAAGAGAGAGGATATTATCAGTCGAACAAGAATAAAAAATCTTATTTTAGATAATAAGTTAAGAATAAATAACAAGGTTATAACTGATCCATCAAAAAAAATTTTTTTTAATGATGAAATAAAATTAGTCATACCCGAACCAAAAAAAGCTTCCTTAAAACCTTACAAGTTTAATTTAGATATAGTATTTGAGGATAAAGATTTAATTGTTTTAAACAAACCCTCTGGAATAGTAATACATCCTGGTGCAGGTAATTTTGATAATACAATCGTAAATGCACTTATGAATTATAGTAAAAATTCTTTCTCTAATATTGGGGGTGAACTAAGACCTGGAATAGTACATAGAATTGATAAAAATACATCTGGATTGATTGTAGTTGCAAAAAATAATCAAACTCATGAGCACCTCTCTAATCAATTTAATAAACACACAATCCAAAGAGTTTACCAATTACTTATCTGGGGCAAAGTTAGACCATCTAAAGGTAAAATAGAAACATTTATTACAAGAAGCTCAAAAAATAGACAAATGATGGAGGTTAGTAACAGCAAAGGAAAAAAAGCAATTACAAATTATAAAACTTTAGAAGTTTTTGAAAATAAAAATATACCAACTTTTAGTTTGTTAGAGTGTAAATTAGAAACAGGTCGAACTCACCAAATAAGAGTTCATATGAATTATTTGGGAAATAGTATAGTTGGTGATGATAAATATAAAAAAAGATTTAAAAAGTTTAAAGATATAGAGCCATCATTAGAAAAAATTTTAATTAAATTAAACAGGCAATTTTTACATGCCAAAACCTTGGGCTTTATGCATCCAAAAAAAAATAAGCAGATGATTTTTAACTCAATTTTACCAAATGAACTTGAAATAATACTAAAAACACTCAGAAATGTGGGTAAATAAAACATTGAAAAATTTTTAATATTAATTAGATAAACTGTTTATGAGCACAACTATGAATAGCAATTTACCTATCCTGAGTAATGAAGGTGGTCTGTCTGCATATCTCGAGCAAATAAAAAAATTTCCAATGCTTGATGCAGAAGAGGAGTACATGCTCGCTAAAAATTGGAAGACGACTGGAAATATTAAATCAGCTGAAAAACTTGTGACAAGTCACTTGAGATTAGTTGCGAAAATTGCAATGGGCTATAAAGGTTATGGACTACCAATTAACGAAATGATTTCTGAGGGTAATATTGGACTTATGCAAGCTGTCAAAAAATTTGAACCAGAAAAAGGTTTTAGATTAGCAACTTATGCGATGTGGTGGATAAAAGCTTCTATTCAAGAATATATCTTAAAATCTTGGAGCTTAGTAAAAATTGGTACAACAACTGCACAAAAAAAATTATTTTTTAATTTAAAAAAGTTAAAAAATCAAATTGCACCGCAGGCTGAAGGTGATTTAAGAAATGAGCATGTAAACGAAATCGCTGAAAAATTAGATGTGAGTAAAGAAGAAGTTGTCTCAATGAATCGTAGACTATCTGGAAAAGAATTTTCTCTCAATGCTCAAGTTGGTGAGGATGGTGATGAATGGCAAGATTGGTTAGTAGATAAAGAATTAGACCACGATCTTAAGTTTGCTCATCAAGAAGAAATGAAACAGAGAAAAGATTTATTAAAAGACTCAATTAAAGTTTTGAATGATAGAGAAAAGGAAATCTTATATTCAAGAAGATTGAATGATGATCCGACTACTTTAGAAGATTTAAGTAAAAAATATAAGATTAGTCGTGAAAGAGTAAGACAGATTGAAAATAAAGCATTTGAGAAATTACAAAAGCACATGCTTTTGCTTGCTAAATCTAAAAATCTTTTACCTGTAAATTAAATCTCAAAAGGATTTTCAACTAAGATTGTGTCATCCCGTTCAGGACTAGTTGATATACTTGATATTTTTGCTCCAATGAAGTCTTCAATTGCAAATATATATTTTTTTGCATTTTCTGGTAGTTCGTCAATATTTTTGACACCATTGGTTGAGGTTTTCCATCCATCAAATGTCTTATATATAGGTTTAATTTTAAGTTGATCTTCAACTGCTGCTGGAAGATAGTCTATTTTTTTTCCATTAAGATCATATTCTACACACATCTTAATTTCATCTAGTTCATCCAAAACATCGAGTTTTGTAAGGGCAATGCCATCAATTCCAGAAATTTTTATTGTCTGTCTCACCAAAACACCATCAAACCATCCGCATCTTCTTTTTCGACTTGTAACGGTTCCAAATTCTTTACCTCTTGTGCCTAATAACTCACCTATTTTATCTACCAACTCTGTTGGAAAAGGTCCCTCACCTACTCTTGTCGTATATGCTTTGGTTATTCCTAATACATAATTAATTGAGTTAGGTCCACATCCAGTTCCTGTTGCAGCACTTGAGGCCACAGTATTGGAGGAAGTTACAAAAGGATATGTTCCATGGTCAACGTCTAATAGAATTCCTTGTGCACCCTCAAATAATATTTTTTTCCTTTGTTTCTTAAATTGATCAATCTTAAGCCATACAGGTGCTGAAAATTTAAGAATTTCAGGAGCGATTTTTAAAAGATCATCTTTAAGCTGATTTTTCTCAAATATCTTTTTACCTAAACCTTTTCTAATAGCGTTATGATGTAGTAAAACTGTTTCTAATCGTTGGTTCAAATTTTTTTCTGATCTTAGATCCATTACTCGAATTGAACGTCTTCCAACTTTATCCTCATAAGCAGGTCCAATACCTCTTCTTGTCGTTCCAATTTTGCTTTTACCTGCTGCATCTTCTCTTATTTCATCCATTTCTCGGTGAAATGGTAAAATTAGATTTGCAGCCTCAGAAATCATGAAATTTTCTGAATTTACATCTACACCCTTTTCTCCAATTTCTTTAATTTCATCCAATAATGCCCAAGGGTCGACAACAACACCATTTCCAATAATTGAAACTTTATTTTTTCTGACTATTCCTGAAGGAAGCAATCGAAGTTTGTAAGTTACTCCATCTATAACTAAGGTATGTCCAGCATTATGACCACCTTGAAATCTAATTACAACATCAGCTTGTTCTGATAGCCAATCCACAATTTTTCCTTTTCCTTCATCTCCCCACTGCGAACCAACTACTGCAACATTTTTCATTATTTATATATTTTTTTTAACTCAATAGAATTTAAATGATTTATCGGACCATGACCTGTACCAATTTTAGGGTTTGTTAATATAGCTGAATTTACATATTTAACTCCTAGCTCACAAGATCTCTTTAGAGTTTTTCCACATGAAAAAAAAGAAGTGATCGCAGTTGATAGTGTACAACCGGTGCCATGAGTATTTTTAGTGTTAAATCTTCTATTTGAAAATACTTTAATCTCTTTTTTGTTAACAAATATATCGTGTACCTTTTTTGATTTTAAATGACCTCCTTTCACTAATACATTTGGTGTACCCATTTTTATGAATTCATTTGCAGCAAGAATCATATCATTTTGATTTTTTATTTTAAAACCTGTTAAGATTTCAGCTTCAGGAACATTAGGTGTAATTAAAGATACTTTATTTAATAATTTTTTTTTCATTAATTGTACAGCGGAGTCTGTGATGAGCTTTGAACCACCTTTAGCGATCATTACTGGGTCCAAAACAATCTTTTTAACTTTTATTTCATTCAACGATCTTAATACCTTATCTATTACTCTTTTAGAATGAAGCATCCCAATTTTAACAGCATTGGGCCTTATATCTTTAATTGTATGAATTATTTGATTATAAATTTCATCTGGTGGAACAGGTATTACTGATTTCACACCTTTTGTATTTTGAACTGTGACTGCAGTTACTGCCGTCATTGAATATACACCTAGACTAGTAGCAGTTTTAATATCTGCTTGAATACCTGCACCTCCTGATGAGTCAGATCCTGCTATGATTAAAATTTTTGATTTTATTTTCAAATTATCTAATTTTTTTCAAAATAATATTTAAACATTTTATAAGAAGTTTTTTATTTTCACTTTCTCCCATAATTCTTATTTTAGCCTCTGTTCCAGATTTTCTTACAAGGATTCTGCCACTCCCTTTTATTAATTTTGAAGCTAGCCTAATAGATTTTTTAATTTCAGGTTTGTTGATTATATTTTTATCTTTTACTTCAATATTTTTTAGCAATTGTGGTGTTTTTTTAAAATTTTCAAAAAATTCACTAGCTCTTTTTCCTTTTCTAAGAGCAAATAAAGACTCCAAGGCTACAAGTAAACCATCTCCTGTAGTTGCAAATTTACCTAGAATAATATGTCCTGATTGTTCTCCACCTAAATTAAACTTATTTTTTTGCATTACCTCTTTTACATATCTATCACCAACATTAGCACGTATAAATTTTATTCTCTTTTTCTTGAAATACTTTTCAAGACCATAATTGGACATTAATGTTCCTACAACCCCACCTTTTAACATTTTTTTGTTTTTCCACCTTGTTGCTAATGCAGCAATAATTTGGTCACCATCTATAATATTACTTTTTTCGTCACACATAATTACCCTGTCTGCATCACCATCTAGTGAAATACCTATATGAGCCTTATACTTTTTAACTGCAGATTTTATTTTTTCAGGAAATGTAGAACCACAATTTTTGTTAATATTTAATCCATTAGGATTAACTCCTATGGCAATCACCTTAGCCCCTAAGGATTTTAATAATTCTGGTCCAGCTTTGTACCCAGCGCCATTTGCACAATCAATTACAATTCTAAGTCCTCTTAAATTGAATTCTTTAGTAAAATTTTTTTTTAATATCTTGATGTAATCATTTGTACCTGTCTCTAATCTTTTTACTCTACCTAATTTTTCTGGCTTAGAGAGATTTTTGACGATTTTTTTATCTATTAAACTTTCAATTTTTTTTTCTATTTTATCTGATAGTTTCATACCATCAGGACCAAATAGTTTTAATCCATTATCATTATGAGGATTATGAGAAGCTGTAATCATAATTCCCATATTTGCCCTCATAGCTTTTGTGAGCATCGCTAAACCATTTGTGGGTAAGGGTCCTAAGGTAAATACATGCATACCCGCTGATGCTAATCCTGATACAAGTGCTGGTTCTAAAGTGTATCCAGATAATCTAGTATCTTTTGCAATTATTGCGGTTTGTTTTCTTTTTTTTTGAGATTTAAAATATGTTCCACTAGCTAAGCCAAATTTAAAAAACATGTCTCCATTAATATTTTCACTGTTAATAGCACCCCTAATACCATCAGTACCAAAATATTTTTTTGTCATTAATTATTTATTATATTCTTAAAGATCTTTAAGCCTTGTATTGTTTCATTAACATCATGAATTCTTAAAATTTGAACACCTTGCATCATAAGATATATTGATGATGCTATTGTTCCCCCATTTCTCAATTTACTATCATTTTTTCCAGATATCTCCTTAATGAATCTTTTTCTTGAATTGCCTACAAGTATAGGAAAACCAAGAGAATGGAAAATAGAAATATTGCGTATCAAACTCATATTATGTTTCAAATTTTTTCCAAAACCTATACCAGGATCTAGAATAATTTTATTATGCTTAATACCCTTCAATCTTAGAAGTTTTATTTTTTTTTCAAAAAAATCGTATATGTCTAGTAACTCATTTTTATATCTAGGATTTTTTTGCATATTTTCAGGAGTTCCTTGTGAATGCTGAATTACAAATGGTACTTTATATTTCTTTAATATATTTAAAGTTTGATTGTCAAATTCTAATCCTGATATATCATTAATCAATTTTACTCCTAAATTTATTCCTTTACTCATAATTTTAGACTTCCTAGTGTCTAAAGAAATTGGTATTTTTTTCTTAATTAATGACTTTAAAATTTTTTCAATTCTTTGCCATTCTAAATTTTCTCTAATTACTTTTGATCCTGGTCGTGTCGACTCACCACCAATATCAATCAAATTTGCACCGCAGTTGAATAAACTAATCGCATGATTAATTCCTTTTTTTTTTGAATTAAATTTTCCACCATCTGAAAAGCTATCAGGTGTTAAATTTAATACACCCATTATATTGGGTATCTTTGTAAAATTTAAATTTGAAAAATTTTTTTTTTTTGATTTAATTTTTTTTAAATCGGAATTAATTTTTCTCCTAGTTAATTTAGGCAAATATTTTATCTGATTAACAAATATCTTTTTTTTTGAATTTCTTGTAATTATCTCTATTTGATCAAATGAAATTTCTTTGATACCGTTAAGTGGTATAGTTTTATTTCTATTAACTAATTTTTTAGAGCTATTTCCATAGTAGAGATTACACACTCTTGTGTAATGTCTAGACATTAAAATTAATGAACAATTTTAGGTTTAAGTCCCATTGCACCTAATGCAGAGCTCTTATCATCGTCAACTTTTAGATCTTGTTTATCAGCAGGGTATATGTTTTTAGTAATTATATTTTCGATTTCTTCACCTGTTAATGTTTCATATGTCATTAGAGCTTTGGCAATTTTATGTAAATCATCAATTTTTTCGGTTAATATTTCTTTGGCTTTGTTATAGCCCTCATCAACTAATTTTCTGATTTCTTTATCTATTTTTTGAGCCACTTCCTCAGAAACTGATTGAGTTTGAGTTACAGATCTTCCTAAGAAAACTTCTTCTTGATTTTCACCATACTCAACTGGACCCATTTCCTCACTCATACCGTATTTTGTAACCATGGCTCTCGCAAGTTGAGTTGCTTGATTTATATCTGAACCACTCCCTCCACCTGCACCAGTTGAAATATTATCTTTTCCAAAAATTACTTCCTCCGCTACTCTTCCACCAAAACATACTGCTAATCTTGCTTTCAAATATTTTATTGAATGACCATGTTTGTCTCTCTCAGGTAAATTCATTACCATTCCTAAAGCTCGACCTCTTGGTATAATCGTTGCTTTATGTATTGGGTCGTAACTAGGCATATTAAAAGAAACTAAAGCATGTCCACCTTCATGATATGCTGTCAATTTCTTCTCATCTTCAGTCATAACCATTGATCGTCTTTCAGCTCCCATCATTACTTTATCCTTCGCTTCTTCAAATTCATTTAAAGTAACAATCCTTTTATTTTTTCTAGCCGCTAACAATGCAGACTCATTTACTAAATTAGCTAGATCAGCACCCGAAAATCCAGGAGTTCCTCTAGCTATAGTTCTCAAATTTACATCAGGAGCCATCTTGATTTTTTTAACGTGCACTTTAAGGATTTTTTCTCTTCCAATTATATCTGGGTTAGAAACTACAACTTGTCTATCAAATCTACCTGGTCTTAATAATGCAGGATCAAGAACATCCGGCCTGTTTGTTGCTGCAATTATAATGACACCTTCGTTAGTGTCAAAACCATCCATCTCAACAAGAAGCTGATTAAGGGTTTGTTCCCTTTCATCGTTACCTCCACCTAGACCTGCGCCTCGACTTCTTCCAACGGCATCAATTTCATCAATAAATATTATACAAGGCGAATTTTTTTTTCCTTGCTCGAACATGTCTCTCACTCTTGATGCTCCCACACCAACGAACATTTCTACGAAATCTGATCCAGAGATTGTAAAGAAAGGAACACCTGCTTCACCAGCAATTGCTCTAGCTAATAAAGTTTTTCCTGTTCCTGGAGGACCAACAAGAAGTGCACCTCTAGGTATTTTTCCACCCAATCTACTAAATTTTTTTGGATCTTTTAAAAACTCAACAATTTCTTCTACTTCCTCTTTAGCTTCTTCTACTCCAGCAACATCGTTAAAAGTCACCTTGCCTTTCATTTCATTCATCATTTTTGCTTTAGATCTTCCAAAGCCCATCGCTCCACCTTTTCCACCTTGCATTTGTCTCATAAAGAAAATCCAAACTGCTATTAATAATAACATTGGAAACCATGAGAGTAGGACACCAAATAATGAAGGCATCTTTTCCTCTATAGGTGCTGCAGATATACTCACACCCTTCTCTGAAAGTTTTTCTATTAAATTCGGATCATTTGGTGAATAAGTTTTAAAACTTTTCCCATTTGCATATACACCATTTATGTTGTTACCTTGAATCTCAACTTTTAATACCTCGCCTTGTTCTACAGACTCCAAAAATTCTGAGAAAATTACTTCACTAGAACTTCTTATGTTTGCTTGAGGATTTTTAAACATATTGTAGAGACCAATCGTTAAAAAAACGATTATTGCCCACATTGCTAAGTTTTTAAGATTCATGGCTATAAGATAAGAATTATTATAAATTTAACAAGTGTATTTTTACACCTCTTTTGTTAAAATCACAGTGTGATTTACCATCTTAATGACGCATCCTCCCAATGTTTCTTTTCTTAGTTTCTGCTCTTTGATTTTATTCAAAATATTCTCTATTTTTTTACCTCTCACAAAATTCGGCTTTTTTCCCACTAAATGAATTAAATCGGATAGGGATCTAAAAATGACTTCATATGAATTGTCAAAAAAATTATCTTTTAATATAAGTTCATTTTTTCTGTAGTTAAAAATCGAGTTTTCTTTCTTATTCTTTTCAACATAAAACTTTATCGATTGGTCCGACTTTTTTAAATTTTCTATTGTTAATTGAAATTTTTTCTTATCAAGACCGAAATTTTCAAATCTCCTAATTAAGTTTCTTACTTTAATTCTATTAAATTTGATATCATCATTAGTTGGATCATCTACATAAAAATTAAATATAAATTTTGATAAAAATATTAAATTTCTTTTGTCAAATTTAATCAAAGGTCTAATTAAATTGATATTTTCAATTTGAGTATTTGTCCCAAGTGATACAAGTCCTTTTAAACCACTCCCCCTAGCCATTCTTAAAAAAAAGTTTTCAATTACATCATCTATATGATGACCTAAAACTAAGTTGCTAATTTTAAGTTTTTTACATTTTAAGAATAAAAGCTCATATCTTTTACTCCTGGCTAAGGATTGAATATTACTCACAGGTTTTTTTCCCTTCCAAGTAAGAACTTGAGAATTGATTTTTAAAGATTTAAGAATTTTTTTTACTTTATAAGCCTCATAAGTAGACTCTTTTCGAAGCTTATGATCTACAATAAAATACCTTGGATTTAAGTTTTTTTTTAAAGCATATACTTTTGTTAAAAAAGCTAAAGCTAAACTATCTGCCCCTCCAGAAACTGCAACTATAAAATTAGTGTCTATTTTGAATGACTTTTCAAATTTTTTAAAAATTTTATTTACTTTATGATTTAAAATTTTTGATTTATAGATTTTAGGAATTTTTTTTTTTACACTCAAATTTTTGAGACTCATACTTTGCTTTTTGAATAACAGACTGATTTGCGTCTGGATATTGTTTTTCAACACCACTTATCATTTTACAGCCTTGATCTTTTTCTCCAATCTGTATCATTGATACACCTAGCTTTAATAAATTAATAGGAGCTTTTTCTCCTTTTGGGTATTTTTGATAACCTTCTAAATAAGCTGAGGCAGCATCAGTATATAATTGTCTTATTCTAAATGTTTCAGCATACCAATATTGTGCGTTACCTGCCAATTTATGATCAGGATTAGAAATTACAAATTCTCTAAATGCTCTTTCAGCAGTAGGGTAATCTCCAACTTTTAAGAAACTCGTCGCAAATTCATATTGCTCAGGCGCTGAAACATCTGGTAAAATTTTTTCTTCTGCTTGAAATGTCTCAGTAACGATTGTTGCAGTCGTTTCAACTGATTGTATTTTTTGAGTTGTATCGCTTGTAGAATTATCTTTATAAGATATTGAACCTAAATCTTGTGGTTGAGATGAGCCTGGTAAAATTTCTGTATCTGTTTCTGAACTTTTTTTTGAGGTTAAATTTATAGTTTCACCATTTGATAAAGCGGTTTCTAAATCTTGAAATCTAAGTTGATTATCTGATTGAACTTTAGAAAGTCTATTCGATAACTTATCTAGCTTAAAATTTATTTCTTCAAATTTATTAGTGAGTTCCTGAAACTGATTTTCAATTTCAGATAATTTCAACAAATGTCTTGTAAGTACATCCTCAGAGTTATTATCAACGCTTGATAAAGCTGAATTCGTGTTATTGAATTCACTTGAATTTGAATAAACAGCTTTTTCAAGAGTTTTCAAATCTTTTTTGATTATCTCGAGTGTATCGTAAATATTATGATTATCAGCGAGAGATGAATAAAAAATTAAAAAATTAAATAAAAAAAAAATTTTGAATTTTAATAATTCTTTCAAGTATCTCATTCGATTAGGTTATGTCTAAAATAATGGCAAAAAAAAGACCTCTTAAATCATTATAATTTAAGAGGTCTTAATATTAATTAAGTATTTAATTTGCTTTAACTGTTACAGATCTTCTATTTTTTGACCAAGCTAATGGGTTTGACCCAGAGTCGACAGGTCTTTCTTTACCATAACTCAAAACTGAAATTCTGTCAGAAGATATTCCGTAAGTCATTAAATAATCTTTAGCTGCATTAGCTCTTCTCTCGCCTAATGCTAAGTTATATTCTCTTGTTCCTCTTTCGTCAGCATGTCCTTCTAAAACAATTGTAATTTTAGAATTTTTTCTTAACCATGCAGCTTGCTTTCTAAGAGTTTCTCTAGAAGCTGTAGTTAATACTGACTCGTTAGTCGCAAAAAATACTCTATCAGGAACACCTGAGGCTAAGTACTCAACTGTATCTGTTCCAGTATAAACATCACCTTGCATTTGCCCTGTAGTTTTTTTTGATGTAGCACATGCAGAAAGTGCTAAACACGCAACTACTATTAAAAATCCGTTTTTTAGAATTTTGCTTAATTTCATTATTACTCCTTGATCAATATTTCTTTAGTCTTAGTTTTTCACAACTAATTAGATCTTTCAAGGCTAAAAATCAAGCGAATTAATTATTAATTACTTAATAAAGATGACCATGATGGGTCTGATCCATCAGTTGGAGTAGGAACTTGTCTCTCATTATAGCCCGTTAAATCTATAGACCATAATTTTGCAGAAAAACCCTTTCCTTTAGAGTCTGTTTTTGTCTCCCTATAAAAAATCAGAACTCTCCCATTGGGTGACCAGGATGGAGCTTCTTGATAGAAATTTTCAGTTAATAATCTTTCACCACTTCCATCAGTTCTCATTACTCCTATATAAAATTTTCCTTTATGTAATTTTGTAAATGCGATTAGATCACCTCTTGGAGACCAAACTGGAGTACCATAAATTCCTTTACCAAAAGATATTCTTTTAACATTACTTCCATCACTCTTCATTACGTAAATTTGTTGATAACCACTTCTGTCAGAGTTGAAAGAAATAAATTTTCCATCTGGAGAATATGAAGGTGATGTATCTATAGATGGATGATTAGTAATTTTTTCTACTATTCTATTTTCTAAATCCATTGTGTAAATTTCAGAATTACCATCCTTAGCAAAACTCATAATTATTTTTTTTCCATCTGGAGAAAATCTTGGTGCAAAAGTCATACCAGGAAAATCTCCTACAACTTCTTGGGTTCCTGTTTCAATGTCCAACAAATAA
Source organism: uncultured Pelagibacteraceae bacterium (assembly GCA_902539445.1). Lineage (GTDB taxonomy): Bacteria > Pseudomonadota > Alphaproteobacteria > Pelagibacterales > Pelagibacteraceae > Pelagibacter. The sequence continues at coordinate 57,559 of CACBIY010000006.1, forward strand.
ACTCTTGGTAAATTTCTAAAATATGAAAGATAAGTTACCATTTGACTAGTTGGATTAAATCTTGGAGTTAAGACAAGTTCATTTCCTAATGTTAAAAATTTATTGTTAGCACCATCTTGATCCATGATAGCTAATTTTTTTACTCTTTGAGTTTTAGGTCCCTCTTCTGCAACATATATTATTCTTGTATCAAAATAACCCTTTTCACCAGTTAATCTCTCATAAACTTTATCTGTAATTATATGACCAACACGTCTCCAATTATTTGGAACAGTTGTAAAAGCTAGCGCCATCATTTCTTTACCTGCAAGCACATCCCACAATCTAAATTCTACTCTTAGTTTTTCCTCCACATAACTAACTTTTCCAGTGATCAAAGCCTGAGCTTTAATTAAGTTCCAATCTTCAAATCTTGGTTTTAAATTTGCAATATCTGGTTCTTGCAAAAAAGCATCTTTATTCAATGGATTAAATAATCCTGATACCTTTAAATTATTTTCTACAATGGAAGATATTTCAGAACCGATATTTTTCTTTTTTAAAATATTCTCAAAATTTTTTCTTGATTCCTCATCTATAGACAGTGGAGAAACTGCAATAGGTAATGGGTTTAGATTACCCCTTGTTATATCAACCTCAATTAAACCAAATGATTTTATTGGTATTAAAATTATAATTAAAGTTATTAAAAAATTTTTCATTTTTTTATAGATTATATTAACCTTCTAGCATTTCTCTTGCATCAAAATTTAACTGTAATTCTTTCCATCTTTCATAACCAGTACTAGGAACTCTTAAAGGCTGACACAATTTAATAGCTCTTAAAGCACTTTCTGCTAATACTTTATAAAATCCTTGTCCTGGCTTATTCATTCTAGCATGATCTAAAATTTCTGACTTAATTACCGACCCATCTGGTTTTAATTCAAGTTTTATTCTGACCAGTAAATTTTCATTATATGGTAGTCCAAGTGGAATACTCCAACAACCAAAAATTTGTGCTTTTAATGCATCTTCCTCACTTAATGATAGACTAGTATTCTCAAAATTTTTATTTTGGTCTTGGCTTAAATCTGGATTTTTCTTTAAAGTCTCCGCTTTGCTTTCTTTAGATTTATCAATCAAAGCAGCAATATTATTTGGATCAAATAATTCCTCCTTTTCAAATTCAGAAACTTGCTTTACTTCATTGTCAACTTTTTCAGGGTTTTGTTTATCCTCTTTTATTTTTTCAACTTTCTTTACTTTGTCCTCTGGCATTGGGACAGCATCGGGCTTGATTTTCTTAACTTTTTTAGGTGGAGCTTGCTCTGATACTAATTTTTTTTCTTTTTCTTTTACTTTTTCAATTATTTTTTTTGCTTTGGGTGCAAATGGAATATTTGTTTTTTCAGTTATTTGAATTAATTCTACTGAAACGATTGGAGGAAGATCAATTGGTTTTTTTGCTAAAAAAGGGAGACTCATTGCCGTTAAAAAAATAACAAATAGGTGTAAAATAGATGAAATTACAATACTCCTATTCACAAAAAAATTACCTTTCTTTGTATGGTTCTGAAATTAAAGCTACTTTTGTAAATCCTGAACCTGAAAGTAACCCCATTATTTCAAGGACTCTACCGTAATTAATAGTTTTATCCCCTCTGACATAAATTCTTGTATCAGTCCGATTTTTTGAGACCGCTAATACTTTTGCAATGATTTTTTCATATTCAACTTTTGACTCTTGAATAAAAATTTCACCTTTTGAATTTATAGTTAAAGTAAGAGGCTCTTGCTCTTCCGGGAGCGAGTCAGCTGAACTTTCTGGTAAATCAACCTGAACTCCTACGGTTAATAAAGGTGCAGTTACCATGAAAATAATTAGTAAAACCAACATTACATCTACAAATGGTGTCACATTTATTTCACTCATTGGTTCTTTTGATGAGCGATTAAACTTGAATGCCATTCTAGATAATAGTTAAAAATCTTTTAGAAAAGTTTTCTAGCTTTTGGGAATATTTCAAAGAGTCATTATTAAATTTATTGTATGCGATTACCGCGGGAATAGCTGCCAATAAACCTAATGCAGTAGCAAAAAGAGCTTCTGCAATTCCAGGTGCTACAATTGCTAAACTTGTATTCCTTGAAATTGCAATAGATTGAAAAGAATTCATTATACCCCAAACAGTCCCAAATAATCCTATAAAGGGTGCCGTTGATCCAACAGTTGCTAAAAAAGTAAATCCCTTTGTAATTTTAGACATTTGTTTTTCTATCCCAGTTTCTAACATTGAAGTCATTCTAGCATTCAAATCTGTTTTAGATCTTCTTTTAAGAAGATTTTGCATAGCGTCTTTAAAAATAAGTGCCATTGGATCATTTATATTTCCCGGAAGATTGTTGTAAAAAGACTCTGCAGATTTTGAATTCCAAAACTTAGTTTCGAATTCTTCTGAACTTTGATTTATTTTTTTAAATAATTTAAATTTTTCAAAGATTACCGCCCATGAATAAACTGAGCATGCAATTAGAATAATAATGACTGATTTTACAATTATATCAGCTCTGATAAATAAGTTCATGAGCGAAAAATCAGCGCTTGATGCAAGTCCTACTGCTTGGGATGAAATATCAGCTTCCATAAGGTCTTCTCACACTTAAATGTGTCATGAATTTGACTTCAAAAGTCAAAAATTAATCCTCTTTTTGGTGAGTTTCATAGTAAAAACTCGCAATTAGAATAGCATCAGCTTTGTTAGAGTCTTTTTTTTTTGAGAGTTGTGTTGAGAAATAAGGAAATATTTCAATTGCTCTTGTTCTACTAGCATCTTTTTGAGAATTAATTAAATTAAAATATTTTTTCCATTTAGCTGGTCTTACAAAAAACATTGGTAATTGCATTGCAGAACATATCCCTTTTAAAATCCCAAAAGACTGACCAAAATTAAACATACTAGTTACGCCTTGTCCTGGCATTGCAGAAACTTGTTCTATCACAACTCTAATTTCATCCTCTTTTTTATTAATTCTTTTTAAAAATTCGTTATAAATTTGGGCACCGTTAACTTGTTTTTTATTTTTTTTACCCTCTGTCATGACTGGCATTTCAATTACTTCAAGAATTCTTCCATCTTTAAAAAAACAAATT
>CACBIY010000007.1 GCA_902539445.1 uncultured Pelagibacteraceae bacterium
AGGCTACTAAATATCAAAAACAAATAATTGATAAAAATAAAAAAGAAAATCCATACATCATTGGGGAGCCTAAACAAGGTGATAGTAGATAATAAAAAAATTAAATAAAACAATTAAATTATTCATAAGTTGTGGAAAGATATAATTTTAGGATAGTCGAGGATAAGTGGCAAAGATATTGGGATAAAAATAAATCTTTTAAATCTGAAATAAATAGGGATAAAAAAAAATTTTATTGTTTGGAAATGTTCCCTTATCCGTCGGGAAAAATCCACATGGGTCATGTTAGAAATTACACTATCGGAGATGTGCTCTCTAGATACAAAACTTTAAAAGGTTTCAATGTTCTACATCCAATGGGATGGGACTCTTTTGGAATGCCTGCAGAAAACGCGGCAAAACAGAATAATTTAAACCCTAAAACTTGGACAGAAACCAACATTAAAGTTATGAAATCTCAACTGAAAATGTTGGGTCTATCTATTGATTGGGATAGAGAAATTTCAACGTGTTCACCAGAATACTTCAAACATCAACAAAAAATATTTTTAGATCTTTATGATAAAGGTTTGGTTTATAGAAAGGAAAGTTATGTCAATTGGGATCCGGTAGATAAAACTGTGCTTGCTAATGAACAAGTAATAGATGGAAAAGGCTGGAGATCCGGTGCAATAGTTGAAAGAAAAAAATTAAATCAGTGGTTTTTCAAAATTTCTCATTTTTCTGAGGAACTATTGAATAGTTTGGAAACTTTAAATAATTGGCCAGATAAAGTTAAAACAATGCAAAAAAATTGGATTGGTAAATCATATGGGTGTGAAATTGATTTTACAATAGAAGGTTCAGAAAACATCAAATCAATCAAATGCTACACAACGAGACCAGATACCCTATTTGGATTTTCTTTTTTAGCACTATCAGTTGATCATCCTCTTTCTAAATATTATGAGGATAATAAAGATTTCCAAAAATTTAAGAAAGAATGCTCAAAAACAGGTACAACAGAAGAATCAATTGCTCAGGCAACAAAAATAGGATTTAAAACTGAGCTCACTGCTATCAATCCTTTTGATGAGAGCTCAAAAGTTCCCGTTTTTTTTGCTAACTTTGTTTTAATGGATTATGGTTTTGGTGCAGTATTTGGCTGTCCAGCTCACGACCAGCGAGACTTTGATTTTGCAAAAAAATATGATCTTGAAATAAAAACGGTTGTTAGACCTATTAATAAAGATGACACTTATAAAGTTGGGAATGAGGCTTATTCTGGTGCTGGTGTAATTATTAACTCTAAATTTTTAAATAACTTAAACGTTCCAGATGAATCTATAAATGAAGCAATAAAAATTCTTGAAGAGAAAAAATTAGGTAAAAGAAAAACTAATTTTAGATTAAAAGATTGGGGAATATCAAGACAAAGGTATTGGGGATGCCCTATACCGATAGCATACGATGAAAATGATAATGTTGTAAAAGTTCCAGAGGAACTCTTGCCAGTTAAACTTCCAGAAAATATAGATCTTAATACAAACGGCAATCCACTTGATAGCCAGGAAAAGTGGAAAAATGTCGAGATTAATGGAAAAAAATGTATACGTGAAACAGATACTTTGGATACTTTTGTAGACTCTTCTTGGTATTATTTAAGATTTTGCTCTGCACAAAATATTAAAGAACCGTTTGATAAAAACGAATTAGATTACTGGATGCCTGTTGATCAATATATTGGTGGTGTTGAACACGCAATATTACATCTCCTTTACTCACGTTTTTTTATGAGAGCTATAAGTTTAGATAATAAAGATACGACTTTGGAAGAACCGTTTGAAGGTTTATTCACCCAAGGTATGGTTTGTCACGAAACTTATAAAGATAAAGATAATAATTGGATTTATCCAGATGACGTTTTCAGCAAAGATGGAAAAAACTATTTCCTAAATAATAACCCAACTGAAAAAGTTATAGTTGGTCCATCAGAGTCAATGTCAAAGTCAAAAAAAAATACTATTGATCCAGAAAAAATTATTAAGTTGTATGGAGCAGATGCTGTTAGATTATTCATTTTATCTGACAGTCCGCCAGAAAAAGACATTCAATGGTCTGATACAGGTATAAGTGCATCCTATAAATTTCTTCAAAAATTATGGTCGTTGAACGAAAAAATTATTAATAACAAGACAAAATTCACAATATTTGATAATGAATTGGAAAAATTTACAAACCAAATTATTAAGAAACTAGGCGATGACTTAGATAGATTTGGTTTTAATGTAACCATTGCATCACTTCATAAAATTCACTCTTTTTTAAATCAACACACAAATAAAGAGGATTGGGGAAGCAATTTTCATAAAAATTATGTTAATATTTTAAAAGCGATTAACCCAATAATTCCACATTTTTCAAATGAGTGTCTTGAAAAACTGAATATGTCAACAAAAGACATGCAATGGCCAACGATTGATAAAAAATATCTTGAACAGGAAATATTTAATATAGTTACTCAAATTAATGGAAAAAAAAGAAAAGTTTTCTCAATCAGTAAATCAATTGATGAAAAAACATTAATTGAAAATATTAAAAAAGATGAACAAATTAAGAAATACCTTGATAATAAAGAAATTATAAAAACAATATATATAGAAAAAAAATTAATAAATTTTATTATCAATTAAATATGAAAAATTTGAAATATATCTTTATCTTTGTGTTTGTTTTGAGTTGTGGTTACACACCAATCTATCAAACGGATCAAAAATTAAATATCAAATTCAGCACCATAAATTCGTCAGGATATAAAAGTATCAACAGAGAAATAATGAGAAATTTAGAAAAATATAGAGATAGTGACACAAATAACATTTTTGACTTATCCATAAATTCGACCAAAAAAGAAGTCGTTGCTACAAAAGATAAAAAGGGTAATGCTACAAGTTTTAAATTAACTTTAGAAGTCGATATAAATTTAAGTAATAATTCTAATAACAAAAACTTCACAAAAAATTTTACCAAAGATATGTCTTTTAATTCTAAAAATAACAAATTTGAACTTGATCAACACAGACTTAACCTTGAAAAAAATATGATTACCCAAATTCTACAGGATATTAATTTATATTTAAGAAATTTAGAAAATGATCTCTAAATACTATGAAATAGAAAAGTTTAAAAATAAGATTAATTATTTTTTGTTTTATGGTGAGAATGAGGGTCAAAAACAGGATGTTATTCAGGCTAGTTTTGCTCAATTTACAAAAGAAAACATCTACAAATATACTGAAAAAGATATAATTGAAAATAAACAAATATTTTTAGAAAATATTTATTCTAAATCCTTTTTTGAAACTGAAAAATTAATTTTAATATCTGATGTCTCTGACAAAATATTAAGTTTAATAGAGGAAATAATTGAGTCAAATATAAATGACGTTGTTATTATTTTGATCACAAAAAGATTAGATAAGAAATCAAAACTTAGGAATTATTTTGAAAAAGAAAAGATTGTACTAATTGTTCCTTTTTACGAAGATACTCCACAAACTCTTTTATCTATCGCAAAGAAGATTTTGTTTGAAAATAAGATAAATTTATCTTCTGAGAACATAAATTTAATCATTGAAAGGTCACAAGGAGATAGAATTAATCTTAAAAATGAATTACAAAAAATTATTAGCCTAAGTCAAAATAATAAAAAACTAGAATTAGAAGATATTTTAAAATTAACAAACTTAAGTGAAAATTACAGCGCTGGAGAGTTAGTAGATAATTGTCTGAGCAAAAATAAAAAAAGGACTCTAAATATTCTTAATGAAAATATTCCATCAATCGAAGACAATATTTTGATTTTAAGAACTTTTTTAAATAAATTGAAAAGACTAAGAAAGTTAAGATTAAACTTAAACAAAAATAATAATATCGATCAAGCAATTAACTCATTTAAACCTCCAATATTCTGGAAGGATAAAAATACAATTAAGCAACAAATCAAAATATGGGAATTAAATGATATAGAAAAATTTATTGTAGATCTAAACAGTACTGAGACTTTAATTAAAAAAAATCCCCAGATTTCTAATCAAATCATGAACAATATGATTTTAGATAAAGTTGAAAATACTAATATCCAGACTTAATTATATCAATTATCTTGTTTAATTGATCGAGCTCTTTGTAATAAAATGATATTGTGCCCTTATTGTTTTTATTATTTTTAATAGAGACACTAAGTCCAATTTTTTCAGATATAGAGTTTTCTAAATCTCTAATATTTGAGTCTACTCTACTAGAGGAATTTCTTTTAGTTTTTCTAAATATTTTAACCAAATTTTCAGCTTGCCTAACAGATAATTTTTTTTCAATGAATTTATTTGCTAAAAACGTAGCATTATCTAGTCCTACTAATATCTTAGCATGACCAGCGGTGATTTTCTTTTGCTCAACGAAATCAAGAACTTCTTTTGGTAAATTGAGTAATCTTAATGAGTTAGAAATATAACTTCTACTTTTGCCTATGAATTTAGATACTTTATCCTGATCATATGCAAATTCATCTATTAATCTTTTATAACCCTGTGCCTCTTCTAAAGGGTTTAGATCGTGTCTCTGAACATTTTCAACAATCGCAAATTCTAAAGATTTAAGATCATCAGCATCTGTTACAACTACAGGAATTTCATGAAGTCCTGCTTTTTGTGCCGCTAACCATCTTCTTTCTCCAGCTATAATCTCATATTTAGAAATGTTCGTATCAGATTTTCTAACTATAATTGGCTGAATAACACCGCGTTCTTTTATTGAATTAACTAAATCTTTCAAGTTTTCTTCATCAAAATTTTTTCTTGGTTGATATTTGTTTGGAACTATCTCGGCCAAAGCTAAATTATTAGTTTTATTCTCAACCTTAGTTTCACCAATTAAAGAAGATAATCCTCTACCCAACCCTTTTTTTATTTTGTTCATTATGCTGCACTCCCAATTTTATTTTCCTGTGCCATAAACTCATCAGTAAAACTATAATAGGATTTGCTACCTGGACAATTTTTATCATAAATCAAAACAGGAATTCCATGAGATGGCGCCTCTGATAATCTTACGTTTCGAGGTATTACCGTTTGGTAAACTTTGTCTTTAAAATACTCTCTAGCCTCTTGCTCAACTTGCGATGAAAGTTTGTTTCTTCGATCATACATAGTTAAAAGTATGCCCTGAATTTCCAATTCAGGATTTAGATTGGCTTTAATTCTCTCAATAGTCTTCATTAGTTGCGTAAGTCCTTCTAAGGCAAAAAATTCCGTTTGGAGTGGCACAAGTAATGAATTAGATGATACTAGGGCCATTACTGTTAATAAGCTTAAAGAGGGAGGACAGTCTATAAGTATATAATCATATAATCCTCTAGAATCGTTTAAATAAGCGGTTAATTTGGCCTTTAAGATAAAGGCTCTGTCACTATCACCAGCCGTCTCAACCTCCAATCCAGACAGATCTACATTGGATGATATTAAATCAAGATTTTGAAAGTCTGTTTTTTTAATTACGTTTGAAATTGACATTGTGCCATTAAGAATTCCATAAATTGTCTGATCAGATTGAGAGGTATTGGATAATCCCAGTCCTGTAGTAGCATTCCCTTGAGGATCTAAATCGATTACTAAAATTTTTTTTCCAAGTTGGGATAACGCGGACGCTAAATTGATAACAGTTGTTGTTTTTCCAACCCCACCCTTTTGATTAATAATTGAAATTATTTTCATGAAATCTTTTTTTTAATTTTTTTGATGTTTAATATAAACGAGTCGTTGCTTGTTAAACTTTTTTTTTCTTCATAATCTAAATCCCACTCTTGAAGTGTTTCATTAAGAATTTTTCTTCCACTACTTCCCATAAAAAAAATAATATTTTTATATTTTTTAAAATTTTCATTAACCAAGTTTAAAATCACAGGCATTGGCTTAAACGCCCTGGACATAATTGTTCCTGTTTCAATATTTTTAAGTGAAAAAATATCTTTTTGAATTATTTCTGTATTTAAATTTAATTTTTTCGAAACTTCTCTAAGGAAAACACATTTGTGGTAGCTTTTTTCGTAAAGGTTTATTTTGAGGTCGTTTTTAATTTTTTTCATCACTATAGCCACTATTAGTCCAGGCATTCCACCCCCAGTACCTAAATCTGAGGTTGTATTGCAATTTAAATCAACAAAATCAATAATTTGAGCTGAATCTATTATATGGCGTTCTCTTATTACCTCTTTTTCAAACATTTTTTTACTTATAATATTAATTTTCTGATTTTTTTCTTGTATCATCGCAATTAAGCTCTCAAGCTCATTACAAGTTTCACGTGAAACATTTAAATTGGAAATTTTGGAATAAGAATTTAAAATTAAGTTATCCATTAAGCTATATGCTTAATAGACTTTCTTTTGACGTGTGACAACAAAATATATACAGCTGCAGGAGTTATTCCATCAATTCTTAGGGCCTGACCCATTGTTTTAGGCCTAATTTCTTTAAATTTGGCTTTTACTTCATTAGAAAGTCCTGAAAATTGGTCATAATCAATATTATCTGGTATTGTTAAATTCTCGTCTCGTTTAAAAGCTAAAATATCAGCCTTTTGTTTCTTTAAATATCCTCTGTAATGAGAGTTAATCTCAATCTGCTCATCAATTTCATTCCCATAATCAGCGATTTCAGGCCAAATATTCCTAATTTTTGTCATATCAACACTTTTTTGGGTTAGAATTTCCTCTGCTGATCTAAAGACACCGTCTTTTGCTATTTTTATTCCAAATTTATCTGCCTTAGAGGGTGAAATGTTTAAATTAGACATTTGAAGAGATATTTTGCTTAATTTATTAAATTTGTCCTCAAAGAGTTGCTTTCTAAATTCTGCTATTAAACCAATTTTAATTCCTTTGTGGGTAAGCCTTAAGTCTGCATTATCTGACCTTAGACTTAGTCTGTATTCTGCTCGTGATGTAAACATTCTATAAGGTTCTGCAACACCTTTTGTAACTAAATCATCTATCATAACGCCAATGTAAGCATCTGATCTATCTAAAATAAAAGGCTCCATATTCTTAAAGGATAGAGCAGCATTAATTCCTGCAATGAGGCCTTGAGCAGCTGCTTCCTCATAACCTGTAGTCCCATTAATTTGACCAGCAAGATAAAGATTTTTTATTTTTTTTGTCTCCAGTGTTAAAAAGAGCTCTCTAGGGTCAATATAATCATATTCTATAGCATATCCTGGTCTAATTACTTTTACATTCTCTAAACCACTGATATTATTGAGTATTTCATATTGCACAACCTCAGGTAGAGACGTAGATATACCATTAGGGTAAATAGTATGATCATGTAGGCCCTCAGGCTCTAGAAATATTTGATGTCTTGTCTTATCAGCGAATTTTACTATTTTGTCCTCAATAGACGGACAATATCTAGGACCAACACCTTGTATGCTTCCGGAATACATTGCACTTTTAGATAAATTCTTTTCTATTATTTTATGAACCTTTTCGTTTGTATAAGTCATCGAACAAGACACTTGTTTATTTAAATTTTTTTTGGTCAGGAAAGAAAAAAAATATGGATCTTCATCGGCAAACTGTTTTTCCAAATTTTCAAAATTAATTGTTCTAGAATCTAATCTAGGAGGCGTGCCTGTTTTTAATCTTCCAATTTTGAAATTATATTTTTTTAATTGTTCACTTAAACCTGTACTCGGTTTTTCATTAAATCGTCCAGCAGGAGTTCTTTCATTACCTATATGTATCAAACCATTCAAAAAAGTGCCTGTTGTTAAGATTAACTTGTTACAACTCACTTTGTTACCTTTAAGTGTTATAAACCCACTTATTTGGTTATTTTCAAAAATAAACTTTACCACAGGATCAGAAAAAATGCTTAAATTACAGTAGTTTACAAGTTTTTCTTGCATATATTTGCGATATAGTGATCTATCAGACTGAGTTCGTGGTCCTCTAACTGCAGGTCCTCTACTTCTATTTAATAATCTAAATTGTATTCCAGACTTGTCTGCTACCTCTCCCATAACACCATCTAAAGCATCAATTTCTCTAACTAGGTGACCCTTGCCTAAACCACCTATAGCTGGATTACATGACATTTCTCCGATTGTATTTTTGTTATGTGTAAACAAAGCGGTATTTACACCAAGCCTTGCTGAAGCCGCTGCTGCTTCACAACCAGCATGACCACCTCCGATAACAACTACATCAAATAGCAAATCTTTTTTCATGGACTAAATTTATATTCGATTAGAATATTTACAAGATTTGTGTTTTTTTTCTTAAAAAAGTGTTATTTACCAACAAGAATAGACAAAAACGTTCTAAAAAACCCCATAAAACAACTATTATTTTCCAATGCAAAAATCGTTGAAAATACTGCCTAATATCTCCTCTACATCAACTTTACCAACAATCATACCTAATTGTCTTGTGGCTAATCTTAAATCCTCGGCACCTTTATCAAAATCTTTTTTATCATTTTTATCTAAAAAATTTTTCAAGTGTTCAACACACTGTTGCAAATGTTGTCTATGTCTTTCTCTTGTAATTAAGATATCTTCCTCTGATATAAATTTATTTTCTAAGTGGTTTTTTATTTTAGAAATTAATTTATCTATATTTAAATTGTCCTTTAGTGAAATCAAAACGTGATTAAATTTAGAAGTTTCAGGATCTAATTTTTCTTGCAACAGATCTGATTTATTAATAACTAAAATTGCATCTTTTTTTAATAAATCATTCCAAAATCCGCTTAAATCAATACTTTTAGCATCGACCACCACTAGTTTTAGATCAGCATTTTCAGCTTTTTTTAATGATAATTTTATTCCTTTTTTTTCGATTTCGTCCTTAGAGTCTCTTATGCCCGCTGTATCTGAAATTATAACCGGATAACCATCTATATTTAAATGTATTTCAACAACGTCTCTTGTGGTGCCAGCAATTTCAGAGACTATTGCAACTTCTCTGTTTGACAAATTATTTAATAGACTAGACTTACCTGCATTGGTTGGACCTACAATTGCAATTTTAAAACCTTCACGAATTATCTCGCCAACTTTTTGATCATTTAAAATTTTCTTAATCTCATTTAAGACGTTTGATGAACCCTCTTTTATCTTTTTTAAATTTTCTTCTGGCAAATCCTCATCGGGAAAATCTATTTTTGCCTCAACAAATGACAAAATTTTCAATAATTTTTCTCTCAACTCATTAAATTTTTCTGAAGATTTTCCTTTCATCATTTTTACAGCTTGCAATCTTTGAATTTCGGTTTCTGCAGAGATCAAATCACCTATACTCTCTGCTTTTAGCAAACTTATTTTTCCATTTTGAAAAGCTAGCTTTGTAAACTCGCCAGGGTCTGCTAGCCGACAACTTTTTACATTTGAGAGAGTATTTAAAAGCGCTTCCACGACAGCTTTACCGCCATGAATATGTATTTCGACCATATCCTCTCCTGTGTAGCTCTGAGGGCCGGGAAACCATAAAATTAGCCCCTCATCAATAAGCTCAGAAGTGTTGATATTGTTTATTTTTCGAAGGGTAGCCACTCTCGGAGATGGCAATTCATGCTTAGTTAGCGATTTTAACACTTTTGAGGAATCTGGACCTGAAATTCTTACAACAGCTACGCCAGAAATACCTGGTCCACTAGATAATGCATAAATTGTCATATAATTTGGTTTTTTATTTTATATAATTATAAACTTTTATGATTATTTGGGTAGCATCATATCCGAAGAGCGGAAATACATGGGTCAGGTCTATAATTTCGTCTCTAATCTATACAAAAGATGGAATATTTGATTTTCCTAGCATAAAAAAAATTGATCAATATCCACAAAGACGATTTTTAGAATATTTTACTCAAGATTATAATAATATTCATGAAATTAAAAAGCATTGGATTACATCTCAAGAAAGAATAAATTTAGACACTAAAATAAAATTTTTCAAAACACATCATTTAAACTGTAAAGTTGACAATTATCCTTTTACCAATAAAGAATGTACACGAGCTACGATTTACATTGTTAGAGATCCTAGAAATCTTATTGACTCCATATCAAATCACTTCAGCAAATCCATCGAAGAATCCAAAAAGTTTCTTCTCACGTCAAAAATTCTTTCTCCAGGTAAAGAAATTGAGTTAAGAGGTGGAAACGTAATTACATATATTGGATCATGGAAAGAACATTATAGGTTTTGGACGAACGATAATGAAAATTTGTTAATAATTAAATACGAGGACTTAGTAAAAAATATACATCAAGAGATTGATAAGATTATTGCATTTCTTAAAAATTTCATCGCTTTCGAGGTGTCTGATACCAAAAAAGAAAATGTTATAAAATCAACCTCCTTCGAAGCATTAAAAAAAATTGAAGATAATGGAAATTTTACAGAGAACGTTTTCGTTAAAGGAAAGAGTGAAAAAGTAAGATTCTTTAACAAAGGACCCAGCAATAATTGGCAAAATACACTACCAAAAAACATTCAAAAAGATTTAGAAACTGAGCTTAATAGTGAATTAAAAGAACTTGGCTACCTTTAAATTAGCTAGGTTTGTTCATCGAATTGAAGAAATCAGAATTATTTTTAGTATCTTTTAGCTTAGAACTAATAAACTCAATTGCATCCATTGTTCCCATTGGGGCTATTATTCTTCTTAAAACATTCATTTTTTGAAGATCATTTTTATCAAATAACAATTCTTCTCTTCTAGTTCCTGATTTTGTTATATCAATAGCAGGGTAAATCCTTTTATCTGCAATTTTTCTATCTAATACAGTTTCACTGTTTCCGGTTCCCTTAAATTCCTCAAAAATTACTTCATCCATTCTGCTTCCAGTATCTATTAAAGCAGTGGATATGATGGTTAAAGATCCACCTTCTTCTATGTTTCTTGCTGCACCAAAAAATCTTTTGGGTCTTTGGAGTGCGTTAGCATCTACACCGCCGGTTAAAACCTTACCCGAGCTTGGTATTACAGCATTATAGGCTCGACCTAATCTTGTTATTGAGTCTAGTAGTATTACCACATCTTTCTTATGTTCAGTAAGCCTTTTGGCCTTTTCTATTACCATTTCAGCTACTGCAACGTGTCTTTGTGCAGGTTCATCAAAAGTTGAACTAATAACCTCACCTTTAACAGTTCTCTGCATGTCAGTCACTTCTTCTGGACGTTCATCAATCAATAATACGATCAAATAACACTCTGGATAATTCTTAGCAATCGAGTTCGCAATACTTTGTAAAATCATAGTCTTTCCTGCTTTTGGCGGAGAGATAATTATCGATCTTTGACCTTTTCCAATTGGGCTAACAAGATCTATTAATCTTGGCGTTAGATCCTGCTTTTTATCTGGCTTTGTGACCTCAACTTCCATAACTAATTGTTTATCTGGATACAAAGGTGTTAAATTATCAAAAGCTATTTTGTGTCTAGATTTGTCGGGTTCCTCAAAATTTATTTTACTTACTTGTAGTAAAGCAAAATATCTTTCACCCTCTTTAGGGGCTCTTACAGGGCCCTCAACAGTATCTCCGGTTCTTAGACCAAACTTTCTTATTTGGCTTGGACTAACATAAATATCATCAGGACCGGGAAGATAGTTTGACTCCATTGCTCTTAAAAAACCAAATCCATCTTGAAGCAATTGTAATACGCCAGCCCCTGTAATTTCCTCTTTTTCTGCAACCTTTTTAAGAATTGCAAAGAGAATTTCTTGTTTTCTTAATGTGCTGGCATTTTCAATACCAAGCTCCTCTGCTTGTGTAATAAGTTGTTCTGATGATTTAAGTTTTAATTCCTGTATGTTCATGATTAGAGATTATTAAGGACTTAATAATAGAGTTAATATATATACTATTTGCAAATATTCAACCCCAGATAGGCTTAAAAACCACAACAAATATGATTAAAATAAGCAAGAATGTGGGTATTTCATTTATAAATCGATAAAATTTATGTGAATACGTATTAAGGTCTAATTTAAATTGTCCTAAAATACGACCAAGATAAAAATGATAAATTGTTAATGTAACCACGAATATCAATTTCAAAATCATCCAAGTTTGTCCAAGTTTTTCAAATCCTATCTCATGGATGAGTAGCAAGCCAAATAGCCAAGATAATATCATTGCTGGCGTCATGATATAAAAAAATAGTTTTCTTTCCATAACCTTAAATACATCCGATATAATTGGCTGGGTATTGTTTTGAGAATGATAAACAAAAATTCTTGGAAGATATAACAATCCAGCCATCCAAGAAATGACGGATATCAAATGTAACGATTTAAAAAGTAAGTAAGTGTTCATTAATCAGATGTTTTTTTGAATTAAAGATTTTAATAAAATTATGTGATCGTCATTATCATTCAAACACGGCACCATATCAAAGTTTTCTCCACCAGATTCTAAAAAACTCTCTTTTCCTTGGATTTGGATTTCTTCTAAAGTTTCGACACAGTCTGAAGAAAATCCCGGACATATAGCTAAAACATTTTTTTTACCCTCTTTGGGTAAATTTTCTAAAGTTTTATCTGTATAAGGTTGAAGCCATTTCTCAGGACCAAATCTTGATTGAAATGTAGTCTTAATTTCAATTGAAGTAAACTTTTCTGATATTAGTCTCGTGGTCTTGTGACAATAGCAATGATAAGGATCGCCCTTATCAAAATATTTTTGCGGTATTCCATGATAAGAAGCTAATATCAAATCTGGCTTCCAATTTATTTCTTTAATTTTTTTATTCAAAGAATTTACAAGTGCTTCTATATATAATGGATCTGATTCATAATGCGGCACTATTTTTAGTGATGGTTGCCATCTCATTTTCATAAGAGTTCTATATACTTCGTCACAGACGGTTGCGGTGGTTGCCGCAGCATATTGAGGATAAAGTGGGAGAATTATTAAATTTTCACAACCAATTTCATGAAGAGCTGTAATTTTGCTTTTAATACTGGGATTTCCATATCTCATGGCATAATCTACTATTAAGTTTTTTTCAGATATTAAGTTTGAAAGCTTTTCTGCTTGCTTTTGGGTGTAATACATAAGAGGAGAAATGTTTTTATCTTTCATCCAAATTTCTTTATAAGCCTTTGCTGTTTTAGATGGCCGAAAGGTTAATATAATAACATTTAATATGATTTGCCAAATTATCGGGTTAACCTCGATTACTCTTCTATCTGATAAAAATTCTTTTAGATATTTTCTTATATCAAACCAACTTGTTGAGTCGGGAGTTCCAAGATTAACAATTAAAACTCCGGTTTTTCCGAAATTAACTAGTGGGTGTTCTATCTTTTTTTCCACTAATAATCCTTTACAGTTTTTACTAAATAATCCATCATATTAGGGTCTGTCTCCGGAAGAACTCCATGTCCTAAGTTAAATATATATGGATGATCTTTGAATATATCTAAATATTTCGTTGTTTCTCTTTTTAAATTTTCTTTATTAGAAAGCAAAACCTTTGGATCCATTCCACCTTGAACAGGAATTTTTATTTCTTTGTTAATTTTCACCGGATCAACTTCATAATCAATGCAAATTGTATCTGGTTTGATAATTTCACAATAATCTTTGTAATTTGTAATACCTCTTGGAAAACAGATAACAGGCACATTTAAAGATTTGGTATAATTAACCAAACTTAAAGTAGGATCATAAATGTAATTAGGTAAATCTTTTTTTTTTAACAGACCAGCCCAACTATCAAAAATTTGGATTATCTGAGCACCATTATCAATCTGGTTTTTAATATGTATCTTTAAAAATTTATCTAAAATCTTAAGAACTTTATCAATTAAATACTTATCTTCAAAAAAATTTTCATTCAAACTTAATTTTGGTGATCTTTTATTAATCATATAAACTAATAAAGTCCAAGGTGCTCCTACAAAGCCTATTGTAGTTTTATTTTTAGTAAATTGAGAATTACTAACTAATTTAATTAATTTATAAACAGGAGATAGTTTCTCTATAAATTTAACTTCTTCAATATTCGAAATTTCTTTTAAGTCTAAGTTACCAAGTAATGGGCCTACATTTTTTTTAAATTCAACAATTTGATTAAGACCATATGGTAACATTAAGATATCAGAAAAAATTATTGCTGCATCCAAATTGAATCTTTTTAGTGGTTGTAAAGTGATCTCACTTGATAATTTTTCGTTAAGACATAATTTAATAAAATCAGGGTTTTGTTTTCTTATTTCTCTAAATTCTGGTAAATATCTTCCAGCTTGTCTCATTATCCAAATAGGGTTGATATCACTTTTTTTGTTTATTATTACTTCTTCGATTGGTGACATATTAATAATTAAATATAATTAATTGTAATGTTAGTATATTCTGTGAATAATGGTGATTAAATTTATTGAACATTTTATAAACAGTTTGTTAACATTTAGAATTTAAATTTTAATAAATATATACGCAAAATTGAAGCTTATTAACTAAATACACCAAATGTTTACTGCAAATTTCAACATGTTTAATTTTGTTAATAAAAACATTGTTTTACACCATAAATTTTAAGATATGGAAAATGTTCAATATGATAAAAATAGTACAGATTTATACACATATTATACATGAATAATTTATATCAAATTTATCTTATATCAGACGCAACTGGTGAAACTCTTGATCGTATTTTTATAGCCATTAAAGCTCAATTTAAAAATATAAATTATAAGATACACACTTATTCTTTTACTAGAACTGAAAATCAAATTCTAAAAATTTTAGAAAGTGCAGAAAAAGAAAAAAACTCAATAATTCTATACTCTATTGTTGATAGTAATCTAGCAAAGTATCTTGCAAAAAATAGTGATACGAAAAAAATCCCATGCTTTGGGGTATTAGGTGACCTTATATTAAGTTTTTCAAAACTTTTAAATCAAAAAGCTTCACACCGACCAAGCGGGCAATATGCTCTTGATGAAGAATATTATAAAAGAATTGAAGCAATTCAATTTACAATGAACCATGATGACGGCAATCTTGTTAAGGAAATAAAAGAGTCTGATATAATTTTGTTGGGAGTAAGCAGAACAAGTAAAACTCCAACCGCAATTTTTTTAGCTAACAAAGGTTTTAAAACGTCCAATATACCTTTAATAAATGAAAATTCTTTACCAGAGGTTTTAAAAGAAAACCCAAAAATCTCATGCATAATTGGATTAAATACTGAGCCAGAAAGGCTTGTAGATATTAGAAAAAACAGGATGAATTCTCTTAAGGAAAATAAAAATAAATTATATACAGATTTGGAACAAATTAAAAAAGAAGTAGATATGGCAAAAAACACTTTCAAAAAATATAAATGGCCATTTATCGATGTCACACGAAAATCTGTAGAAGAAACAGCAGCTTCTGTAATCAAAATATACGAAATATATAAAGAAAATGCCTAAAATAATTCTAGCTTCTAAAAGTAAGGTTAGAAAAAAAATATTGGATGAAAATGATATTTTCAATGAGGTAAAACCATCAAATGTCGATGAAGATATTGTGAAACTAAGTTTATTAAAAGAAAAAGCTACACCTGAAATTATATCAAAAAATTTAGCTGAATTAAAAGCCAACAAAGTAAGTAACAAATATGTTGATGATCTAGTTCTAGGCGCTGACAGTGTAATTGATTTAGAGGGAGAGCTCATATCAAAGCCTAACGATAGAAATGAAGCTTTAGAAATTCTAAAAAAACTTAATGGTAAAAAACATCATTTAATAAGTTCAGTTTGTATCTCTAAAAACGGATCTATGGTATGGAACCATACTGATAAAGCATCACTGACAATGAAAAAAATGACAGAGGAAGAACTAAAAAAATATTTATTAAAAATTTCGGATGAGGCGTTATATGCTTATAATGTTTATCAAATAGAAGGTGAGGGAAGAGATTTATTCTCACGTATTGATGGAAACGAAAATACAATAATGGGACTTCCAATTGAGAAAATTAAAAAATATTTAGATAATTATAAATGAAAAAATATCTTGTAATTGGAAATCCTATTGAACACTCACTATCACCTAAATTACATAATTATTGGTTTGAAAAAAATAATATTGATGCAAATTACGATAGAAAAAAAATAGATAAAAGTGAAATCCAAGAAATTATTACTGAAATTAGGGAGAATAAATTAGATGGAATAAATGTTACTGTTCCTTTTAAAACTGATGTCATACCTTTTTTGGATACGCTAAGCAAAGAGTCTCAAATTACCCGTTCTGTTAATACTATATACAAACAAGATAAAAAACTCATTGGTCATAACACTGATATAAAAGGTTTTGAATTGAGTTTAAAGGAAACCCAATTTAATTTGGAAAACAAGACAATATTTATATTGGGAGCTGGAGGCGTTGTACCTTCTATAATTTACGCTTTAGAAAAACTAGGTACTTCTAAAATTATAGTAAGTAATAGGACTAAGCAAAAAACTGAAAACTTAAAAAAATATTTTTCAAATATCAGCGTAGTTGACTGGGGAGATCAACCTGAATTTGATATGATTATTAATGCCACTAGTCTAGGCTTAAATAAAGAAGATAACATTGATTTGAACTTCAAAAACATAAATAAAAAAAAACTATTCTACGATGTTATCTATAATCCAAAAGAGACTAATTTTTTGAGAGCTGGAAAAAACTTAGGTTGTCAGGTTTCTAATGGTAAAATGATGTTTATTTATCAAGCTTTGGAAGCGTTTAAAATATGGCACAAGGTTGAACCAGAAATTAACGAAGAATTAAAGAAATTATTAGATTTATGAAAAGAATAGGTATTTTAGGAGATATAGGTTCTGGCAAAACTTACATAGCTAAATGTTTTGGTTTTCCTGTGTTTAACGCTGATTTAGAAGTTGCTAAAATTTATAAACATAACAGAAATGTTTTTCAAAAATTAAAAAAAGAACTTCCAAATTATTTTGATTCTTTTCCCGTAAAAAAAAAAGAAATTATTAATGCAATTTTATCTAATAGGAAAAATTTAAAAATAATTATTAAGATTGTTCATCGCGAAGTTAGAAAAAAAATGAATGATTTTTTAAGAAAGAACAAACATAAAAAACTTGTTGTATTAGATATTCCTCTTCTGTTGGAGAACAAGATTAATAAAAAAAAAGATATATTAATTTTTGTTGAGTCTAAGAAATCAGAAATTTTAAAAAGATTAAAAAAACGAAAAAATTTTGACATAGAAATACTTAATAATTTTAAAAAGATGCAACTGTCGCTTGTCTTAAAGAAGAAAAAGTCTCAATTTATAATTAAGAACAATTTTAAAAAAAATTCTGTTAAAGTTAGAGTAAAGGAAATTATAAAAAATTTAGTATGAAAGAAATTGTCTTAGACACAGAAACAACTGGTCTCTCAGTCAAAGAGGGGCATAGAGTTGTTGAAATTGGGTGTATCGAATTAGATAATTTAATACCGACAAAAAAAAAATTTCATTGTTATTTAAATCCTGAAAGAAAAGTATCTGAGAAAGCTTTCGAAGTGCATGGATATTCAGATAGTTTTTTATCAGACAAAATGAAATTTAAAGAAATAGCTGATGATTTTCTAAGATTTATAAAAGATAAAAGATTAATAATTCACAATGCAGAATTTGATTTATCTCATTTAAATAATGAACTAAAGATCATTGGAAAAAACAAAATTGATAATGAGGTAGTAGACACGATATCATTAGCCAGAAATAAATTTCCAGGATCCCAAATAAGTTTGGATGCTTTATGTAAGAGATATAAGATAGACAACTCCAAAAGGGTCCAGCATACTGCACTTATCGACTGTGATTTGCTATCTAAGGTTTATATAAATTTAATTGATCAAAAAGAACCAACCTTAGACTTTAAAAATAAAGAGGAAGACGTTTCAAAATTAAATACTGGAAAAGTTATCTATTCCACAAAAGTAATCAAACCCTCTTCTGAGGAGCTTAAAAATCATCAAATTTATTTAAAGACATCTCTCAAAAAAAACTTTTATTAATTAAGTCTTTCTAAATAAAGCTTTGTAAAATCAATTTTTTTCTCTAATTTGATATTAGGATATCCAGAATTATGCATCATATCTAAAAATGATTTTTCTAAATCTGGATAAACTGAATTGGGTACATCGCATAGAACAATTTTTTCAAGATCTTTTTTTTCTTTTATGGATTCGTCAATTTTTACAGCTACTGCGTAAACAATCTCAAAATAAGATTTTTTAACTTGTGTGTCTTTGTGTTGAAATTTTAGTGTAATATTTATTTCAATCATCTTATTTTTAAGTGCTATTGATTTGATATCAATATCTAATTGATATTTACCCATGTTATTTCCTGCAGATATGTAAGTTTCAACATCTGGTGTTTCACTGGACATGTCTTTGATGTATTTTGCTAAAATTTTAAATTTTTCTGTCATTGTCATCTTCTACGTCCTCAAATTCTCCCTCAATAAAATCACCCTTTTTTGTCTCTTTATTTTCAAATTTTTTGTTAAATCTTCCTAATATTAATTTTCGTGTTATTGGAATGATTAATAGGAAACCAATTAGGTCAGTTGCAAATCCTGGTATGATTAACAGAACAGCTGCAAATGCTATCGCAGCTCCAGAAATTAATTCGTGAGCTGGGATTTGATTTTTAACTATTTGCATCATTCCAGATCTCAGAGTGTTAATACCTTCGTATCTGGCATAGTATATTCCCACAACCGCAGTAAAAAATACCAAGAATATGGTACTGAAAGCACCTATTTGAGACCCGATCTTTATAAAAAGGTAAATCTCAACAATTGGGATTAAAATAACAGCTAAAAGTACTGTGTTCATTTGTCTTTAATGTAATTGTTAGTTGAAATTAATCAACATAGTAATTAAATTTAGTTTATGAATTATAGTTTTGAGTATATCGATATTATTTTATTAGCAATGATTGCTGGCTTCATTTTTTTAAGACTTAGAGGAATTTTAGGAAAAAGAACAGGTTTTGAGGGGAAAGCCTCACCTCAGTTTGAGGAAATGTTGAAAAATATAAATCCTAAAACAAAAATAAATGAAAAAACTGAGTTTGACGAAAATGCAAAAAAAGATTTTTTAAAAGGTGCGAAAATAGCATACGAAACTATTATTACAGACTTTGGTGATAGTGACAATAAATTGACCTCAAGTAAGCCTTTGTTAAGTAATAAAATTTACGACCAATTTAATACAGCGCTTAAAGAAAGAAGCAAAAGAGGACATCTCGCTGAAATTACTTTCATCGGAATAAACTCTGCAAACATTAAAGAGCATAAGTATTTGGGAAAAATTTTACAAGTTACAGTCGAATTTGTTGGTGAAGTAATTACTTGTATTAGGGATAAGGAAAAAAAAATAGTGTCTGGAGACCCAGAAAAAATTAAGAAGATTTATGATACTTGGGTATTTTCAAGAGATACAAGTACTAATAATCCAAATTGGCAGTTAGTAGATACTCTTTCCTAATTGAACAATAATATTTCAGATAAAGACAAAAAAGATTGGAAAGACTTTCTAGAAAAGAAAGAGAGATTACCAAATAAAGATTTAGAAAAAAAAGAGAATAAATTTCATATTACTAAATCATTAGATCTTCATGGTTACACACTTGATGAAGCAAACAAAAAAGTTGAAAGTTTTATAACTGATTGTTTTGATCAAAAGGTCTCTAAAGTTATAATAGTTACTGGTAAAGGACTACATTCTCAAAATGATAAAGACCCATATATTTCAAAGAAATTTGGTATTTTAAAAAATTCTGTTCCTGATTTTATTAAAAATAATTCTAGCTTAATGAAAAAAATAAAAACTATAACTGATGCCGAAATTGAAGATGGTGGCAGTGGAGCTTTTTATATTTTTTTAAAAAAAAAATTATAAAATAAATTTTGATAGATCTGTATCTTTGACAAGATTATCCAGATTTTTGTTTATATATTCCTTATTTATTGAGATTTTTTCACCAGATCTGTCGGTTGCCGTGAAACTAATTTCATCAAGGATTTTTTCTATTATTGTGTGTAATCTTCTAGCGCCTATATTTTCAACAGTTGCATTTACCTCAGAAGCAATATTAGCGATTGCATCAATACCATCTTCAGTAAACTCAAGTTCAACATTCTCAGTCTTTAACAAAGCCACATACTGTTTAATTAAACTAAAATCAGGTTCTTTAAGAATTCTTTTAAAATCTTCACTTGATAAAGCCTCTAGCTCAACTCTAATTGGTAGTCTACCTTGTAACTCAGGAAGTAAATCAGAAGGCTTAGCTAATTGAAAAGCACCGGATGCAATAAATAATATGTGATCTGTTTTAATAGGTCCGTACTTTGTATTAACTGTTGTTCCTTCAATTAAAGGTAATAAATCTCTCTGCACACCTTCTCTAGATACATCTCCACCAACTCTGTCTGTTCTTCCAGAAATTTTGTCTATTTCATCTAAGAAAACTATGCCATTGTTTTCTGTGGAAATTTTTGCAGCTTTAATAATTTTATCTTGTTCAATTAACTTATCAGACTCATCATTAATTAAAATTTCATGAGACTCTTTTACTGTCATTTTTTTCTTCTTTTCCTGCTTACCCATAGATTTTCCAAGCATCTCTCCAATATTAATCATTCCTACATTAGCACCAGGCATTCCAGGAATTTCAAAAGATGTGCTATTACCACCACTTTCGCTGACAGCTATCTCTATCTCATTATTATCTAAATCACCGTCTCTAAGTCTTTTTCTAAAGCTTTCTCTTGTAGCCGTGCTTGCTTTTTTTCCAACTAAAGCATCTAATACTTTCTCTTCAGCTAATTTCTGAGCTTTTGCGTAAACTTCTTTTCTTTTTTTTACTTTTTCCATTGCAATTGCTATTTCAATTAAATCTCTGACAATTTGTTCTACATCTCTTCCAACATAACCCACCTCAGTAAATCTAGTTGCTTCAACTTTTACAAATGGAGCTTCTGCTAATTTAGAAAGTCTTCTTGAAATTTCTGTTTTTCCAACACCTGTTGGTCCAATCATTAAAATATTTTTAGGTAAAACTTCATTTCTCATTTCACCTTTTAAAGCTTGCCTTCTCCATCTATTTCTTAAAGCAACAGCAACTGCTCTTTTAGCTTTATTTTGACCAACAACAAATCTGTCTAATTCTGAAACAATTTCTCTTGGTGATAAGGAGCTTACTAATGAAGCCTCTTCTTTTTGTTGATCACCTTTAGGATGTAATTGAGTTACGTTTGATTTATCCATTATATTTTTTCAACTTTGACATTTTCATTTGTGAATACGCAGATATCAGCTGCAACTTTTATAGCTTTTTTTGCAACTTCTTCTGCTGAAATGTTACTTTCCATTAAGACTTTTCCTGCAGCTAAAGCATAATTACCACCAGAGCCAATACCAATAACATCTCCTTCAGGTTCTAGAACGTCACCAGTACCTGAAATTATATAACTATTTTTCTTGTCACCTACCGCCATTAGAGCTTCTAATCTTCTTAGATATTTATCAGTTCTCCAATCTTTAGCTAACTCCACAGCAGCTCTAGATAAGTTACCTGCATGTTTTTCTAATTTTCCTTCTAATCTCTCAAACAATGTTAAAGCATCAGCTGTTGATCCAGCAAAACCAGCTACGACATCTCTCTTCTCAATTTTTCTGACTTTTGAGGCAGTGCTTTTTACGACAGTATTGCCCATACTTACTTGACCGTCACCAGCTACTACTACTTCGTTGTTTTTTCTAACTAACACAATCGTTGTCATAGCTTATAAATGGATACTAAATTTGATACTTCAAGCCCAGGTTTAGTATTATTGCCATAATTGAATAATATATGTATACCTGTTTTTAATTATGAAGCGTAAAGGCAAAATAAGCAGGAAAACAAAAGAAACAAGCATTAGTGTTGATTTAAATATTGACGGTAAAGGTAAATACAAAATTGACACAGGAATAGGTTTTTTAAACCACATGCTTGAACAACTATCTAAGCATTCTTCAATAGACATGAGTATAAAAGCTAAAGGAGATACTCATATTGATCTACACCACACAACTGAAGATACAGGAATTGCTATTGGTGAAGCTTTAAAAAAAGCTTTGAAAAAATCTGTTGGAATCAGAAGGTATGCTCACGCGATGATCCCAATGGATGAAACTCTATCACGTGTTGCAATTGATATTTCAAATAGACCTTATTTAATTTGGAAAGTAAATTTAAAAGTAGAAAAACTTGGCGAGATGGATACAGAACTTTTTAAAGAATGGTTTCAAGCATTTTCTCAAGCTGCTGGAATTACTCTACACGTTGAAAATATTTACGGGGACAATAGTCACCACATTATCGAGTCTTGCTATAAAGGATTAGCAAGGTCTCTAAGAACTGCATTGGAAATAGATCCGAGGAATAAAAAAACTATTCCTTCTACAAAAGGTTCTTTATAAGTTTAATGAATGTCGCAATTGTTGATTATAAATCGGGCAATATAAGCTCGGTAATAAACTCTTTTAAAGAAGTTGCAAAAGATAGAGTAAAAATAGAGGTTTCTTCGGATTTAAATAAGATAAAATCAAGTGATAAAGTAGTTTTACCAGGTCAAGGCTCATTTAAAAGTTGTGTGGATGCCTTAAATAAAATTAAAGGTCTTACAGACACTTTAAATGAATTTGCGATAACTAAAAAAAAACCTCTACTTGGAATTTGTGTTGGTTTGCAGATGTTTGCTGATGTTGGTTATGAAGAAACTGAAACTAAAGGTTTAGGATGGATTTCAGGCAAAGTTTCAAAAATAGATAATCAAAATGGCAAATTTAAACTTCCTCATATCGGTTGGAATCAAATCAACATTGTTAAAGAAAGTAAAATTTTTAAAGATATAGAAAATAATTCACATATGTATTTTGTTCATAGTTATGAATTTATACCAAATGATAAAAAAGTAATTTCAGCTACAACAGATTATTCAACAAATATTGTTTGTTCTGTAGAAAAAGAAAATATTTTTGGAACCCAATTCCACCCAGAAAAGAGTGATATGATTGGACTTAAAATAATTGATAATTTTATAAATTTGTAAAATGAAAATATTTCCTGCAATTGATATTAAAGATAAAAAGTGTGTAAGATTAGTTAAAGGAGATTTCGAAAAAAAGACCGAGTATGAAATGTCTCCAATTGAACAAGCAGGAAAATTTAAAGATCATGGATTTAAAAATTTACACATAGTTGATTTAGATGGTGCTTTAATGGGTGGGACAGTAAATTTAGATATTATTCAGGATATAGTTGGTAAATTTAATTTAAAAGTTGAAGTAGGTGGTGGTATTAGAAATTATGATAGTATTCAAAAATATATCGATGCTGGTGTTGAAAAAGTAATTCTGGGAAGTGCAGCTATTAAAGATAAAAATTTCTTAAAAGTATCATGTGAAAAATTTCAAAATCAAATTGCTCTAGGTTTAGATGCTAAAGATGGGTATTTATCAATATCTGGATGGAAAGAAAACTCTAATCAATCAACTTTAGATTATTTAAAAGAAATTAACGACTATGGTGTCAGTAGATTAATTTATACAGATATTAATAGAGACGGTATGAAACAAAGTCCAAATTTTAATGAAACGATGAAAGTTGCTGAGATTTCAAAGTGCCCTGTAATTATATCAGGTGGCGTTTCATCAATAGGAGATATTAAAAAAGCAAAGAATTTAAAAAATGTTGAGGGCATAATAGTTGGTAAAGCTATTTATGATGGAGATATAAAATTAGAGGAATTAGTAAAAGAAGATGCTTAAAAATAGAATAATACCATGTTTAGATGTAAAAAACGGTCGTGTTGTTAAAGGAATAAATTTTGTTGATCTAAAAGATGCGGGAGACCCTGTGGAACAAGCTAAAATCTATAGCGATGGTGGAGCAGATGAAATTTGTTTTTTAGATATTACTGCGTCTAATGAAAATAGAGATACAATTTATGATGTTGTGGAGAAAACTTCAAAAAAATGTTTTGTACCATTAACTGTAGGAGGTGGTGTTAGAAGTGTTGAGGATATTAACAAATTACTTAATTGTGGCGCTGATAAAGTTTCCATAAACACTGCGGCAGTTGAAAATTCAAAAGTTGTTATCGATAGTTCAAAAAAATTTGGGTCTCAATGTATTGTAGTTGCAATCGATGCTAAAAAAAATGGAGATAAGTGGGAAGTGTTTACTCACGGAGGAAGAAATAATAGTGGTATTGATGCGTTGGAGTACGCTGAACAAATGGAAAAAAACGGTGCAGGGGAGTTATTAGTTACTTCTATGGATAGAGATGGAACACAAGTAGGTTATGATATTGATCTCATGTCAAAAATTTCATCTAAAGTAAATATTCCAGTTATTGCATCTGGCGGCGTGGGTAATTTAGATCACTTAGTGGATGGAATTAAATTAGGAAAAGCTAGTGCGGTTTTGGCAGCTTCTATATTTCATTATGGAAAACACTCAGTAAAAGAAGCCAAGGATTATTTGGACTCAAAAGGAATACCTGTTAGAATTTAATATGCTTAATACTTTAGAAAGCTTATTTAATCTTGCAAGAGAACGGAAAAAAACTCCAGTAGATGGTTCATACACTAATAAATTACTTAGTGATAAATCTTTGAGCAAAGAAAAGATCCTAGAAGAAATTAATGAACTTATTGAGGCAGTTGAAAAAAATTCAAATAAAATTCATGAAGCAGCTGATGTTTTCTTTCATTTAATAATGTATCTAGAGGCAAATGATGTGAAAATTGAGGATGTAATGGAAGAACTCAACAAAAGAAAAAAATGAGTTACGATGATAATAATATTTTTGCTAAAATCTTAAGGGGAGAAATTCCGTGTAAAAAGATTTACGAGGATGATTACGTTTTATCATTTCATGATATTAACCCGCAAAAAAAAATTCACGTATTAGTAATACCTAAAGGAAAATATATTGACCTTGATGATTTTAGTCAAAAAGCCTCCCCAGATGAAATGGTGGGTTTATTAAAAGGTATAAATTTAGTTGCAAAAAAACTTGGTATATCAGTAGACACCGGTAAGGGTTATCGTGCTTTAGCTAATATATCTGAACACGGTGGTCAAGAAGTACCTCATTTACATTTTCATCTATTTGGAGGTGAAAAAGTTGGAAAGATGGTGGAGTGAGCACTAAAGTTGAAAGAAATTATTTAGAAATCAATTCACTTAAAGACTTAAAAAAATCTAAATTTTCTCCAGATGACTGCTTAATTGATCTTAGTGATCCAGCAGATTTTCAAATAAATAAGTTTTTTTATAAAAGTATCGGTAAAGAACATCGATGGACGGATCGATTAGTTTGGACAGATAAACAATGGATCGAATATATTTCTGATCAAAAGGTAAAAACTTATATTCTTAAAAAAGCAAATGATATGGCCGGATACTTTGAACTTATTTTCCATAAGGAAAAAAAGGAAACAGAAATTGCTTATCTTGGCTTACTCAAAGAATATCAAAATAAAAAATTAGGCTCTTTCCTTTTGACATCAGCTATAAAAAATTCTTTTTCTGAAAATACTAATAGAGTCTGGGTGCACACTTGTTCTTTAGATCATAAAAATGCATTAAATAATTATATTTCAAGGGGCATGAGAATCTATAAAACAGAGTCTGTTTCAATTTAATTTTGTTGAGGTAAAATAAATAAATTGCTATTCAATTTTTGGTTTTTTTTAACCGAGTCTAAAAAAGTGATACTAAGATTTTGATAAATATCTTTAGTTTGCCAACCGATCAAATTAAGAGTTTTATAATCAAAGAAAATATTCACCTCAAAATCTTCTTCAAAAAACTTAAAATTTACAAATTTATTATCTAGGACTCTTTCATCTAAATTTTCGATCTTATTAACTAAAAATTTTTTATTTAATATTAAATTTAATGGTGTTCGTTTAAGGGGATATAGGTAATAGCTACTGTTAGTTTTAATAACTATAGATTTTCCATTGGAAACTAAAATTTTTTTATTTTTCAAATTATATTTACAAAATATTTTTTGTGGATATGAAAGAGCACAATGGCCGTTTTCTGTTTTACCATTAATGTTTTGCTCAAAGTTAAATGTCAAGTTATTAGTAGTTTCTAAATTTTGAATAATTTTTTGTTTAACATTTGCTGAAGCCTCAACAATTGAAAACAAAAGAAATAAAAAAATTAATTTACTAATCATCAAAGAACATCGCGTTTTCCTACATGATTGGCCTTACTCACAATTCCCTCTTCTTCCATCATATCAATTATTCTTGCTGCTCGATTATATCCAATTTGTAGTTTTCTTTGTAAAAAAGACGTTGATGCTTTCCCTTCAGATTTTATGATTTCCACAGCTGTTTGATAAAGCTCATCTTTATCGCCCATATTTTTTGATCCATCACCCATTTCTTTTTCATCTGCAAAATTCAGAATTTCGTCCACATAATCAGGTTCTGCTTGGGATCTTAGAGAATTGTTAATATTTTCAATCTCATTGTCAGATACAAATGGTGCATGTATTCTTATAACTCTGTTAGCAGATGACATATACAACATATCACCTTTACCTAATAATTGTTCAGCACCTTGCTCCCCTAATATTGTTCTGCTATCTATTTTAGATGTCACTTGGAAAGATATTCGTGTAGGAAAGTTTGCTTTAATTGTTCCTGTAATAACGTCAACACTCGGTCTTTGAGTAGCCATGATAATGTGTATTCCAGCTGCCCTTGCCATTTGAGATAATTTTTGAATATAGTTTTCAATTTCTTTTCCTGCAACCAACATCAAATCTGACATTTCATCTACCACTACGACTATATAGGGCATTGGAAGTTTATGTTTTGAGTTGTAACCATCTATATTTCTAACTCCTTCTTTAGTCATAAGTCTGTATCTACTTTCCATCTCTTTAACCACCCAGCCTAAAACTGAGGCAGCTTTTTTTGCTTCAGTTATCACTGGACACAAAAGATGAGGCACACCTTCATACGTTGATAATTCAAGCATTTTAGGATCAATCAAAATAAATTTACATCTTTCAGGAGTATGACGGTAAAGGAGTGACAATATTATGGTATTTATGCAAACTGACTTTCCAGATCCAGTTGTTCCAGCTATCAACAAATGAGGCATTGAAGATAAATCACCAACTATTGGATTTCCAGAAATACTTTTACCTAAAGCGATCGGTAATTTAATTTCTTTTTTCTTAAAGTCGGAGTTATTTAAAATCTCACTCAAATAAACATTTTCTCTTGATGAATTAGGTAATTCAATTCCAACAGTGTTACTTCCTGGGATGGTTGAAATTCTGGCTGACTCAGAACTAGTATTTCTCGCGATATCGTCAGATAGATTTATAATCTTCGAAACCTTTACACCAGCAGCAGGTTCAAATTCATTTAATGTAACAACTGGTCCGTGACTTATTTTTTTGATTTTTCCATTAACACCAAAATCTAATAATATTTTTTCTAAAAATTCAGGATCGCTTGATTGATTTTTTTCAGAATTTTCTCTTTCCTTTTTAGACGGAATTTTAAGTAAATCTAGGCTAGGTAATTTAAATTTTTGTATTTCAGTTTTTTTTATTTCGTCAGCTTTTATAAAAGGTAAATCTTCTTGGATTAAATTTTTAATTTCTTCTTGTGGAATATATTCATTAATAACCTCACTCTTGTTCGTATAATTTTTGTTACTTTTAGGATTGAGAAAATTAAAAAATTTTCTTGGACTAAAATTTATACTAAGCAAAAAAAGGCTGATTATTAAGATGATTAAAAAATAATAGGATATATTTTCGTTTAAACTTAATAAATTTTTGAAAAAATTTTCATTTAAATAGTTTCCTATAAAACCTCCGTTACCGTTAATAAAAAGTGCAAAGGCAGTGTTATAAAAATGATTAAAAAATAGTGATCCAAAAATTGAATATAAAATTGAATAAAAAATATTTTCAATTATTAAAAAAAAATCTTTTCTTATAATAATATTTATACCAGTAAAAATTAGAGTTAATGAGACTAAATAAGAGATTAAACCAATTGATTGAAAAAAAATATCAGAAATATAACTTCCCCTAAAACCCAAAAGATTTTTGATTTCTGTATTCTCAGGAAATATAAAATTTGGATCCTCTGGAGAATATGAAACTAATGAGACAAACAAAAATATACCAGCAGATAATATTAGAAAACCAAATATTTCTGTTAACCTTTTAGCAATAAAAAGAAGAGTTATATTAACAATTTTTTTTATGTTCATATTAAGTGAATCAAATTTATCACTTTGTATCATCTAATTTTTCTTGTTAAAATTAAATTTATTATGAAAGTCTGTATATTGGGTGATAACCTTACCAGTTTAGCTCTGGCAAAAGCCTTAGTTAAAAAAGAGATATTTGTTGATTTATTTTATGAGAAAAAAAACACTAAAATAGATACCACTCGTACAATTGGAATTTCAAAATCAAATATTGATTTTTTTAATAGGGAAATAACAAATATTAAAAAAATGTTGTGGCCAATTAATAAAATAAAAATTTTTACAGAAAACTCTAATGACAAAGAAATTTTAAAATTTGAAGATCAAAAGGGCAATTTATTTTCAATCTTGCAGAATCAAAAAATATTTAATCAATTAATTATCGAACTTAAAAAAAGTAAATTTTTTAAATTCAAAAAGTATATAAAATACAGAAAATCTGATTATTTAAGTTATGATCTAATAATTAATTGTGACATAAGAAATGAAATAACAAAAAGATATTTTTCAAAAAAATTTGAAAAGGGATATAATAGCACTGCATTCACAACAATTATAAATCACATAAAATTATCATCTAACAACGAAGCAATACAAATTTTTACAAATGACGGCCCGATAGCATTTTTGCCAATATCAAACGAAAAAACTTCAATTGTTTATTCTGCAAGAGTGAAAAAGTATAAAACTGAATCGGAGATCAACAAAATTATTAATAAGTTCAACCCTAAATATGAAGTAAAGAAAATTCACAAGATTTCAAAATTTGATTTAAAATCAATAAATTTAAGAGAATATTATAAAGATAATATTTTAGCCTTTGGTGATTTATTGCATAAACTTCATCCTTTAGCTGGTCAGGGTTTCAATATGTCAATTAGAGATATAAAAGAATTTCTAAAAATAATTGATTGCAAAATGAAACTTGGTTTACCTATAGATCAAAGTGTATGTGTTGAATTTCAGAATAATGTAAAAAGTAAAAATTTTGTTTTTTCGGAAGGAATTAATTTTATCTATGAATATTTTAATTCTGAAAATAAGATCGGAGAGGATTTAATTGACTCAACAGCTAGATTAATTGGACAGAATAAAATATTAAACAAATATTTTAAAAATATTGCTGATATGGGTTTACAAATTTAATTTATTGAAGAGTGGTATTATCAAATTGATCATAAGTATAAGTATTTAAAATTTCAGAAATTTTTGTTTTTCTAATTTCCAGATTTTTAGCCTCTAATAAAACTTGTTTTTCCTCCAGACTAAATGGTGATGTCATCGCTAAAGCGTTTATTGTTTCGTCTAAACTTTGTTTTTCTAGAGCTTTCCAATTAATGATAAATCCTCTTTTTTCAAATAAAGTTTTTAAATCTTTGAAAATAAGTTCTAAATCAGAAAATTTTAAGTTTTCTTTATTTTCTTCTAAATCATCTAAAAAATTCTCAAAATTTATCTCAAATTCTCTATACTTTTTATTTGAATCTATTTCTTTTTTGATTTCAAATCTAATTACACCCTTTAGGTCAATTAAATATCTTCCATCATCAGCTTCTTTGAAGCTTGTAATTTTACCTAAACAACCAACTTTATGAAGTGAAGGTAATTTATTATCATTAAAATTCTTCGTGATTTTTGGTTGAACCATGCCTATAAACTTATCTGCTTTCATACTATGATTGACCATATCTATATATCTTGGTTCAAAAATGTTTAAAGGCACTGTAGTTTTAGGAAAAATTATAAAATTACTGAGCGGAAAAACAGGTATAGTTTTTGGAAGTTTCATAATTTATTAAATATATATTAATAATATAAAAATAATTAAAAGATAAAAATATGATAATTTGGCTCGCTTCTTATCCTAAAAATGGAAACACATGGTTAAGATCGTTGATAAGTGCTTATTATTATACAAAAGACGGTATTTTTCTTGGTGATAATCATTTAAGGAATATTCAACAGTTTCCTGTAAAAAAATATTTAGAAAGTTTTGATTATGATTTATCAATACCAGGAGATACTTCGAGATTATGGGTCTTAGCGCAAGAAAAAATTAATGAAGACCGAAAGATAAAATTTTTCAAGACGCATAATGCTTTAGTGAAATTGGGAAATTATGATTTTACAAATCGAGCTAATTCACTTGGTGGAATTTACATTGTAAGAGATCCTAGAAATGTTCTAGACTCCATGTCCAGACATTTTCAAATCGATCACGATAAAGCTTTAGAGGTGATGCAAGATAAAAAAAACTTTACTTATGATTTTAAGAAGAAAAAGGATTATAGTGATTATCAATTTATAAGTTCTTGGGAATTAAATTATCAATCTTGGAAAAATAATAACTTATTACCAACAAAATTTTTAAAATATGAAGATTTATTGTCAGAAACTTTTTTTGTATTTAAAGAGATAATAGAATTCATAAATAAACTAACAAATGATAAAAGTGGATTTAGTAGGGAAAAAGCTAAAAATGCTGTTAACACTACTTCTTTTGAAAACTTAAAAAAAATAGAAGAAACAAACGGGTTTAGTGAGTCCATTATCTCACGAGAAGAAAAAAAAAAGATACCTTTTTTCCATTTAGGTCCAAAGAATAATTGGCAAAAAAACTTTGATAAAGAATTTGTTAAGAAATTAAATAATGTTTTTAAAAAGAATTTAATTGAATTAGATTATAAATAACTTAATTTCTTGAAATAATAATTTACTTTCTCTATATTAAATTATATTGCGGGCATAGCTCAGTGGTAGAGCGTCTCGTTGCCAACGAGAAGGTCGAGGGTTCGACCCCCTTTGCCCGCTCCAAAATTAAAATTGTCTGTAAATGAACATTGAAAATATATTTGATGACATAAGTTTCAAAGTTAGTCCAAAAGATGATTACAGATCTTCTTATAAATTTAGATTTATAAAATCTTTTTATAAAATTTTTAAAAAAGAAAAAAGTTACGTTTTTGATAATTGTATTATAAACAAAGAAAAGATTGATTTAGATTTAAGAAAAGAATTAATTAAGATAGATAGCATGTCAACATACGCTATTGGATACTTGATAAACAGAATATGTAAAAATTTATCTAAAAATCAGGTTTACTTAAATATTGGATGTTGGAAAGGGTTTTCCTTAGTTGCAGGGATGATTAATACCCAATGTAAAGTAATTGGTGTTGATAATTTTTCTCAATTTACAGGACCAAAAAATGATTTCATTAAGAATTTTGAAAATTCAAAAAAAAGTAATCATTTTTTTTTTGAGCAAGATTATGAAAAATATTTTGAATCTTTAGACCATACCAAAGATAAATTTGATTTTTACTTTTATGACGGAGAGCATTCTTATGATAATCAATTTAAGAACCTAGAAATAGCCGACAATTTCTTAAATGTTGGATCTTTGGTATTAATTGATGATATAAATTTTGATGAAGTGTATGAGGGCACTTTAGACTTTATAAATAAAACTAAGTCTAAATATAGAATTATAAAAGAGATAAAGACTGCCAATAACCATTGTCATCCAAGTTTTTGGAATGGAATAATGATGTTAAAAAAAGTATAATTTTTATTTATGAGTGATTTATTAGACAAAAAATGTGTTCCTTGTGAAGGTGGTGTTAAGGCCTTTGATATTTTTGAAATTCATAAATATCAAAAAAAAGTAGATGGCTGGGAAATTGTTCAAAATGATAAAAAAGTTTATCTTTTGGAAAAAAAATTTGAGTTTAAAAATTTTATAGAAAGTCAAAAATTTGTAAATGAGGTAGGAAGAGTTTCAGAGGATGAGGGACATCATCCAGACATTATGTTTGGATGGGGATATGCTAAGATTAATATTACAACTCATGCTATCGAGGGTTTATCTGAAAATGATTTTATATTAGCTGCAAAAATTGACAAAATTATTAATGTCTAAAATGACGAGTTTTTGAAAAAATCAAAACAGTATTTGTTTCGTTAGCAAATTTTATAATTTCCTTATCTCTTATTGATCCAGCAGGCTGAATAATGGCACTAACTCCTGACTGGACTAGTTTTTCTACCCCATCAACAAATGGAAAAAAAGCGTCTGATGCAGCTACAATATCATTTTTAATTTTTGAAAACTTGTTCATTTTATCTATTGCAATCTTACAACTGTCTAATCTACTGGGCTGACCTGAACCTATACCAACGGTAGACTTATTACTAGCAAGAACGATAGCATTAGATTTTGCATAACGACAAACATTAAATGCAAACATTAAATTATCAAGTTGAGATTTATTCGGTTTTTTTTTCGAAACAATTCTAAAATCTTTCTTTGAAAAAATTTTTCTATCTTCTGATTGTATTAGTGTAAAATTATCCACAGAGTTAAATTTCCAAATTTCATTGAAAGTAATTTTTGATGAATCTATAAGCCTTAAATTCTTTTTAGATTTTAATATTTTAAGAGCTTTTTTTTCAAAACCATCTGCAACGATTACTTCAAGAAAAATTTTATTTAAAATTAATGCGAGTTTTTGAGTAATTTTATAGTTACACGAAATAATACCACCAAATGCGCTTATCGGATCGGACTCTAATGCTGATTTATAGCTATCTAAATTATTTTTTAAAGCTGAGACCCCACAGGGATTTCCATGTTTAACAATAGCTGTACCTGTATTTTTTGGTAGTGATTTTGAAATAGTGAGTGCAGCAAAAATATCACTGTAATTATTATAACTTAAAGTTTTTCCATGTAATTGCTCTAATTTATTTTTTATATTTTGAGAATAGAAGGCGCCTATTTGATGAGGGTTTTCTCCATACCTAAGATTTTCTATTAAATTAGTATAAAGAATTTTTCTTTTAGGAAAATTGATATTGTTAAACTTGTTGAAATAGTTAGAAATTACAGCATCGTAATAAGCAGTCTCACCAAATGCTAATCTAGACATTTTTTCTCTAAATTTGAGAGAAGTGCTACCCTTGTTTTTCTTTAATTCATTTATAAGTCCTGAATAATGATCAACAGATGTAATTACAGTCACATCATTATAATTTTTTGCAGCAGCTCTAACCATAGTAGGTCCACCAACATCAATATTTTCTATTATTTTTGAATGGTTTTTATTTTGTTCAATCGTTTTTTCAAATGGATAGAAATTTACTATTACTAAATCAATATTCTCAAAATTATTTTTTTTAATATCACTAAAGTGAGATTTGTTATTTCTTTTGTTCAAAATTCCTGCATGTATTTTTGGGTGTAAAGTTTTTACTCTTCCGTTAAGTATTTCTTTAAAGCCTGTAAAATCTGAAACGTCTAAACATTTAAATTTAAGTTTCTTGATTGCTTTAAATGTTCCACCAGAACTTATTATTTTGATATTGTTTCTTCTCAATTCTTTTAATAAGGGCTTAAGATTAGATTTATTAGATAATGATATTAAAGCTGATCTAATCTTTCTCATTATATCTGTTTTATTTCCCATTTAACGTTCTCTTCATTATTATTCAATATTCCGGATACGAAAATATTCTGGTTCTCAATATATGAATTTTTATTACCGAAGTATAATCCATTATCAATATTAATTTCATAATTATCACAGGTAAATTTCCAACCCTCATCCTCTAACTCTATTAAAATGGATTTATTATCTTGAGTTTTCATCAATTTAATATTTGGTTCCAAATGAAATCGAATATCAAACTTGAAATTATAATTATTTTTTTTTCTAATAATCTTATCATTTCCGACAAATTTCATTTGCTCAGGAAAAAATTCAATATTTCTCTCATGAATTGATTTAAATTTTTTTAGATATCCGTCATGAGCAGCACTAATTTTCCAATAATTTTTCTCAAATACACAATTTTTTTGAGTAATTTTTAAACCTGTTTTTAAAATTAACTTATCTTTACTTTTAATAAATTTGCACGAGGAATTGTCATCGATTATTAATGTGCTGTGAGCAGCTGAAGATTTTGATATTTCATTAAGATTTTGATTATTTTTTTTGTAGTAACCACAATTAGTTATAAGTTTCTTTCCGTTAGAAATTATTTCAAATGAAAGAGCGCCTGACTGATAATCCTGAGTATACTTAGGATTTGGTGAAGATCCCGTATCCATTGCTAAGCAAATTTTTTTATTCTTTAGAACTATATATCCACCACAATCTTTACTTTCATTTTTAAATTTATAACCAAGCCTCCTTAAGTAATGATCAAAATCTTGTGTATTAGACTTATTATTACCATTAAACAAAAGATCTGCGTTTATATTTTGTCTTATGAAAGCATAACTTTGTCCAAAATAATAAATGTTTTCTTCTATGTGATCTGGAACCTCAACCTGAGACTCTTTAAACCATTCTCTTATAATTATAAAATATTTTAAAAAAAATATTAATTGTTTTATGTTCCGTGAATTTGTAAATCCTTGGTTATCTATTGAGGTATTTGTAATTTTTTTTAGAAAATTTAAACCTGTATCTAAATAGCTTTTTTCAATTTTGTAACATAGCCCTGCTAAAATTATTGCTGAACAACCAATTATTTTGTTTTCTAAATTTTTAGAGTTTTTTATCTCGTTTAATAAATGATTTGTTTGCTTTTGGATCATGTGATCGAACATTAATCTGTATTCTTTATCATTATCGTCATAAGTAAGTGGGTGATTTGATAAGCAGGAAATAATACGTTTAGCGGTAATATCAAATTCCCAACTTTCTTTTTTAAAGTGACTGTTATTAGTTATCCAATTTGTTATGACTTTTTTCACGGATTTTTTTGAGGATTTAAGGTCAAGACTGAATAACCAAAAAAAATTATTTAATTTTTCAAAATCTTTAGGTTTAATTTGGTTATTCCAAACTGTTTCTAGTTCAAAATCTTCAATTTTATATTTCTTATTTTGATATTTGATTATCGATGAAAGTAAGTGAGGACTTGGTTTGTATATGAACTCATTATCAAATGTTTTAGAAATTTTTTTTTCATATAAACTTGAATTTTGATAAATACCTCTGAATTTTTTTTTTATTATTTCTGCAAACTCATTTAAAGTTTCAAAAAATACATCTAACAGCATTCTACACTTCTTTAAGTGTTTCTATATTCTTTTTAATGTTTCCGTTGTTTTCTTTAAATATTGTAGTTCCTGATACAAGAATATTTGCGCCGGCGTTTATTACATCCTTTGAGTTTGAAAAATTTATTCCGCCATCTACTTCAATGTCATACTCATAATTTTTATCATCTTTAAGTTTTTTTAATAGTTCAATTTTTTTAATAACGTCAGGAATAAATTTCTGTCCCCCAAAACCCGGATAAACACTCATGACTAAAATCAAATCCACATTTTTTAATTCATTTTGAATTAAGTTGACCTCTGTATTTGGATTTAGAGAGACACCAACCTTTTTATTAAAACTTTTAATATGTTTAATAGATTCTGTTAAATTATCAGTGGCTTCAGGGTGTATAGTAATTATATCAGCTCCTGCATCCGCAAAATCTTTTATATATTTATGGACAGGTGAAATCATCAAATGCACATCAAAAGTGAGTTCTGAATGTTTTCTAAGTGTCTTAATGACTGGAGGTCCAATAGTTAAATTAGGAACGAAATGACCATCCATTACATCAACATGTATCATGTCTGCACCTGCATCCTCGAGTCTCTTAATCTCATTTCCCAGCTGACTAAAGTCAGCAGACAATATTGAGGGGGAAATTTGTATTTTTTTCATAGATTATTCAATTAACTAGTACCAAATTTTAAAATCTAATTTAATTAAAAAATTGATAAATTTGTCTTGAAATCTCACTTTCTAATGGAAATGACAACATACCCATCACCGAGTATCCTAGAACCCAAGGCATAAAGTAAAATCTTATCATGAAAAAAAACCAAGCAACGTAAAGAGGCACGATTGGTTGTATTATAAAAGATGGAGTTACAGGTTTAAATAAATTGATTAAAGGATTAGTAAATTTAACAAAGACTCTCATAAAAAAAAATTGAGAATCTTCTCTTTGAAAAATATTCATTGCAACCCTCCCAATCAAAGTCCACATGATTACCCCAAGAATATAGTCAATTATATATACTAAAGGATGAAAGTTAGCTGACATTTAGAAATTTATATTGGAAAAAGGTCGAAATTAAAAGGGGCGAAATTAATCGCCCCTTAAAAAGATTATTTAGTGTTGTTTGCCAAGGATCGATTTACCAGATGGTACACGAACCTCATCAACCATTTTCTGCGTTGCAGCGTTTGGTGCTTGAGTCATTAAACTCACTACAACCATAGCTACTAAGCTGACAGCTGAACCAAAGATACCAAACGTTAACTGAGTAATTCCTAAGAATCCACTTCCGCCTGTTCTTACCCAAACTAGGTAAGCAGCACCAGAAACTAATCCTAAGAACATACCAGCTATAGCACCTTCTTTGTTAGCTCTCTTCCACCATACACCAAGTACAAGCGGGAAGAATAGTCCTGACATTGCAAAGTCAAAAGCCCAGATTACTGAACCTAAGATACCTTGGATCTCAAGAGCTGCGATTGTTGCTCCTGCAAAACCAATTACTACAAGTAATACCCTTGCAACAACTAGTCTTTTCGCAGTCTCAGCTTTTGGATCGATGATCTTATAGTAAACATCGTGTGAGATTGCGTTTGCAATTGCTAAAATCAAACCATCAGCTGTTGACATGGCAGCAGCCATACCTCCAGCAGCAACCAGACCTGAGATTACATATGGTAATCCAGCTATTTCTGGAGTTGCTAACACAACGGCTTTACCACCCATGAAAAACTCATTTAATTCTAGAGTTCCATTTCCGTTAAAGTCGCTTACAAACATTAAGTTTGCTTGGTTCCAGTTTTGATACCAATCTATCGATTGAACTTCAGCTATTGATTTACCGATAATACCTGTTGGTAGTGACGGATCAATCAATGACAACTTAGATAGTGTCGCTAACATTGGAGCAGAAGAATAAAGTAGGAAGATAAAGAATAATGACCAACCTACTGATTTTCTAGCTGCTTTTACACTTGGAGTAGTAAAATATCTCATCATAACGTGAGGCAATGAAGCTGTTCCCATCATCATCGCTAACGCTAATGAAATAAATGCCCAAGGTGTTGCGTTCACCGCTGAGTGAGCTTTAGTTATTCCAGCCAAACCTTTTGGTACTTCTTTTAGATTTTCAGCAGAGTTTTTAACAAAACCAAACTGAGCCTCTAATTCAGCTATTCTAGAAACTTCATCAGCTAACATGAAGTGAGGGAAGAAACCCGCACCCATTTTGTTACTGATCCAGAATACTGGTAATAAGTAAGCTATGATTAGTACGATATATTGAGCTACCTGTGTCCAAGTTACCCCTCTCATACCACCAAGCATTGAACAAAGTAAGATACTTATAAGTCCAACGTATACAGCGTATTGGAATGGAATATCAAGTGCAACAGATGCAATTGTACCTGTGGCGTTAATTTGTGCAGTCACGTAAGTAAATGAAGCAACAGTTAATACTACTACCGCCATAAATCTACTTAAATTACCACCGTATCTTGTACCAATAAAATCTGGAACTGTGTAACAGCCAAATTTTCTTAGGTAAGGTGCTAAAAGTGATGCAACTAATACATATCCACCAGTCCAACCTACAAGTAATGCCATATAACCGTAACCCTTAAAGTAAATACCACCTGCCATTGCAACGAATGATGCACCAGACATCCAGTCTGCTGCTGTCGCCATTCCGTTGAACACGGTTGGTACTTGTCTTCCAGCTACGTAATACGCATCAGCTTGAGCTGTACGTGATAGATAACCAATTATAGCATAGATGGCTACCGTGAAGGCAACGAAACAAATACCAATTGTTTTCGCTGTCATACCCATCTGCTCGGCAATTGACATAATGATTATGAAAGCTAAAAAACCACCTGTATAGATTCCATAAACCTTAGGTAAATTGTCTATAAAATTACCTTTAATCATTAGTCATCTCCTCTTTCACTGAAGCCGAACTCTTCATCAATTTTTTCTTGTCTGTTCGCAAACCAGAAAATCAGTATTACGAAAATTCCAAGAGAACCTTGACATGTGAACCAATAAGTCAACGGATAACCAAATGGTCCCGTAACTTCATTCATTTCAGCCCCGAATAGGAAGATGCCAATTGAGAAAACAAACCAAATTGCTAACGTCATCATTAGCAAACCCTTGGATTTTTCCCAGTGTTGTTCTTGTTTTGACATTTATACCTCTCTCTTTTTAGTTATAACTGGCGAAAACCATAACCATTATGAAATAGATTTAAAGTGTTAAAATTGGTAAATTTACTAGCCTTTTCAAGTTATAAGTGTCAAAAATAGGGCTTTTTATGGGAAAATACAAATTAACGTGGAGAGACTTAACTTGGCACGATTTTAAAACTTACCTTTTCGCCATGTTCAAAGCATTCATTCCCAAGGGGAAAATTAGCAATTTGGATGAACTTGAAACGTTTATTCAAACAAAATCTGCCTGGGTCAGTCAGGTCACTCTTTACGGCTATCTTAAAACGAGGATGGGAACTAGATACGTTCTTCATTTTGAAAATGATACTTTTATGGACTCAGTAAACTTGGCCAAGTGGAATATTTATGCGGTTGCTCTTCAAGATCTTACATTGTTTACATTTTCAAAATTGAAAGCAAACTTTAATTATCAAGACACAGAAAAAGCAAAAGAAATTTTTTTTAAAATTTTAGATGATGAAACTTCAAATAAGATGCCAATGGATATCATTGAAAATGCAAAAAAAAGTTTTGATGAAAGAATACAAAATATTAATTGGGATGATCATCACAATGATTTACCATTTAATCCTAGCGCTTTATCTTTATATAAGTGGGCACCGATTGCAGAAGATTTAAAAACTTTAGATCGCAAAATAGTTCTAAACTCAGTGATTTTAAAATGGGATGTTGTAAAAAAAGAATTTAATGAAAGAATTAAATTTTAAATATTTTTTCTATTTTCAACCAAGCTATCGACTACACCTGGATCAGCAAGAGTAGTTGTATCACCTAGTTGTCCATGCTCGTTTGCTGCAATCTTTCTTAAAATTCTTCTCATAATTTTTCCAGATCTTGTTTTTGGAAGCCCTGGAGTAAAATGAATTAAATCTGGTGTTGCCAAAGGTCCTATTTGTTTTCTTACCCAAAGTTTTAGTTCTCTATCCAAATCACCCGTTTCGCTCTCTCCAGCGTTTAAAGTAACATAACAGTACAACCCATTTCCTTTGATATCATGAGGATATCCAACCACTGCAGCTTCTGCTACTTTAGGATGCGCAACAAATGCGCTTTCAATTTCAGCGGTACCAAGGTTATGACCAGAAACAATAATCACATCATCAACTCTACCAGTTATCCAATAATAACCATCTTTATCTCTTTTACATCCATCTCCAGTGAAATATTTTCCATCAAATTGAGAAAAATATGTATCAATAAATCTTTGATGATCACCATATACTGTTCTCATTTGACCAGGCCAAGATTGAGCTATACAAAGTCTACCTTCACCTTCACCTTTTATTTCTTTACCGTCTTTATTGACTAGCACCGGTTTAATTCCGTAAAAAGGTTTTGTTGCTGATCCAGGTTTAAGTGGAATAGCTCCAGTTTGTGGTGCTATAAGAATTCCTCCAGTCTCTGTTTGCCACCAGGTATCAACTATTGGACATTTTGAATTACCAACAGTTTTATAATACCACATCCATGCCTCTGGATTTATAGGTTCTCCAACAGTTCCTAATAATTTTAGAGATTTTCTAGTGGTTTTATTCACTGGGCCATCGCCCTCTCTCATCAAGGCTCTTATAGCTGTTGGCGCTGTATAAAAAGTATTCACTTTATATTTGTCTACAATCTGCCACCATCTTGAACTATCAGGGTAATTTGGAACACCTTCAAACATAATGGTTGTTGCACCATTAGCTAATGGTCCATAAATTATATAGCTATGACCAGTTACCCATCCAATATCTGCTGTACACCAATAAATGTCATTAGGCTTATAATTAAAGATATATTGATGAGTCATTGAGGCATAAACCATATATCCCCCAGTGGTATGCAACACCCCTTTAGGTTTTCCAGTTGATCCTGATGTGTAAAGAATAAATAAAGGATCCTCTGCACTCATTTCTTCAGGCTCGCAATAATTTGGAACATCTTTAATTAGGTCGTGATACCAGACATCTCGATCTTGATCCCAATATACATAATTACCAGTTCTCTTTACTACTATACATTTTTTAACATCTG
Source organism: uncultured Pelagibacteraceae bacterium (assembly GCA_902539445.1). Taxonomy (GTDB): domain Bacteria; phylum Pseudomonadota; class Alphaproteobacteria; order Pelagibacterales; family Pelagibacteraceae; genus Pelagibacter. Next base: position 40,697 of record CACBIY010000007.1, read on the forward strand.
GACAATTAGATAAAGCCTCATCTGTCGTTGCTTTTAAAGGAATAGTTTTGCCTCCTCTTACTCCCTCATCAGCAGTAATTATATATTCTGATTTACAATCATTAACTCTTCCTGAAATTGATTCTGCAGAGAAACCACCAAAAATTATTGAGTGGACGGCACCTATTCTTGCACAAGCTAACATCAGAACCGCTAATTCAGGTATCATCGTTAGATAAATAGTTACACGATCACCTTTTTGTATCCCTAGTTTCTTTAGACCATTGGCAGCCTTTGAAACTTTTTGATGTAATTGTTTATAAGAAATTTTTTGAGTATCTTTAGGATCGTCCCCCACCCAAATAATTGCTGTTTTATCTTTTTTATCTTTTAAATGACGATCAATGCAATTAGCAGATGCGTTAAGGGTACCATCTTCGAACCATTTAATTCTTACTTCGTCTTTACTATATTTAACATCTTTTATTTTTTTGTAGGGTTTTATCCAAGTAATTCTCTTTCCTTCTTTTTTCCAAAATGAATTATTATTTTTAATCGATTCAGAATATTTTTTTTGATATTGAGCTTTATTTGCCAAACTTCTTTTCACCCATTCAGGTTTAGTTTTAATAACTTGATCGTTAGATGATGTTTTATCGATTTTTTTATTTTTAGATCTTTTGATAGAGGCTCTATTAGGTTTTGAGACTCTTTTTATTTTCCTTCTTTTTTTTGAAGTTTTTTTACTTTTTTTTTTTGCTCTTTTCTTTTTCTTTTTTGATTTCTTTTTTTTTGGCATTTTTTTAAAATTTACTCATTTTATTTAAAATTTTCCAGCTTTTAGAGTCAATAGGCATTACAGATAATCTACTTTGTTTAATCAAAGATAAATGGCTTAATTGCTTGTTTTTTTTAATTTTTTCCAAAGATACTGGATTATTAAGTCTTTTTAAAAATTTTACTGTAACTGCAACAAATCTCCCTGATTTGTCAGTTTTATCCATGTAATGTTCTTTTAAAACCTCTACAATTCCAACAATTTCTTTTCCAATATTTGAGTGATAAAAAAAACATTGATCACCCTTTTTCATGCTTTTTAGATTCTTAGCTGCTTGATAGTTTCTTACACCATCCCAGGGTACCCCTTTTTCACCAGCCTTTTTTTGTTGATCAATCGACCAAACATCAGGCTCAGATTTTAATAGCCAATATTTCATTTAATTACATAAATCTAATATATTGGGAGTTGATGAAAAAATCACGTCAGAATAAATACCTTCAACGTAATTATGTAAATCACAGAGAATTTCGGCTTCTTTCCCAGATGTTTCCAAAACATATTTGTTAAATTTTTTATTAATATTATAAGCGTATGTTTTAAAACCAAGAGACTTCGCCTCTTTAAAAAATTCTGGATAATTGTATACAGTTTGTTGATCTACAGCAAAACCATAGGGAATATTTTTTTGACTCATAAGATATTTTAAATAATTTTTAGAATACTTATTTCTGTAAATCATACGTTGCGATATCAAAATTTTGGAAAAATTGTTCTTAATTGCTTCTTCAATTGATTTTTTTGTAAACAACTCAATGATTAAATTGTTTTGAACCTTCTTAAATGTTTTTTTTATTAACAAAGCATCATCAAGTTTATCAGTGACTAAAGTAGCATCAGGGTGTTTAATAAACCAATCTAAAATTTCAACTTCACTTAAAGGAGTAAATTTTTCGTCAATTTTATAATTTAGAAAATTTTTTAAATCGGGAGGGACAGCTCCGTCATATTTAGTTCTTTGTTTCCAAGATGTCCAGTCATGTGCAGCAACAATTTTGTTATCTGATGTTAAAAGTAAGTCTAATTCAAAATATCTAGCCCCTAAACTATAGTTTTTTTGCAATGACTCTAATGAATTTGTGTATACATGTTTATCAATCGAGCCTCCTGCATGAGCAATAAATGTATCTTTCTTAAGCAGAAATTCTTTATCTATAATTTCTCTATCTTTTGTAAATTTAAAGTAAATTTTTTTGTAATTTAATTTTGTAGATAGATAAAATTTATTGATCACTGGGTATGCCCAAGGTATAAAGTTTGACATATTTTCTTTTGTATATTTCCTAAAATTTTCCCATGAAATTAAAAATGAACTAGGTTTTTCATTTAGATTTTTTATTTTTGATATAAACTCATCTTTTTTTATCTTTTCAAATAAATAAGATTCTTTATTAAAGCTTTTATCGTAAGGGTAAACTTTGATAGTTATCATATCTTTTTTTTCTTTCACATTAATAAGCATAAACTCACATTGATTTTTATTTGAAATAATAGCATAATTAAATTTATTACATTCACCAATTGCTTTAAAATTAATTTTTTTATTTTTTTTTACAATCTCATCAAAAATTATCGCCTCTATGTTTTTTCTGATGACACCTTTTGCATCAGTTTCTACTTCTATTACTTTTCCTTGAATAGACAAAAGTGGCATAGACATCGTCAGCCCGGACGGAAAAATCACTGAATTTTCATTCTCCAAAATTTTACCATCTAAAAGTACCAGCTTCTCATTAATATTAATTAAATCTTTCTCAAAAGTTTTAATTATTTTTGAAATATCTTGATTATTATTAGATAAAGATTTCTTTATTCTTTCGTCGTTCTCAAAAAGACTTACACCTAAACCCATTTTGTTGTTCCCGCTTAAATAATCTAGAATTGTTGCTGGTATATCTAATGTGTTACCTTTAATATTTATTTCCTTTTTTTTTTGAACCTCATAAGGATCAATGATCAAAAATAAATTTTTTCTTTTTTTTTGATCCTTAAAGTATTTTCTTGAAATATTGGAGTTCATTAAAAGGTGATCTGAGTGAATTATGATTAAATTATTTTTTGACTTATCATTAAAAATTATTTGATTAATCAAATTATTTAGGTACAGATCATTACAGTAAACAACCTTAAGATGGTTCATCGATATATGTTTACTTATTTTCTCACAATTTTTCGACAATAGGCCATTTGGTGGATGATTATCTACAGTGCTTATCCAAACGGCATAAGGTTTGTCCTTAGTTTCAAAATACTTAATTTGATTTAATGCATACTCTAAAACTATATTGTCATGAATTCCCCAAGGACTTATTTGTAAATTTCTCTCGCTGTAAAAATCTTTAATCGAATCTAATCCTTTTACCTCTTTGACACTATGAGTATTATAAAAATTTCCGTTTCCTGCATATTTTTCTGATGTGCCTTGAATTGACATTAAATTATAATTTTTTTTGGCTAATAGGTCAGAAAGACAATTGTAATTAGAATAAAAGGTAAGATCCACATATGGTAAACCACAATTACTGGCAACTAAACCTGCAATTGTCCAGTCAGTATAGCCTTTGACTTGATTTATATTTGTGAAATCAATTAAATCATTACGATCAAGAAGCCTTAAGTTTAAATGCTTAAGATTTTTATTTTTATAAAAAGTTCTTTCTAAACTTTCAGCAGCTATAATAACTAAATCTCTATTTAAGAAATTTTTTGGAACTTCTTTTACGTTTTTAAAATATTCATTAAAATCATACTCACCAATGATATTGGAATTACCATATGTCATTAGAAAACTTTTTATTAATGACATTGATGCGGGATTAACAAATATAAAAATTAATAGAAATATTGTTTTATAAAAATAATTTTTAATTCTGAATTTTATGAATTTTTTATAAATTAATATCCCAATTGAAAAAAATAAAAAAAACAAAAACATTTGAAAAATAAATATAAATAAATAAGGTAAATAAGTTGATCCGATCAAATCACTTTGTAAATGAATCCAAAACGATCTATTAAATCCTTCTCCTGTAATTATATTTATGGAAATATAAAATAGTGATAATAGAATTAATAAATATATTATTAGGTAATGAATTATTGTGCTTTTGGTTATTTTAAATTCATTTAAAAAATATCCAAAAATAAATGAAAATAAATAAATCATAAATAAAAGTTAGTTAGTTGATTTTTTATTATTAAAAAAAATAAGATTAATTTATATCAAAACCAATAAACTTATGTGTAAAAAGTTATTAATAATTAAAGTAATAATGAAAAAATCTGCTAAAATTAATTATGAGAGTTTTTTTTGATTATTCAATATTTACACTACAAAGTTTTGGAGGGGTATCAAAATATACTGTAAATCTAGTAGAAAACTTCTCAGACCAAATTGATCCACTTATAATCTCATTATTTTATAAAAATTATTATCTGAAAAACAGTAGGTTTGCAGATAAAATGTTTTTTTTTAAAAAAGCTGGACCTCTAATAAAATATTTAAATAAGACTAATGAAATATATTTTAATTATAGGTTAAGAACAAAAAACCCAGATATAATACATTTAAGTTATTTCAATCAAAAAAATTTTTATAAATCAAAAGCAAAAACAGTAATTACAGAGCACGATTTGATAAAAGAGAAATTTTATCCTAAAAAATATAAAGATGAAATTGAATACAAAAAAAGATTATTTGAAAAAATTGATCAAATTATTTGTGTTTCTGAAAATACAAAAAAAGATCTTCTCGAGGAATATAATATAGATGCTTCTAAAATTTCAGTTGTTTATCATGGTGTAAATAAGAATAAAAATGTTAGAGAAAGATCATTAAATATTAGACCTTTCATACTTTTTGTAGGGTCAAGACAAAGATATAAAAACTTTGAAAACGCAATAAAATCTTATGCGAGATCAAGCAAACTTAAATTAGATTTTGACTTTGTTTGTTTTGGAGGAGGAAGTTTTTTAAAAATAGAGGAAGAATTATTTAAAAATCTTTCGATAAATAGAGAGAGAATTCATTATTATGAAGGAGATGATCAAGATTTAAATTATTTTTACCAAAATGCTCGAATATTTATTTTTCCATCATTATATGAGGGATTTGGCATGACGCTTTTGGAAGCAATGAATATGCAATGTCCAATTATTTGTAGTGATACAAGTTGTTTTCCTGAAATAGTAAATGACTCTGCGATTTTATTTAATCCAACAGATATAGAGATGCTAACATCTAAAATAGAAAAAATGATTTATGATGATCAGTTATTATTAGATTTAAAAAAAAAAGGAAATACCAACTTAAATAATTTTAGTTGGAATAAATGCGCTAATGAAACAGAAAACTTGTATAAAAAATTATTCAATTAGATTACGTTCTTATAATTTTAATCCAGATCCTTTTAAAAAAGCAGCATCTGAGTCTAAAGGCCACCTAGGTTTTGCTGGAAAATCTAAATTGTTAAATTTTTTTAATTTAAATTTTTCTAATCCAACCATTGCAATCATAGCTGCGTTGTCCCCACAAAATTCAATTTTTGGAAATATAGTTTGATAGTTTTCTTTATAACATAGATTAATTAACATAGATCTAATATTTTTATTTGCAGCTACACCTCCTGCCACAACAAATACTTTATTTTTTAATTTGTTTTGTTTTTCAAATTCTCTAAATGCAATCTTAGTTTTTTTGTGCAATATCTTTACAACTGTATTTTGAAATGATGCTGCAAGGTCAAATCTTTCTTGGTCAGTTTTAATTTTTTTAGTTATTTTTAATATAGCTGTTTTCAGTCCTGCAAAAGATAAGTTACACCCACCCCTAGAATAAATCGGTTTTGGCAAATGAAATTTTTCAGGGTTTCCTTTTTCTGCCAGAACCTCAATCTTTGGGCCACCTGGAAATTCAACTCCTAAAAGCTTTGCAGTTTTATCAAATGCTTCTCCTAAAGCATCATCGATAGTTGTGCCTAATCTTTTATATTTTTCAAGACCTTGGACATTTAAAAATTGTGTGTGTCCGCCAGAAATCAATAAAAGTAAATATGGATAAGTTAATTCTGAATTTAGTTTTGGACTCAATGCATGACCTTCTAAGTGATTTACTGCGATAAATGGTTTCTTTAAGGTAGATGCTAATGCCTTTCCAAAACTTAAACCGACAGATAAACATACTATCAAACCTGGACCAGCAGTTGAAGCTACAGCATCAATTTCGTGAATTTTTTTCCCACTATCTTTAATTGCTTTTTGAACAATCAAATCGATTTTTTCCATGTGAGCCCTAGCAGCTAATTCTGGAACAACTCCTCCAAATTCTTTATGAATATCTATCTGACTTGAAATAACGTTGGATAGAACCAATGGAATTCCTCGTTCATCTTCAGTAATTACAGACGCAGCTGTCTCATCACAACTTGACTCAATTCCAAGAATTAGGGTTTTTTTTCTCATTCAAATAGTTTCTATTAACTGTACAATCTTAATACAAGTAAGAAATAAATTTATTTATGAATAAGAAAATAACCATTGGAACAAGGGGAAGCAAGTTAGCTATGTTGTATGCTCAAAAAGTGAAAGAGAAAATTATTGAGACAGCCAATTTTATTGATCAGGATATAAATATTAAAAAAATTTCCACCAAAGGTGACGAGATAAAAGATGTAAGATTATCTGATATTGGTGGCAAAGGATTGTTTACAAGCAGTATTGAACAAGAGCTTCAAAAAAAAAATATTGATTTAGCAGTTCACGCACTTAAAGATATGCCTGCGGTTGAGACTAAGGGTCTTTTAACAGATACATTTCTTGAAAGAACTGATGCTAGAGAAATTGCAATAATTAATGGAAATAAAAAATTTAAAGATTTAAAACAGAGTGCCATTATTGGAACATCTTCTTATAGACGACAATTTCAAATTAAAAAAATTAGACCTGATGTTAATTGTAAACTAATAAGAGGGAATGTTGATACTAGATTAAAAAAATTAGTGGATGGCGAATATGATGCAATAATTTTATCTTATGCTGGAATAAAGTACCTAAAATTAGAACATAAAATTTCAGAAATTTTTTCTATTGAGGAAATAATTCCAAGTGCAGGACAAGGTATAATTGCTATACAGTGTAGAGAAAATGATAAAGATATGATTTCAATGTTAAAAAAAATTAATCATAAAGAGACTTATAAAAGAGCACATGCTGAAAGAAATATTCTTAAAATTTTAGAGGGAGATTGTGAAACAGCAGTTGGAATTTATTCTAAAATAGATGAAAACAAAATTACAGTGGAGGCTGAGCTTTTTTCATTAGATGGCTCTCAAAGATTTTATGAAAAAAAAACTGACAAATTAGAAAATTTTAAAAAACTTGGAAATGAGATAGGTCAAATTTTAAAAATAAAATCAAATAATTCTTATAAAAAATAAAATGCATATTCTATTAACCAGACCTCTAGAAGATTGTTCTGAAATGATCATTAAGTTCCAGTCTCTTGGTCACAAGGTTTCACATTTACCTTTATTATCTATTAAAAAGATCCTACATGAACAAATCGATCTTTCTGAATTTAGGGGTATTATTTTTACAAGTTCTAACGCTGTAAGATTTTTAAATTTAAATAGGGCAGATAAAAATATAAAATGTTTTTGTGTGGGAGATGCAACTGAAAAAGAAGCAAGAAGTTGCGGTTTTTCAAATACAATTGCTGCAGAAGGAAACGTTCTAAATTTGAAAGAATTGATATTGCAGAATTTTGATAAAACAGAGGGTAAATTAATTTATGTAAGTGGAGAAAACATTTCAGTGGATCTTGACAATCAACTTCAAAGCGAGGGATATGAAGTTGAAAGATTAATAAATTATGAAACCGTGCATAATGAAAAATTCGATAATGATTTTATCAATAAGTTAAAACTTGATATGCCCGATATGGTTTACGTTTATTCACAAAATAGTGCGTTAAGTCTTTTAAAGTTTATAAAATTTAATCAGCTAGAAAGTCTTTGGATGAGTACTAATTTGATGTGTATTGGCGAAAAAACGTCAGCTAAATTAAATGAAATTAAGTGGAAAAAGATATTTCTTTTTAATCCTGGAGAAGAGGAATTTTTGTTATATAAAATTTAACTATGGAAATAATAAATAATTTTTCTGAGGTCTTTTTATCGGTTTGGAATAGAGGGATATTAGGAGTAGATATATTTCAAATATTAATTGGTATTGGAATATTTTTAATTTTTTTAATTTTTAGAGGATTAATAAGCAAACTTATTATTAAAAAATTAGAGATAATTTCTAAAAGAACTACTAATAAATTAGATGATACTTTTGTGTCTGCATTAATTGGACCAGCAAGATTTTTACCGATTGTTTTGGGTTTTTTTATAGCAAGTTATTATATGACTTTTTCAATTGAAGGTAGAGAAGTTGTTGACACAATAAATAGAACTTTAATAACAATTTTAATCTTTTGGGTGATACATCAAATTATTGAACCTGTGTCTTACATTTTAAGTGGACTTGATAAACTTTTAACAAGAGAGTTAATTGGATGGATCATTAAATCCCTAAAAATACTAATTTTTATTTTAGGTCTAGCTGCTGTATTAGAACTTTGGGGAATAAAGATAGGACCAATTATTGCTGGTCTTGGTTTATTTGGTGTTGCAGTAGCTTTAGGTGCTCAAGATTTATTTAAAAATTTGATTTCAGGTATTTTAGTTTTGGTTGAAAAAAGATTTAAAATTGGTGATTGGATATTAGTAGAGGGAATTATAGAGGGTATAGTAGAAAAAATTGGGTTTAGATCAACAACAATTAGAAAGTTTGATAAATCATTAGCAATTATTCCCAACTTTCAATTTGCTGAAAATGCGGTTGTTAATGTAAGTGAAACTTCAAACTGGTTAATAAGTTGGATTATAACTCTTCAATATGACACAACGGTTGATCAATTAAAAACTATAAGAAATGAAATTGAAGATCACATTCAAAAAAGTGAGGACTTTAATACTAGTATAGGAATTGCAGTGAGAGTTGACAAATTCTCTGATAGTTCAATTGATATGTATGTTCGTTGTTTTACTAAATCAGACAGTTGGAACGAGTGGCTATCAGTAAAAGAGAAATTAGCAATTGGAATCAAAAAGATTGTCGAAAAAAACAAAGCATCTTTTGCATTCCCAAGTTCGTCTATTTACATCGAAAAAAAATGATAGCCATTTTTTATTTAGCTTTACAAATATTAAAGCTTTATTCCTACGTAGTAATAGCGAATGTAATTATAAGTTGGTTGGTAGCTTTTAATGTTTTAAATACACAAAATAGATTTGTTTATTCAATTTTAGAATTAACATATCGTTTAACAGATCCTATACTTAGTAAAATAAGACGTTTTTTACCTAATTTAGGATCCTTAGATATCTCACCAATTATATTACTTCTATTGATTTGGTTTATAGAAATGTGTATGAAGCTCTACATTGCACCTTTAATTCTTTAAAACTTATGATTCTAATTGATGGAAAAAAAGCAGCAGCTGAGTTAAGAGAAGAACTTAAACAAGAAGTAGCTGAATTAAAAAATAAGTATAATAAAGTACCAGGTTTAACAGTGATTTTGATTGGAGATCTTACTCCCAGTCAAATATATGTAAGGAACAAAGAGAAATCAGCAAAAGAGGTTGGTTTAAAGTCTGACGTAATTAAATACCCAGACTCTGTGGAAGAAAAAGTTATTTTGGACAAGATTAATGATCTAAATAAAGATAAGAGCGTTTCAGGTATTTTAGTTCAGTTACCTTTGCCAAAACATATCGATAAACAAAAAATTATTGAAGCTATTCATCCATCAAAAGACGTTGATGGATTTCATCCTATGAATGTTGGCAATCTTTCTTCAGGTTATGACAGTTCCGTGCCATGTACTCCATTAGGCTGTTATTTATTAATAAAAAAAATTGAGCCAAACCTAAGTGGAAAAAAAGCAGTTGTAGTTGGAAGATCTAATCTAAATGGAAAACCAATGACACAACTTCTTTTAAAAGAAAATTGCACTGTAACAATTACCCATTCAAAAACAAAAGATCTCAAGGCCGAATGCCTAGAAGCAGATATTATTATTGCTGCAGTCGGTATACCTGAACTTGTTAAAGGAGATTGGGTTAAAAAAGATACAATCGTAATTGACGTTGGAATCAATAAAACTGATAAAGGTATTGTTGGTGATGTTGCATTTGATGAAGTTTCAAAAAATGCTAAAGCTTTAACACCAGTTCCAGGTGGAGTTGGACCAATGACAATCGCTTGTTTATTAAAAAATACTGTAGAGTGTTTCAAAAGATCGCAACTTTAAAGTTACAACCTATTAAATTTTTTGATATTTTGAGGTGTGAAGAAACCTAAATATCCATATAGAATTGCAATTGTATTCTTAATTTTGACAGTTCCTACCATTGGAGCGACCCAATTGGGCTGGTACTTATATGATCAACAAACAGGTTTTGATTATGGTATGATTGTTGGAACATTTTCAGTTATATATGCAGCTTGGCTAATGTATGAAAAAAATTGGAGAGAAGAGGATGATGATTAGGTAATGGAAAAATTAATTTTTTTTGGACTGGTAATTCCTATTTTATTCTTTGTTTTATACTTAGGGACGAGAGCTATCATGAGTGGTGTTAGTGCGAAACAAGCTAACCAAGCTAATAAAGATGAAAATGAAATAGATGACAATAATGAGGAATCAAACACTGATAAATCTTTGAGTAATGAATTAGAAAAATTGAATGCATTAAGAGAAAGCGGTGTATTAACTCAAGAAGAGTTTGAAAAGGCAAAAAATAAATTATTAAATAATTAAAGATTAAGTTGTTCTTGTTAAAAGCAATAAAGTTGCACCAGCTATAAATATCATAATACCTAAAATTTCAATAAGAGTTATTTTTTCTTTAAAAAGATATTTTGATGAAATGTAACTAAAAAATATTTCAATTTGACCAACAGCTCTAACAAAAGATGCTTGAATTAAAGTGAAAGCAAAAAACCAAGATAGTGTCGCTAAAAAACCAGCTAATCCAGTCAAGAATATTTCAAATTTATTATCAAAAAATTTTTTGAATTCCGATTTTTCAAAAATTATCAAGTATGCGCTAATGATTATAGTTTGAATTATTAAAGCAAAAAAAACTGTAGTAAGCGCTTTATCAAAGTTAGATGAAAAATTTTCCAGTGTTAGCGCTGCTGCCCTAAAATAGACAACACTGAGACCCAATAAAAGTCCTGCTGCCAATCCAATAAGAGTTACCTTTGAAAAAAAATTTTTAAAAAACAATCTATAATCTTTGATCGAAATAATAATAACGCCAAGTGTTGCAATTATTATTCCAAAAACACCAAGCAAATTTAGTTTATCTTTTAATATGATATATTCAAAAATCGCAATTTGAATAACTTCTGTTTTACTTAGTGAAGTACCGACAACAAAATTCGAAAATCTAAAAAGGTATAATAGCGTTATTGTAAAAGTAACTTGTAAAATAGATCCTAAAAAAGTAAAAAAAATGAAGTTACTTTGATCTAGAATATCTGAAATGATATCAAAATCGTGAAAAAAAAAAAATAATACAAAAGCAAATGGCAATGCAAAGGCAAATCTTACATATGCAGAAGCAACCAACGATAAATCTTTATTTAATTTTTTCTGCAATGAAGTTCTTAGATTTTGAAAAAAAGCTGCTAAAATTGTAAAAACTACCCAATTCATAAATTTATTTAGATATAATCTTTTAATCGAATTAAGTAGTTACTTATATCTAAAAAATTAGATTTTCTCCATCAGCCAAAGAGCGTCTTCTCCTAAAAAGTAAACTTTTCCGTTATCAGGATGTACTTGTATATCTCTTATTCTTCCAATTTTATTTTTAAATATGATTTCCTCTTTTACATTATATAAGTCGTCAAATATTAATTTTCTCAAAGATTTGTCTTTAAGTGAAGTAATTAAAGCATGTCCATTCCATTCACTAAACTCTTTTCCTTTGTAAATTGTGATTGCACTTGTTGCTATGGACGGCACCCAATATTGTATCGCTTTTGTAAAACCTGGTTTCCATTTTGGACCAATAGGAATGCCTGAATAGTTTGTCCCTCCCCAACCTAAAATTTTCCATCCATAATTTTCACCTTTTTTTGCTTCACCAAACCAATCCCCACCCCTCGCTCCATGATTACTCATATAAATTTTTTCATCAAATGGTGATAAAGTTAGACCTTGAGGATTTCTAATACCTATTTGATAAATTTCAGGTAACCAATCTGATTTACCCTGAAATTTTGGATTATCTTTTGGGATACTTCCATCAATATTTATTCTAATGATACTACCAGGATGCTTTGTAGGATCTTGTGCAATCATACCTTGACCTCTTTCACCAGCAGACGCGAAAAGATAACCATCTTTGATCGCCAACCTTGATCCAAAGTGATATCCAGAGTCAATAGGTGGATTTGCTTGGAAAATATTTTTAAAGATTAAATCTTTTTCATTAAATTTCGATTTTGCT
>CACBIY010000008.1 GCA_902539445.1 uncultured Pelagibacteraceae bacterium
TTTACCAGTAACATATGGCAATTTTTTTTTTCTATTAAAAAAATATGTTGAATAAAAATTTTTAACTTTTTCCTCTAAGAGTCCTTTTCTTACTTTAATTTTTTTTGATTTTAGAATTTTAAAGCTTTTATTCTTAACTCTAGTATCAACATCTGGAACTGAATAAATTACTTCTGAAATTTTAGATTTTATGATTAAATTTGTACAAGGTGGTGTCACACCATGATGACAACAAGGTTCCAAGGTGACATACATTTTTGATCCATTTAAATTATCTATTGAGTTTTTTATTGCATTAGACTCCGCATGGGGTCTACCATTTATGGAAGTTTGACCAATAGAAATAATCTTATCGTGTTTAACAATCACACATCCAACAGAAGGATTTGATCCTGTATGACCATATCGAGATTTAGCCAGTTTCAAGGCTATCTCCATATATAATTTATCTTTAGTTGAAAATTTATCTTTTTTTGTAGACATCAAGTTTGTCCACGAATTGTACAAAATCTTTTTCCTCTCTAAAATTTCTGTACACAGACGCAAATCTTACGTAAGCAACAGGATCTAGTTCTTTTAATCCGTCCATAACCATAGTACCTATAGTGTTAGATGAAATTTCATTCTGTCCAAGATCCTCGACTGATCTTGAGATTTTACTAATAAATTTTTCAACTGTTTCCGTATCTAATGGCCTTTTTTTTAAAGCTATATAAATTGATTTTGCAAGTTTATCTCTATCAAAGGATGATTTTCGGCCACTTTTTTTGATTACCATTAATTCTCTGTGTTGAATTCTTTCAAAAGTTGTAAATCTTTCACCACAAACACATAATCGTCTTCTACGAATAGCAGTACCATCTTCGGTTGGACGTGAATCCACAACCGAGGTTTCACCTTTTTTTGCACAAGGACAAATCATTTACTACAAGTTTTTATATATCGGGAATGATGAGGTTAAAGAAATAACTTCATTTTTTACTTCATTTTCTACTTTGCTGTTATCATTTGGATTTTCGGATAATCCTTTTAAAGTTTTTGTAATTAATTCACCAACAGTTTTAAATTCATTTAAACCAAAGCCACGTGTTGTAGCTGCTTGAGTTCCTAATCTTATACCTGAGGTAATCATTGGCTTTTCAGTATCAAAAGGAATTCCATTTTTGTTACAAGTAATGTTTGCTCTTGAAAGACTTTCAGCAGCAAGATTACCTTTAACATTGTAAGGTCTCAAATCTACCAACATTAAATGTGTATCAGTTCCGTTAGAATAAATTTTAAAACCATTATTTTTTAAAGTTTCAGCTAACATTTTTGCATTCGCTAAGACTGACTTTATGTAATCTTTAAATTCTGGTTGTAGAGCTTCTAGAAAACCTGCGGCTTTAGCTGCGATAACGTGCATTAAAGGACCACCTTGATATCCTGGAAAAACTGCAGTGTTAAATTTTTTCGCAAGATCCTCATGATTAGTTAAAATTATTCCACCTCTTGCACTTCTAAAAACTTTGTGTGTTGTTGATGTAACAACATGAGCATGATCACATGGGTTTGGATACCCTTTTCCTGCAACTAAGCCAGAAAAATGTGCCATATCAACCATAAGATAAGCACCAACTTTATCAGCAATTTCTCTAAATCTTTTAAAATCTATTACTCTTGAGTAAGCACTTCCACCAGCTATAATTAATTTCGGTTTATGTTCTAAAGCAAGTTTTTCAACATTATCATAGTCTATGAGTTCAGATTTTTTATCAACATCATAACTGATTGCATTAAACCATTTACCTGACATTGAAATTTTTAAACCGTGAGTTATATGTCCACCAGAATTTAAACTCATTCCCATAAATGTATCACCTGGACTTAATAGAGCTAAAAATACAGCACCATTAGCTTGTGCACCTGAGTGAGGTTGAGAGTTTGCAAATTTACAATTGAATAATTTTTTTAATCTATCATTTGCAAGATTTTCTGCGACATCAACATGTTCACAACCGTTGTAATAACGCTTACCTGGATAGCCTTCTGCATATTTATTTGTTAATACTGAACCTTGGGCTTCCAAGACAGCTTGAGAAACTATATTTTCTGAAGCAATTAACTCAATGTGTTGTTGTTGTCTTATTAGTTCATCTTTAATAGCTTTATATAACTCAGGATCTTTTACGGATAAACCATCCTCAAAAAAACTTTTATAGCTATCATTTAAATAACTCTTTTCACTAGACATAATTAAATTTTTCTAACCCTTCTCAAGTGTCTGCCGCCATCAAATTTAGTATTTAAAAAAATTTTTATAAATTTGAAAGCATTTTTTTTACTAATTAATCTAGAACCTAATGTAATGATGTTTGCATCATTATGCAATCTGGATAATTTGGTAGATTTTGTGTTAAAACACTGTGCTGCACGTATATTTTTATGCTTATTTGCCGCAATATTCATTCCTGTACCTGAGCCACATACCAGGATTCCAACATTATTTTTACTAACTTTGACTTTTTTTGCTAGTTTGTGTGCGTAATCTGGATAATCAACACTATTATCATTTGCAGGTCCAAGATCTTTAAAATTTAATTTTATACTTTTAAAGTGTTTTTTTATGTCTTCTTTTAATTTAAAACCGGCGTGATCTGAGGAAATAAAAATTTTTTTCAAATTAATTGAACTTATAATCTAAAACACATGCAACAAGATGTATTCTATTTTCTTCACCACCATTAAAAGCGTTATGGTATTTTGTATTATTTGTAATCCAAACTGATCCATCTGCTGGCATGTGTTTAGCAACATTATCTATAACCATAATACAACCAGGATTCGTGATTATAGGTATATGCAATCTAGGCTCTGGGTCTCTATGCCAACTTAAAGTTGATCGTGGTTCCTTAAGTAAAATTCTCATCCTACCTAATTTATACTTTGAGGACAAAACATCATACACATGTTTAAAGTAAGTATTATTGTAATCTTTAATAAATTCACTATATGCAGATTCATTTATTGCTCCTTCCCTCATTACTTCTTTGCCAGATCTGTCAGGTTTAGTCCAATAAAGACCTCTTGCTTTATTTCCTTTAATAGAATCTGGATCACCAGGAATTTGTGTTAAAGATATGGCACCAAAATGAGTAACACCTGCGTCTTCAAACTTTTTAGTCTGAATAATTTGATTATACGCTTCTTGAAGCTTTGAGATATCAAATTTTATTTCTTGTTTTTGGAAGTCGCTAAAATCTAAAACTCGTTCTTCTTTTTTTAAATTTAAATTTATTATCTTTGTATTTTCAACTGTCATCGTGATTGCTTTGTACCCTTTTTACTATATATGTGTATATTACATTTGTCGCATTTTTAAAATAAAAATTAAATATGATTACAGGAAAATATCCTAGTTTGAGACTAAGAAGAAATAGAAAAAACAGCTGGTCAAGAAGACTTGTCTCAGAAAACACTTTATCACCGAATGACTTTATACTTCCTATATTCTTGATTGAGGGTAAAAACAAGACTCAACCAATAAAATCTATGCCAGGTGTATATAGATATTCTATTAATAGATTGGGAATAATCTTAGATCGAGCTATTAAAAATCAGATTCCTATGGTTGCTTTATTTCCTTATACATCACCTAAATTGAAAGATTATTTAGGAAGTGAAGCTCTAAATGAAGATAATTTAGTATGTAAAGCTATAAAATATATTAAAAAAAGATACAAAAACAAAATTGGAATAATGTGTGACGTAGCTCTGGATCCTTACACAAAACATGGTCATGATGGAATTCTCAAATCAAACAACATAATGAATGACGAAACTATAGAGATCTTAATTCAACAATCTTTATTACAAGCTCAAATGGGATGTGATGTGTTAGCACCATCAGATATGATGGATGGGCGAATTGGAAGAATTAGAAAAGCTCTAGACAAAGGAAATTTTAAAAATACTCAAATTCTTTCTTACGCAGTTAAATATGCCTCTAACTTTTATGGGCCTTTTAGAGATGCTGTTGGATCTAAGGTTGCCTTAAAAGGAGATAAAAAAACTTATCAAATGGATTTCAGGAATTATGATGAAGCAATAAGAGAGGTGGCTTTAGATATAAAAGAAGGTGCGGATATGGTCATGGTAAAGCCTGGTTTACCCTATCTTGATATTATCAGATCAATCAAAAATAAATTTAAAATACCAGTTTTCGCCTATCAAGTTTCTGGTGAATATAGCATGTTATCCAACGCTGTAGAAAAAAAGATAATAAATAAAGATGCGATCTTTGAAAATTTGATGAGTTTTAAAAGAGCTGGTGCAAACGCAATAGTAAGTTATTACGCAGACAGATTAAATGAAATTTTACCTTGATTATCTCAGTGAATTTATGAACTGAGTTCTGCTAATTGGATAGTTTAAATTATTTGGTTTTAATATGGTTTTTTCTAAAAAATCACTTACTAATTTCAATCCATTTAAAAGTATATTCAAATCATTAACTATAATTTTCTTATCAATTAAAAAATTTGGTATTATCTTTTTTTCATTTTTAGATTTAACTACATATACTATTTTATCATCTAATAACTCTTTGGTTGCAAAATTACTTAATTCTAAATCAAAACCTATGGTTTTGAGTAGTTCTAGTTCCCAAAAAATATAATCTTTTAACCACTCATCATTTAAGAGAATCAAATAAAATTTCTCAATAAGGTTAAATATTTTAATATTAGATTGAGACTCGGCTGTTAATAAACGAATTAAACTCATTGCAGAATTAATGCATGAAAGTTTTTGAGAATTTTCAAAATATATAGGTGAATAAACTTTTTGGATTTCTAATTTAAAATATCCTAATTTATTCTCAGATTTAGAGTTATAATTTAAATATAGTTGATTTCCAATTTGAAGATAATTTTTGATTTTTTTTGAAGTACCACCAAAAACGATACCAGATATTTTTCCATGATTTTTAGTATAAAATTCCGAAATAACAGAGTTTTCGTTATATCTATTTTTTGAAAGTAAAAAACCTGTATCGTCCCAATTCATAAAATCAAATTATCATTTAAACAAAGTAAAGCTGCATTCTGCTCTGCTTCTTTTTTAGATTTTCCATCACCATTATAAAATTTCGTATTTTGTAATTTTACAGCAACTTTGAAAATAGGCTTGTGTCTTGGGCCAGTATTAGAGATTATTTTATAAGTAGGTAGTTTTTTGAACTTTTTCAATGAAAACTCTTGAAGTTTTGTTTTTGCATCAATTTGAGTAATCACACTTTCTTTAATTTTTTCTTTCCACAATTCTAATATAATTTTCTCTGTTATATTAAATCCCCTATCAAGGTAAATAGCTCCAATTAAAGCTTCGCAACTATCTGATATCACCTTATCCTCAATTGTAACTGATCTATTTTTTGGATTAAAAATTAAAATATAATTTTGCAAATTAATACTTTTAGCAATTTCCAAACATGTCTTTTTATTTACTAATGAAGCATATTTTTTATCCAAAATTCCTTCCTTTTCCTCTGGATAGATGTCTAAAAGTTTTTTTGCGATAACTAAACCCAAGACTCTGTCTCCTAAAAATTCTATTTTTTCATTATTATTCATTTTATTAAAACTTTTATGAGTAAGACTTTGAACAAGTAAATTTTTATTTTTAAACTTATAATCTATTTTTTTTTCAAGTTTAGAATAATCAATTTTCATCAAATAATTTTCTTAAAAAATCTGTCAAATCGAATAGATTTGTTCCATTTCCAAAAAGCAAAAATGCTACCAACTGATCTATCAGATGAAAAAAAAATAAATCTTGCTTTACCAACTAAATTATCTTCATGAACATAACCCACACTAGTCAAATACCTGCTATCTTTTGAACAATCTCTATTATCGCCTAAAAAGAAATAGTGATTATTAGGAACATTAAAAACATCTGAATTCTTAAAAGTAAAATTTTTAAGATAAACGGTTTTATATATTTTTCCGTTCGGTAGTTTTTCCTCAAATGTAAAAACATTAATAGTCTTATCCCCACAATAAATTGGATCTTTTTCTGAGATTTTAGACTTTAAAATTTCACTATTATTTAAATATAGGTTTGTGTCTATAAACTGAATTCTATCACCTGGTAAACCAATAAGTCTTTTAATATAATCTGTTCTATTATCTGCAGGGGTTTTAAAAACTATTACATCGCCTCTTTGTGGCTCACTAGAAAAAATTCTATTCTTAATAATAGGTGGACTAAATGGAAATGAATGCTTGCTGTATCCATATGAATATTTTGTTACAAAAAGTCTATCACCAACTAATAAACCCGGTTCCATGGATGAAGATGGAATATAGAATGGTTGAATAAATAAGGATCTGATAATTATGGCTATTATAAAAGCATAAAAAAGTGTCTTAAAATTTTCTATAAAAAATTTTTTATCAAACATTTTTGGCCTGAATTATAGTAAATGCAATTGAATATTCTTTTTCGTCAGATATTGAAAGAAATATATCAAAATTTTTAACTTTTAATGTTTTCAATATAATTTTTTTGGTTTTGTTATTTAGTCTAAAATATGGTTTACCTAAATTATCATTTAAGATTTCTACATCTTTAAAATTTAAACCTTTTCTAAACCCAGTGCCAAGCGCTTTAGAGAATGATTCTTTTGCAGCAAATTTTTTTGAAAAATAGTTAGATTTATCTTTTACCATCCTAGAGTTTTTAATTTCAAGTAAAGTGAATAATCTTGAGATAAAACTTTTATTTTTAATAGATTTTTTTAGCCTTTTATTTTCAACAATATCTACACCGATACCTAAAATTTTCATTCTAATTTTTGATAATTCTTTTAAACTTTTTTATGACAAATGGTAAACCATAAAAAATAGACTCACCAATAATAAAATGCCCAATATTAAATTCTACTATTTCATTTATTTTAGTTAGTATCTTAGTAGATTTGAAATCCAGGCCGTGTCCAGCATGTACCTCCAAACCAATTTTTGATGCTAATATTGCACATTTCTTAATTTTTAAAAATTCCTTAATGAAAGATTTTTTTGATTTTATCAGATTGGAAAAGTGTCCTGTGTGTATTTCTATACAATCAGCACCTATTTCTTTAGACAAATAAATATCTTTTATATTTGGGTTTACAAATAAACTTGTTCTAATCTTTTTTTTTTTAAATTGTGATATTATTTTTTTAATTCTATTTTTATTCTTATTTAAATCTAAACCACCTTCAGTTGTTATTTCATTTCTATTTTCAGGTACAATACAAATAAATTTTGGTTTTATTCTCAAAGCATTCTTAACAATATTACTATTCGTTGAAATTTCTAAATTTACAAATAATTTTTTTATTGAACAAATTTTTTTTGCATCAAAATCTTTTATGTGTCTCCTGTCTTCTCGAAGGTGTATAGTGATTGAGTCAGCACCTTTTTTTTTAACAAATAATGCAGCTTTATATGGGTCAGGATGAATTTCACCTCTAGCATTACGAACTGTCGCAACATGATCAATATTTACACCTAATCGTTTCACTTAATAAATCTGCTTCCTGGTGTTGAAATAGGAATTAAGTCTAATTCCTTTGGTATTTTGTTTGATTTATAAGTTGGTACTTCAATTTTAAGATGTGAAATTATTTTTTTTTTTATTTGCAATGTTTTCTTTGATGATCTGTCTATGATTGTGGCAAAACCCACTAATTTTGCATTAGATTTTTTTATAAGTTTTACACATTCCATGCTGGATTTTCCTGTGGTTATTACATCTTCAATAATAATAACTTTAGACCCTTTTTTAATTTTAAAACCTCTTCTCAGAGTAAATTTACCATTAACTCTCTCACAAAAAATCGTCTCTTTTTTTAAAATCCTACCAATTTCATAACCTATCACAATGCCACCAATTGCCGGTGCCAAAATTAAATCAAATTTTCTAAAATTTTTTTTGATTTTAAAAGCCAATGATTTACATATTTTTTCTGCTTTTGATGGATAACTTAAAAGTTTAGCACACTGGATGTATTTTGAAGAATGTAATCCAGAAGATAAAATGAAGTGTCCTTCTAATAAAGCATTAGTCTTTCTTAAAATATCTAAGGATTTTTTGTGTGAAAGCATTTCTTTTATCTTCGTGTCTAATTATCTTAAATTTTATACCTTTTTGTTTAAGCTCTGCAATAAAATTAGTAAAATTTTTCAAATCTCTTATTATCAGCTGAAATTTAAAATTGATATAGTCAGGTTTTTTTCCAGCCATTACTAAATTTGAAATATTTAATTTATGTTCACCAATTAATGAACTTACATTTCCTAATTGCCCAGGCTTATCAGGTAATGAAATCCACAAAGTGGTATTGTATTTTTTTATTCTTTCCTGTTTCTCTTCACCTCTATCATGCCAATATCTTCTTATAGCAGCTCTGGCTTTTCCAGTTTTTGTTGTTGGAATCCAGTGAAGTGATGGTGACTGATTTTTTGAAGTAATTATTTTTATTCTATCACCATTTCTTAAAATTGATTGAAGTTCACTCTTATTTCCGTTTATTTCACATCCAACTGCAGTATCACCAATTTTTGTATGAACGGCATAAGCGAAATCTATTGCTGTTGCATCTTTGGGTAATTTGATTACTGAACCTTTGGGAGTAAAACAAAAAACATTTTCCTGGAACATTTGAAGTTTAGTATATTCGTAAGAGTGTTCAGGATTTTCATTTTTTTCTATAATTTCAACTAAATCTTTCAACCAATCATATTCTTTCCAGGTGAGAGAGTTAAATTTTTCTGAGGATTTATATTGCCAATGAGAAGCTATTCCTCTCTCAGCGAAATCGTGCATCTCTTTAGTTCTTATTTGAATTTCTATGGGTTTTCTATTAGATCCAATAACTGCTGTATGGATAGATTTATAGCCATTAATTTTTGCTGAAGATATATAATCTTTAAATTTTCCGGGTATACAATTATATTCTTTGTGAATTATTCCTAAGGTTTTATAACAGTCATCAACATTATCCAAAATAATTCTAAATCCAATAATATCGGTAATTTGTTCCAAAGAAACTCTTTTTTTTTGAACTTTTCTCCAGATTGAAAAAGGGGTTTTTTCTCTTCCATAAATTTTAGACGAAATTTTATTTTGATCTAATAATTTTCTTATTTCATTAGATAAAGTCTCAAAAATATCTTTTTTATCTAATTTTATTTCATCAAGTCTTTTTTGAATCAACGATCTAGCCTCATTATTTAAAATTTCAAAAGAGAGATCTTCTAACTCATCTCTAATTCTATGCATTCCCATCCTGTCTGCCAACGGAGCGTAAATTTCCATAGTTTCTTGGGAAATCCTTTTTCTTTTTTCCTCTTTTGAAATTGCTTTTATAGTTCTCATGTTATGTAATCGATCAGCAATTTTTACTAATAAAACTCTAATATCTTTTGAAGTTGCTAAAATTAATTTCCTAAAATTTTCTGCTTTGGAATTAGATGATGCATTATTTTCAAGTGCAGATATTTTTGTAACACCATCAACTAAATCTGCAACTTCATCTCCAAACTCACCTTTAATAGTTTCATAAGTTGCATATGTATCCTCTATTGTGTCATGTAATAAACCTGTAGTTATGGTTGCACTATCTAATTTTAAATCAGTTAATATATTTGCAACTTCAATTGGATGGACTGAGTACGGATCACCTGAGGCTCTTTTTTGATTGCTATGAGCCTTTACAGCAAAATCATAAGCCTTATTTAATCTATCTGGATTTAAAAACTTATTATATCCTTTTACTTTATTTATTAAATCATCTGAATTAAGCATATACCTTTATATCATTAATTCAGATTTGTTTAATAGATCTTATGTCTCTATTTGGTAATGATATTATGAGTTTTTTAATATGATCTTTGGAAATTGGGTGTTTCCAATTTTTATTTAATTCAAATAATGGAAAAAGGACAAAATTTCTATTGTGCATTCTTGGATGAGGTAAATTGATTTTTTGACTAATTTTTTTACTTTTATAATCAATTATGTCTATATCACATTCTCGAGGGGCATTTTTATACCTTTTTTTGCGACCGAGACTGATTTCAATGTCTTTGGATACTTTAAGTAATTCCAAAGGTTTTAAATCAGAAATAACTTCCAATACTATGTTTAAGTATTTAGGTTTATTTTCATCTGGCCATGATAAACTCTCATAAAAATTCGATGATTTGACAAGTCTGATATTTCTCAACGATAATTCATACTTCGCTTGTTCGATTTTATATCTTCTGTTTCCTAAATTTGAGCCTATACCTAAATAGATACGATTAGCTTGATTTTCTAAAATATCTTGATTTATCACGATTCCAATCCCTATCCTTTTTACTTGCTCTTTTGTCATGCAGTTTTTTTCCTTTTGCTACCGCAAGTTCAATTTTTGCTTTTCCTTTTTTAAAATACATTTTAGTGGGAACAATGGTAAGACCGTCTCTTTGCATTTTTCCTATTAATTTATTTATTTCCCGTTTATTTAAAAGTAACTTTCTTTCATCTGTTGGATTGTGGTTAGAATAACTGGCTTGTTTATAAGATGCTATATGAGAATTAATTAAGATCAACTCTCCATCTTTTTCAACAGCATATGAATCTGCAATATTTACTTTTCCTTCTCTTATTGATTTAATCTCAGAGCCTTTAAGGACAATCCCAGCTTCTAATAAATCTTCAAAAAAATAATTAAAACTAGCCTTTCTATTCAAACATATTATTTTTAAACCAGAATTGGTTTTTTTGTTCATTAAATTAATTTAGCTGTATGAAGAGCCTTTTTAACAATTTCTTTGGTAGTATCTGTTACTTTTACTAATGGTAATCTTACATCGTCATCGCATAAATTTAATAATTTTGCAGCATACTTTACTGGGCTAGGATTGCTTTCAACAAACATAGCATGATGGACTGGCTGCAATATTTCATTTAATCTCTCAGCCTCTTTAATTTCATTATCATTGTTAGACTTTGAAAATCTTTGGAAATTAGAACAAAGTTTTGGGGCAATGTTAGCTGTTACACTTATAGCACCTACTCCACCTTTTCTATTAAACTCTAAAGCGTTATCATCATTTCCTGTTAATTGTATAAAATCTTTACCTAATTTTTCTAATGTTTTATCTACTCTTGTTAAATCTCCCGTTGCATCCTTAACACCAATAATATTTTTTAATTCAAATAATCTTGCCATTGTTTCAACTGACATATCAATCACTGATCTTCCAGGAATGTTATAAATTAGAATTGGAATTCCACATTTATCATTGATAGCTTTATAATGTTGATAAAGTCCCTCTTGAGTAGGCTTATTATAATATGGAGTTACAATTAAAGCTCCATCTGCTCCTATTTTTTCGGCATGCGTAGTCAATGAAATAGCTTCCTCAGTAGAATTCGACCCAGTACCAGCAAATACAGGTAATTTTCCATTACTTTCCTTGACACATAAATCAATTACCCTTTCATGCTCATTATGGCTTAAAGTTGGAGACTCACCAGTTGTTCCTGCGGGAACCAAACCATTTGTCCCATTTTCAATATGAAAATGGATTAACTTAATGTAAGTTTCATCATCAAGTTTATCATTTTTAAACGGAGTGACTAAAGCAACATTTGATCCTTTGAACATAAATACTTATAACATAGTTTGTGGATTCATATACTAAAAGATTATGCTAAAAAAATTCATATTTTTTATCAATTTATTTTTCTTCTCCACAATTACTATTTTGTTTTCTACAGAAATAATACCTTTAAAGAAACCGATCCAAACTAAAGCGGAAAAAGACCAGAAATTATTAATTGATGTAATGAAGCCTCTACCAAAACCAATTCCTAAAAAAATAGTAGAGGAAATTGAAAAAAAGCCTGAGGGTGAAATAAAGTTAAAAGCTGAGAAAGACTTGGGTATTATTTTACCAAAAAAGAAACCTTTAATTGCAGGAACCAAAAAAATCGATACAGCAAAAAAATCTAAATATTATAATAAGAAAGATTTCGAAATTGCAAAAAAGGCTATTTCAGAGATGAAACAAGCAAAATGGCCTACCGCATTGAAAACAGCAAAAAGAGCCAAAGATAAATCAATCTATAATTTCATACAATGGAGACACCTGCTGACCAAAGGAAACAAAGCCTCATATTATGACTATAAAACTTTCATAGACAGAAACGAGGATTATCCTCGATTAGGAAGGATAAGATATTTAGCAGAGCATAAACTTTCTACAGACACTATTTCACCTAAAAAAATAATCAATTGGTTCGGTGTTGATGAGCCTTTAAGTGGTTTTGGAAAAATGATTCTTGGAGAAAGTATAATTCTTAATGGTAATACACAAAAAGGTATCTCTTATATCAAAGAGGGATGGATTACTGCAGAACTCAGTAAATCTGAATTAAGATTCTATAGAAAAAAATTCAAAAAGTATCTCAATGCGGATGATTATATTAAGAGAGCAGATTATTTAGCTTGGAATAATAAATACTGGGATTTAAAAAGATTATTAAGATATTTACCAAAAGATTATGAGCTGCTTTACACAGCACGTCAATTGTTAATGAGTAAATCGTATGGTGTAGATAATGCTATTTCCAAAGTTCCAGCAAAATTTAAAAATGATGCAGGTTTAAATTACGACAGATTAAAATGGAGAAGAAAAAGAGGAAGGGTTGATAGTTCTGTTGAAATTTTAGTAAAAATTAAAAATACCAAAGATTATTTAGTCAGACCAGATAAGTGGTGGTTTGAAAGAGAAATCATTTCAAGATCATTAATTTATAAAAAGAAATATGCTTTAGCTTATAAAATTGCAAGTAATCATGCCTTGACTGATGGACCTGAGTATGCGGCTGCGGAATGGATGAGCGGATGGATAGCATTAAGTTTCCTTGATGATCCTTTATTGGCCAAGGATCATTTTGAAAATTTTTATAATAACGTTGGTTATCCAATAAGTACTTCTAGAGGGGCTTATTGGTTAGCTAAAACTTATCAGAAACTTGGCAAAAATGAATTAGCTAATGAATGGTTTGGCAAAGCAGCTAATTTTCTTACTACATATTATGGTCAGTTAGCATTTATGGAGTTAAATCCTAAACAACCTTTTGAATTATCTAAAGATATTGAAGTCTCAAAAGAATATCGAGACTATTTTTATAAAAAAGAATTAGTCAAAACAATTTATCTTCTTGATGAGCTAAATGAAGATAAATATGCAAAACATATATTAAGACATTTGGCAAATGATGATATAAATAATGGTAGTGAAATTTTAGCAGCAGAGTTAGCAACAAGTATTGATAGATTTGATTTTGCTATTCAAATAGCCAAAATTGCATCCTACGAAAAAAGATTTCATAATAAATATAATTACCCAATTATAAGTACACCCAATTATATAAATGGAAGAAAAATTCCTGATACTGCATTTATACT
Source organism: uncultured Pelagibacteraceae bacterium (assembly GCA_902539445.1). Classification (GTDB taxonomy): domain Bacteria; phylum Pseudomonadota; class Alphaproteobacteria; order Pelagibacterales; family Pelagibacteraceae; genus Pelagibacter. The sequence continues at coordinate 13,496 of CACBIY010000008.1, forward strand.
ATCAATAATAAGACAAGAAAGTGAATTTGATTTAAGTGCTAACAGTCACGCAGGAGCAAAAGGATTAATGCAGCTCATGCCTTACACGGCAAAAGTAGTTGCTAAACAAGCAAAACTTCCTTATTCAAAATCTAGATTAACAAGAGATGCGGAATATAATATCAATTTAGGTTCTCACTATATAGCTGGCCTAATTTTAGAATATGATGGTGCTTATCCGTTTGCAATAGCGGCTTATAATGCCGGACCTAAAAGAGTCAGATATTGGAAAAAAATAAATAAAAATCCACAAAAGAACCAAATTGATTATGTAAACTGGATTGAATTAATCAAATTTAAAGAAACTAGAAATTATGTGCAAAGAGTACTGGAGAACTATAACGTCTATCGTTATATTTTAGCTCAAAAGCCAGTTACAATGATAAATTTCTTTAAGGATGATCCATTGTACTAAAAATGGCGGAAGAGGAGGGATTCGAACCCTCGGTACAAGTTTCCTCGCACGGTCATTTAGCAAACGACTGGTTTCAGCCTCTCACCCACTCTTCCAATAAATTTGTCACTTCTGATTGTATTGAATAATCAATATTTATAAAGTAATTATTCAATAATTATGAAAAATAAGTATTCAATATTTTCACTTATTAAAAACGCTTTTTCTTATCATGAAAATTGGGAGAAAGCTTGGAAAGATCCTGAGCCTAAAAAAGAATATGACGCGGTAATAGTTGGTGGTGGAGGACATGGTCTTGCAACTGCTTATTATCTAGCAAAAAAACATAATATGAAGAACATTGCTGTTGTTGAAAAAGGTTGGATAGGAGGAGGAAATACTGGTCGAAATACTACAATAATTAGGTCTAATTATTTATGGGATGCAAGTGCAGGTCTATATGACCATGCTCTTAAAATTTGGGAAGGTTTATCTCAAGAATTAAATTATAATGTTATGTTCAGTCAAAGAGGAGTTATGAATCTTGCACATAATTTGCAAGATGTTAGAGATTTAAAAAGAAGAACTCACGCAAATAGATTGAATGGTATTGATGCAGTTTATTTAAATACTGAAGAAGTTAAAAAATTTTGTCCGATTATAAATACCTCACAGGATATTCGTTATCCAGTTTTAGGTGGAACCCTTCAAAGAAGAGCTGGTACAGCTAGGCATGATGCTGTTGCTTGGGGATACGCAAGAGGTGCTGATGAAATGGGTGTTGATATAATTCAAAATTGTGAAGTAAAAGGTATAAAAAGAAATGGTGATACAGTTGAAGGAATTGAAACGACTAAAGGATTTATCAAAACAAAAAAAATTGGAGTAGTAGCAGCTGGTCACTCCAGTGTAATAGCGAATATGGCTGGATTGAAATTACCTTTGGAAAGTAAACCACTTCAAGCTTTAGTGTCTGAACCAGTAAAACCAATAATAGATACAGTTGTAATGTCTAACGCTGTTCATGCATATGTCAGCCAATCTGATAAGGGAGAATTAGTTATTGGGGCAGGAACTGATGATTATGTATCTTACTCTCAAAAAGGAAGTCATGATATTGTGGAAGGAACTTTAAATGCAATTTTAGAACTATATCCAATATTTAGTAGAATGAGAATGCTTCGTCAGTGGGGTGGAATAGTTGATATATGTCCTGATGCAAGTCCAATCATAAGTAAAACTTCAATTAAGGGTTTATACTTTAATTGTGGTTGGGGAACTGGAGGTTTTAAAGCTACACCTGGCTCAGGGGATTTATTTGCTCACACAATTGCAAATGACGAACCTCATAAATTAAATGCTGCGTTTAATATAAATAGATTTGTAAGTGGTGATCTAGTTGATGAACATGGTGCAGCCGCTGTTGCACACTAATGTTTTTAATTAATTGTCCTTTTTGTGGTGAGAGAGAACAAAGCGAATTTAAAGCTGGTGGTGAAGCACATATTGTAAGGCCAAAACAACCTACAGAACTAAGTGATGATGAATGGGCAGAATATTTGTTCATGAGAAAAAACATAAAAGGAGTTCAATTTGAAAGATGGAACCATGTTCATGGTTGTAGAAAATGGTTCAATATGGTTAGAGATACATCAAACGACCAAATAAAAGCTGTTTACAAAATGGGTGAAAAGCCACCAGTAAAATAGAATGTCTAATAATTTAAGATTTAAAACAAGTAAATTTATCGATGAGACTTATCGAGTTTCTTTTAAATTTAATAACAAAACATATTTTGGTTTTAAAGGTGATACTCTAGCATCAGCTTTGTTGGCTAATGGAATTCATCTTGTTGGACGAAGTTTCAAATATCATAGACCTCGAGGAATTATGACATCAGGTTCTGAAGAACCTAATGCAATTATTCAATTGCATGATAATTCCTCAAGAACTGAACCAAATGTAAGAGCTACAGAGGTCGAAATCTATGAAGGTTTAGTTGCATCTAGTCAAAATTGTTGGCCTAGCGTTAATTTTGATATTGGTGGAATTAATAATCTATTATCCCCTATCTTACCTGCAGGTTTTTATTATAAAACTTTTATGTGGCCTGCAAGTTTCTGGGAAAAGTATGAATACTTTATTAGAAAATCTGCGGGTTTAGGTAAATCACCTAAAGTAGCTGATCCAGACATATATGAACATAAATATATTCATTGTGATGTTTTAGTTATCGGAGCAGGTATTTCAGGAATAATGGCAGCTAAAATGGCAGCTAAAAATGGTTTTAAGACTCTTTTAGTTGATGAAAAATCTTATTTGGGGGGATCTTCTATTTATGATAATTCAGAATTTTCAAAGATTAATAATCAAATAACAAGTTCATGGTTAGAAAAAGAAATCAACGAAATATCTAAATTAGAAAATTTAGAAATAAAAATAAGAACTAGCGTTGCAGCATTTCATGGATACAACTTTTTATTGGCCCGTGAAAATCTCACTGATCATTTACCGATTAATCAAAGAGAAAATAAAGTAAGACAAAGATTATTAAAAATTCGAGCTAAAAAAGTAATCACAGCAACTGGCTCTATAGAAAGACCTTTAATATTTCATAATAATGATCGCCCAGGGATAATGTTATCTTCAGCAATTAAAAGATATATTGATTTGTATGGTGTGGCATGTGGTGAAAATAATATTCTTTTTACCAATAACGATACGGCATATGAAACAGCCATGAGTTTAATTCAAAGAGGAATTAAAATTAATGCAATAATTGATAATAGAGAACAAATTGACTCTAAAATTTCATATGAAGTTGAGAAAAATAATATTAAAATTTATAAAGGTTATACTGTCGTTGATACTTACGGATATAGAAGAATTAATAAAATATCCATCATGAAACTTTCAAAAGATGGTCAAACAGTCATTGGTGACAAAACAAAGTTGAATTGTGATTGTTTAGGTGTATCTGGTGGTTGGACCCCAGCAGTACACTTGTTTACACAATCAGGAGGTAAATTAAAATTTAGAGAAGAAGATCAAGTATTTATACCTAATGTTTATCCCTCAGATCAAATAAGTATTGGATCTTGTAATGGAGACTTTGGTTTAGAGGAGATAATAAAGAATACCTTGTCTTCTATTAAAAAGTTTCTTGATATTGACAATTCTGAATACAAAACTGTTGAAACAATCTCTGGTTTAAATCAATCAAAGAGAAATATTTGGTTATTACCATCTGATAAATCCATAGGGAAAACTAAATCTTTTGTTGATTATCAAAACGATGCAACTGCAAAAGATATTAAATTAGCTCTAAGAGAAGGTTTTAGATCTATAGAACATGTAAAAAGATACACCACTACAGGTATGGGAACTGATCAAGGTAAACTCGGTAATATGCATGCTTTAGGAATTATCTCAGAAACAGCGGGAACTAAAATGGGTGAACACGGAACTACAACTTTTAGACCTCCTTATACACCTCTTACTTTTGGAACTATTGTTGGAAGAAATGTAGGAGAATTTTTTGATATATTTAGACGTACTCCAATACATGATTGGCATGTTGCCAACAACGCTGAATTTGAAAACGTTGGTCAATGGAAAAGAGCTTGGTACTATCCAAAGGATAATGAAAATATGCATCAAGCAGTACAAAGAGAGAGTAAAGCTGCCAGAGACTCAGCGGGTATTCTAGACGCATCAACATTAGGAAAGATTGATATTCAAGGTACTGATGCCTCAGAATTTTTAAATCGTGTTTATACTAACGCTTGGTCAAAACTAGCTATAGGTAAATGTCGTTATGGTTTAATGTTAAATGAAGATGGAATGGTTTATGATGATGGCGTTACAACTAGATTGGGTGAAAATCATTATATCATGACCACTACTACTGGTGGTGCAGCTAACGTGTTAGGAAAACTTGAAGATTATCTTCAGACAGAATGGCCTGAATTAGATGTCTATTTATCTTCTGTAACTGATCATTTTGCCACAATAAGTGTTTGTGGACCTAATAGTAAAAAAATTGTTTCAAAAGTTGTTCCTGATTTAGATCTTTCTGATGAAAAGTTTCCACATATGTCATTCAAAAATTCAAAAATAGACAACATTAAATGTCGAATAATGAGAATTAGTTTTACTGGGGAACATAGTTATGAAATTAATATCCAAGCAAACTTTGGTAAATCTGTTTGGGAAAAATGTATGGAAGCAGGTAAAGATTTTAATATTACGCCCTATGGAACTGAAACGATGCACTTATTAAGAGCAGAAAAAGGTTTTATAATAGTTGGTCAAGACACTGATGCAACACTAACACCAATTGATTTACAGATGGATTGGATAGTAAGCAAAAAGAAATATGATTTTATTGGAAAAAGATCATTATATAGATCTGATACTATAAGAGAAGATAGAAAACAATTAGTTGGTTTATTGACAGAAAATCCTGAGGAAGTTTTAGAAGAAGGCGCACAGATAGTTGCTGATATAAAAAAATCACCTATTGAAATGCTTGGCCATGTAACCTCAAGTTATTACAGCCCAAATTTAAAAAAGTCGATCGCATTAGGAGTTGTAAAAGGTGGAAAAAATATGTTGGGGCAAAAATTGATCATACCAATGGAAAATAAAAATATTAATGTAACTGTAGCTGATCCAGTTTTTTTAGATAAAGAAGGTGAAAGATTAAATGCTAAATTATAATCATACAATTAAAGAGGAAAAATCATATCAAGGTCTACAAATGAACGAGGTTAAACCTGTTATGAAATTGATAGTAAGAGGTAAAAAAAGAGAATTTTTATCAGCTGTTGGTAAATCTTTAAATATGGTTTTGCCTACAAAAGCAAATACTTCCACTCAAAGTGAAAAATTGACTGCTCTATGGTTGAGTCCTGATGAATGGATGATTTTTTCAAATGGCGTTGTTAAAGAAAATACAAATTCTTATGAAACTGAAACACTTTTGAATAAAAACATATCTAAATTAAATTTAGGAGCTGTGGTGGATGTCACAGATCAATTCGTGAGGATTAATCTCAAAGGGGATAAGATATATGATTTGTTTCAAACAGGCTCTCCTTTTAATTTTAATGATTTTAAAGGTAAAATTGGCTCAGTGACCCAAACAATTCTCACAAAAATAGATGTAATCATTCATAATCAAAATAAAAATGAAGTGAATTTGTTTGTAAGACGCTCATTTTCTGAGCATTTATTCGCATGGATGAATGATAGTGCGTCAAGATTATAGTCACATTTAGATCTCAAATAAGTTAAATAAAAAATATGAAAAAATTATTTTTAGTAGCATTATTTGCTCTTTTACCCTTCTCACTAAACGCAGAATCTAATCTAGATAAAATTTTGTCTTCTGGAGTACTTAAAGTTGGTACAACTGGAGATTGGGATCCTATGACAGTCAAAGATCCTGCAACCAACAAATATAAAGGTTTCGATATCGATGTAATGAATCAATTAGCTAAAGATATGGGTGTAAAAATTGAGTTTGTACCTGCAGAATGGAAAACTATTGTTTCAGGAATAACATCTGCAAGATATGATATCTCAACTAGTGTTACAAAAACGCCAAAGAGAGCTGAAGTAGCTGGTTTTACCGATACCTATTACAAATATGCTACAGTGCCACTTGTTCTCAAAAAGAACTTAAAAAAATTTCCAACTTGGGACTCGCTTAATAATTCAAATGTAACAATCGCAACTACTCTTGGTACTTCTCAAGAGGAAAAGGCAAAAGAATTTTTCCCAAAATCAAAATTAAACTCAATTGAAGCACCAGCAAGAGACTTCCAAGAAGTCTTGGCAGGTAGAGCTGATGGTAATATTACAAGTTCAACAGAGGCAAATAAATTGGTCATTAAATATCCTCAGTTAGCAATCGTTCCAGATGGTGGAAAAAATCCAGCATTTTTAGCAATGATGGTACCAAAGGGTGATACTAAGTGGAATGATTATGTTAATAAATGGATTAAAGACAAAAAATCATCAGGCTTCTTCGCCAAGTTATTAGCTAAATATAATCTAAAGAGCTTATAAAAAATTAGTAATTAATTTTTTATTCTTTATAACTTAAAGAGTGAAAAATCTTTTATTACTAATTCTAATTTTTCCATTAACGTCATGTGGTAAAAGTGAATTAAACTGGTTAATCTTGTCACCAAACAATATTGAGGGATTAACTAATCTGAAGTTTTTATTAAGTGGTATAACAACTACTATTTATATTAGTATAGTCTCAATCATTATTTCAATTATTCTAGGTCTTTTAATTGCTATTCCATCACTGGCTAAAAGTAAATTCTTAACCTACCTTAATATTGGCTATGTTGAGATTGTAAGAGCAATTCCTTTGCTAGTTTTAATTTTATGGATTTATTATGGTCTTCCAATCATGACGGGTATAAGTTTTAGCCCATTCGTTTCTGGTATCATAGCGCTGTCAATTAGCGAAAGTGCTTTCCAAGCAGAAATATTTAGAGCAGGAATTAATTCAATAAAAAAATCTCAATGGGAAGCTGGAAGCTCTTTAGGATTAAGTTTTTTTAGAAAATTAAGATTAGTAATTCTACCTCAAGCAATAAAGAATATTTTACCAGCTATTGGTAATCAATTTGTATATGTGCTTAAAATGTCTTCTCTTGTATCGATAATTGGTATTGGAGATCTAACTAGAAAAGCAAACGAATTGGTTGTGACGACTTATCGGCCACTTGAAATATATACATTTCTAATTCTAGAATATTTAGTCTTGATATTAATTGTTTCTTATCTTGTTAGAAAATTAGAAAAAAAATTACAAAAAGATTAATTTTTTCTTCTATAGTCCCAAGGATATTCAAAAGTCATTGCCCACATACCTTTTTTATTTTTTTTGGCATAATCCTCATCTGTAATGTATTTGGTTGAATATTTCCTGTAAGCAAAAGCATAACCCTCTCGAACAAGATACTTAGATAAACTTTGATTATTTACAAAACATTCAGCTAAAATTCTTTTATATCTATCTACACCCTCCTTGACACATCTTACTTTGTTTTTACCTATCTTATTAATAAGTAATTGTTTGGCTTGAATTCCACATTTGATAACCTCATTATTCTTATTACAAATTTGTTTAATTTCAGGAGTATCAATGCCGCTAAAACGAATTTTTTCGTTTTTTAAATGAATAGTATCTCCGTCTATAACCTTTATTTCACTAGATTTTACATCAAGGTATATGACAAAGAAAAATATTAGACAAATACTAGTAAGTAAAAAGACTTTTATTTTGTTTGAAAACATTATTCAAAAAATACCCAATAAATATTAGAACCGCAATTCCCATAAACCAATTTGTTACTAAAATCGTATAAAAAATATCCTCATAATCCCCTCCTTTAATATTAATTACATACCATAAACTTAAAAATGGAAGAGCTGTTAATCTAAGAATACTTAGATAAAGACTGTACAATGGTTTTTTCACTGCTTGGAATACTGCAGTGGTTATAAAAAAAACAGGATAAATTGGGCCAATTAATGCAGCAACTTTTAGATATATCGCACCATGCTTTATTGCCTCTTGGTTATCAGTAAATAATGAAACTAAAAACTCTGCACCAAAAAAAATTATTATACCTGCACATATCATAAAAGATGATCCAAACATTAAAGCTTTTCTGTATAATTCTCTCAATCTATCATAATTTTTTGCACCAAAATTTTGTCCCCCAATTGATAATACCGCTGTATTTAATCCAATTACAGGAAGTAGAAAGACTTGTTCAATTCTTAAAGCAGCACCATAACCAGCAGTAGCTAAATCTCCAAATTGACCAATGAAGTAAAGGATGTTGAACAAACCAACACCAATCAACAACATGCTAAACATTACAGGAATTGTTTGATACAAAAGTTCACCAAGAAGATCAAATTTTGGAATAAAACACTCAGGCTTAAGATATTGTTTTAATTCACAACAATAAACTTTATATGCTAAATACAAAAGACCAACAAACTGAGCCACTACAGTAGCTATTGCAAGTCCAGCGATACCAAATGCTGGAATAAAACCATAACCAAAAATAAATAATGGATTTAGAATAATATTTAAAAAGAAACTAAAAATTAAAACGTTTCTGTAACTTTTTGTATCCCCTTGCGCATTTAGTGTTCCATTTAAGGAAATTTGTATCAAAACAATTATAGTTCCATAAAAAATTACATCTAGATATTTTCTAGTTAATATAATTGCCTCTTGATCTGATCCCATAAGAGAAAGTAAAAAATCTGAAACATTCAAACCAAAAAAAGTAACTAGTATGGATAAAAAGATTGCAAAAATAATTGATTGAGCAACAAATAATGACGCCTTCTTTTTATTATTTGCCCCAATATTATTTCCAATTAAAGTATTAGTTCCAGCAGTTAATCCAACACCTATTGCAATAATAGTAAAATAAATTGGAAAAGATTTTGCGATCGCTGCTATTGCTTCAGCAGATATTCTTCCTGCGAACCATGTGTCTACTAGATTGTAAAAGGTTTGAAATAATGAACCAACACTTGCTGGAATAGTAACTTTTCTCAATAAAAACCATATTGGATCTTTAGTTAATTTGAAAGATTGTGACAAATAAATCCTTAGTTAAATTCTTTTTGAAAATTATATTTTTTTCCTGATAGCTTTGCCTTGTATATCTGACTTTGTCTCATTCTAAAACGAGATTTTTGGTTTTTTGAGAGTTTATCAAAACAATTAGGACAAGTTACACCCTCCTCATATTTTTTAGATTTTTTATCTTTAATCGAGATTGGTTGTCTACATCCACCACAAATTGAATAGGTTCCTTGTGCTAATCCGTGTTTTAAACTTACTCTGTTATCGAATACAAAACACTCGCCTTTCCATAAACTTTTTTTGGGTTTGATTTTTTTTAAGTAATTCAAAATTCCACCCTTTAATTGATAAATATTTTTAAAACCTTTTTTTTCTAAAAATACAGAGGCTTTTTCACACCTAATTCCACCAGTGCAAAACATTGCTATTGGCTGATCTTTTTTTAACTTTTTTAAGTATTTCGGAAAATCTCTAAAGTTACTTATATTTGGATTTACTGATTTTTTAAAAGAACCAACTTTATGTTCAAAAGGTTTTCTTGCATCTAATAAAAGAGTTTCTTTTTTTTTAATTAATTTATTCCATTTTGCTGGATCAATATGAGTATTCTTTTTTGTGATCCTATTCGACATTTTAAGATCCATTGGAACCACTTCTTTTTTAATTTTCACTTTAGGTTTATGAAAAGGTTTAAATTTACTTATTGAATTATTGACACTATCAAATTCTTTAATATTCAAAATTTTTTTTAATCTAATAATTGTAGTTTTAATATCTTTATTCATTCCAGAAATAGATCCATTTAAACCCTCTTTGGATATGATAATTGATCCATTTATATTTTTATTAGTTAAAAGATTACTCAAAATTTTTTGATTTTTTTTTAAATCATTTATTTTTTGAAATTTATAAAAACCAAATACAGTGAACATTAAATCTTCCTACAAACTGTCATTCCATCACCAAAAGGCACCATGACCTTTTCAATTCTTGTATCCTTTGAGATAAAATCATTCAAATCTCTAATACTTTTTGTAATTTTGTCATTTATATCTTTGTTAACAACTTCTCCATGCCATAATACATTATCGATTATCACTAAACCCTCTTTATTCAATAAATCTAAAGAAATTTCATAATATTTTTTATAATTCATTTTATCTGCATCAATAAAAACTAAGTCAAATTTTTCATTTCTTATACTCATTAAAGTTTCTAATGCTGGTTTAATCATTGTTTTAATCTTATGATCTTGATTGGCCTTTTTAAAAAAGCTTTGTGCAACTTTGGTTGTTTCCACATTTTTATCTAATGCAATTATACTGCCTTCATCTGGTAAGGCTAATGCCATGGATAATGTACTTAAACCTGTAAAAGTTCCAATCTCTAGGACTTTTTTAATTTTAGAAACTTTAATAATCAGATGTAGAAATTGACATTGAGAAATAGAGATTTGCATTCTTTTTGAATCACCAAGTGATAGGTTGTAATCTATTATTTCTTTTTGAATTGGATGTAATTTCAAACCATTCTTTAGAATATAATCTTGTAAATGTTTTGTGATATTAAGGTCTGAACCCATAACCTTATAATTTTTTCTTTAAGATCTCATTTATTAATTGAGGGTTAGCTTTTCCGCCTGATGCCTTCATTGCTTGACCAACAAAAAAACCAAATAATTTTTCTTTACCTTGTTTATATTCAATGGCTTTTTCTCTATTATCATTAATTATTTTGTCAATTAATGCCTCTAAAGCTTTTGGATCACTTTGTTGTTTTAATCCTTTTTCCTCCACAATCTTTTGTGGATCTTTATCACCATCTATCATCAATTCAAAAACAGTTTTTGCTATCTTTCCTGAGATAGTTCCATTCTTAATAAGATTTATCAAAATAGCGAAATTCTTAGCACTCACTGGACTTTGAGAAATTTCTAAACCTTTGCTATTTAAAACAGCAAATAGTTCTCCTGTAATCCAATTGACTGCCAACTTAATATCTTTGTTTTTACCCATTTTAGCTACAACCTCTTCAAAGTATTTCGCAGTATCAATATCAGACACTAAAATATTGGCTTCATAAGAAGACAATTTAAACTCTTCAATAAATCTTTTCTTTTTATCATCTGGAAGTTCTGGAATATCATTTTTAAGTTCTTCAATAAATTTTTCCGAAACCTCCAAAGGTAATAAATCAGGATCCGGAAAATATCTATAATCATGAGCGTCTTCTTTTGATCTCATTGACCTTGTCTCATTTTTCTTCGTATCAAAAAGCCTTGTTTCTTGATCAATAGTTTTGCCCTCTTCTATTAAATCAACTTGCCTATTAGCCTCATATTCTATCGCCATTTGCATAAACTTAATTGAATTAACATTTTTAATTTCACATCGAGTACCGAATTCCTTTGAGCCTTTTGGTCTTACAGAAACGTTCACATCAGCTCTTAAAGAGCCCTCTTGCATATTTCCATCACAAGTTCCTAAATATCTCATTATAGATCGTAATTTTTTAATGTAAGCATTAACCTCATCTGGAGATCTTAGATCAGGCTTGCTCACTATTTCCATTAAAGCTACCCCTGATCTGTTTAAATCAACAAAGGTATTTTGTGGGTCAAGATCATGTATACTTTTTCCAGCATCTTGTTCTAGGTGTAATCTTTCTATACCAACTTCTTTTTGACCATTAGGCATATCCAAAATAACTTTACCCTCGCCTACTATTGGATCTTTAAATTGTGATATTTGATATCCTTGAGGTAAATCAGCATAAAAATAATTTTTTCTATCAAATACTGAACGTTTATTAATTTTTGCATTAAGGCCAATGCCGGTTTTAATTGCCTGTTTAATACAAAATTCATTTATTACTGGTAACATTCCTGGAAATGCAGCATCAACTAAACTAACCTGTGTATTAGGTTCTGCTCCAAATTTAGTTGCTGAGGTAGAAAATAATTTAGACTCAGATAAAACTTGAGCATGAACTTCTAAACCAATTACTACCTCATACTGATTGTCTTTTCGATTGATCAAATATTCTGAATCTTTTTCACTCATTTTATCCACCAATCAGTAATTTTGTTTTTAAAGTTGATCTTTTCTTCCATAGCATAAGCTATATTTAATATATTTTGTTCATCAAAAGCTTTGCCAATAATTTGTAAACCTAAAGGATAACCTTTTGAGTCATGTCCTGCAGGTATTGAGATACCTGGAAGTCCGGCTAAGTTAACAGGCACTGTAAATATATCATTAAGATACATTGAAACTGGGTCATTCGTTTTTTCACCTATTTTGAATGCTGAGCTAGGTGTTGATGGAGTTAAAATTGCATCAACTTTTTTATAAGCCTCATCAAAATCATTTTTGATAAGTTTCCTTACTTTTTGAGCTTTAAGATAATACGCATCGTAATACCCAGAAGACAAAACATAAGTTCCAATCATAATTCTTCTTTGAACTTCAGCTCCAAAACCTTCTGATCTAGTTTTTTCGTACATATCGATTAAATTTTCACCTTTTGCTCTAAATCCATACTTTACACCATCATATCTTGCTAAGTTTGATGAAGCCTCTGCTGGAGCAACTATATAATATGTTGGTAAGGCATAACTTGTATTTGGGAGAGAAATATCAATAGTTTCAGCACCACAATCTTTAATATATTGAATACCTTTTTGCCAGAGATCTTCAATTTCTTTTGGCATACCGTCGACTCTATATTCTTTTGGTATTCCAATTTTTTTTCCTTTTATGTTATTTGTAAGTTCTTTGCTGTAATGATTTCTTTTAAATTCTATTGAAGTAGAGTCTTTAGGATCATAAGAACTAATCACTTCTTGTAATAAAGCGCAATCTTTGACATTTTGTGCCATTGGTCCTGCTTGATCCAATGATGAAGCAAAAGCAACTATTCCATATCTTGAACAACTTCCGTATGTAGGTTTCAATCCAACAATTCCAGTAAAAGAAGCTGGTTGTCTAATTGATCCACCAGTATCAGTACCAATTGTAACAGGAGTTAATTGTCCAGCTACAGCTGAAGCTGAACCACCAGATGATCCACCTGGAACTAAATTTTTATCAATAGGACTTTGAACATTGCCAAAAAAACTTGTTTCATTTGAAGAACCCATCGCAAACTCATCACAGTTTAACTTACCTAAAAGTATTGCACCTTCATTCCAAATATTTTCTGTTACAGTTGACTCATAAGTTGGAACAAAATTATTCAAAATTTTACTACCAGCAGTTGTTTTAATGTCTTTTGTGCAAAATAAATCCTTAACTGCCATTGGTATACCTGGCAGTTTTAAATCAAGATTAGGTTTTTGATCAAATTTTTTTGCTTTATCTAGAGCTGATGTAAAATCATTTGTAATATAAGCATTCAATTCCATTGACTTTTCAGATCTATCAATAAATGCTTTTGTTACATCTGTTGAGGAAAGTTTTTTATTTTTAATATTTTCAACTAACTCTGTTAAAGATTGTTTTGTTATATCTGACATTATTCAATCACCTTAGGTACTACAAAATAATCCTCATTATCCTGTGGAGAATTTTTTATAATTTGTTCTCTGATATTTTTACTTTTTACTTCATCAGATCTTAATTTTAAGGTCGTTTCAGCAATAGAAGTTAATGGTTCTATATTGTCAGTTTTTAATTCATTAAGTTTTTCAATAAAATCAAAAATAGAATTTAAATCACCAGCTAATTTTTTAGCTCTTTGCTCATCAACTGAAATTCTTGCCAATTTAGATATATGTTTTATTGTTTTAAGATCTATACTCATATGCTATTTAAATATGACGCAAAGTATCACTTAAGTTTAAAATATACAATATGATCACTTTAGAGGAATTTAAAAAAAAACACTCAGATAAGTGTAGATTGATAGGTTTAGACCTTGGATCTAAAAGAATTGGTGTGTCAATCTGTGATGACAAACAATTAATAGCCACCCCGTTAAAAACAATAAATAGGAATTCACTTAAAGATCTTGTTGATGAGCTCAGATTAATAATTAATGAAAATGATATAAAAGGAGTCATTGTTGGAAATCCTTTAAATATGGATGGATCCTCAGGTAGGTCAGCTCAATCAGTAAAAGATACAACTGAAAATATTGAAAAAAACTTAAATATTCCAATTTGTCTTTGGGATGAGAGACTCTCAACTGTTGGAGCTTTTAATCTGTCTAGCCAATTAGACATTAATGTGAGTAAAAGAGAAAAAAAGATAGATGAAAACGCTGCTGCTTTTATATTACAAGGAGCTTTGGATTTTTTGAATAATTAATACTTGCTATTATAGAGGTTTATAGTTATAGAGTTGGTTTTAATGGCAATTAAAACAAATCAAGCTATTAAAATTTCTCAAAAACACTTACTAGGAATTCAAGATTTATCAATCAATGATGTTAATTTAATACTTGATGAAGCAAATTCATTTATAAAAGTAAATCAAAGTAAAAATAAAAAAGTTGATGTTTTAAGAGGTAAAACTCAAATTAATTTATTTTTTGAACCTTCTACTAGAACTCAAAGCTCTTTTGAATTAGCTGGTAAAAGACTTGGGGCTGATGTTATGTCAATGAATATTAGCAATTCAGCAATTAAAAAAGGTGAAACATTGATAGATACAGCAATGACACTTAATGCGATGCATCCTGATATTATTGTAATAAGACATCAAGATTCTGGAGCATGTAATTTACTTTCACAAAAAGTAAACTGTGCAGTTCTTAATGCTGGTGATGGAAGAAGAGAGCACCCTACGCAAGCTTTATTAGATGCATTAACAATTATTACTCGTAAAAAAAAAATACAAGGATTAAAAATAGCAATCTGTGGAGATATACTTCATTCAAGAGTTGCTAGATCAAATATTTATTTACTTAGTATGTTAGGAGCAGAGGTTAACATTGTTGCTCCAACAAATCTCATGCCAAAAGAAATTGAAAAATTTGGTGTGAATACTTTTACAGATATGAAAAAAGGATTGAAAGATTGTGATATTGTTATGATGTTGAGATTGCAAAATGAACGAATGACGAGTTCATATCTTTCATCCAATAGAGAATATTACGAATATTATGGATTAACTCCTGATAAATTAGAACATGCCAAATCTGATGCTTTAATTATGCATCCTGGTCCAATGAATAGAGGTATAGAAATAGATACAATGCTAGCAGATGACATCAACAAAAGTGTGATTAAAGAGCAGGTTGAATTAGGCGTCGCGGTGAGGATGGCTTGTCTTAAAATATTTTGTACATAATGAAAAAACAATATTTTATAAACGCAAATATAATCGATCCTTATAACTCAATGAATGAGAATGGGGGTCTAATCATAAGTGAAGATGGAAAAATTGAAGCCATAGGAAAGAAAGTAAATATTAATAATTTACCGAGTAGAGATAAACCAATTGATTTAAAAGGTAAGTATATTTTCCCTGGATTAGTCGATATGCGAGTTTTTGTTGGTGAACCAGGCTATGAGTATAAAGAAAATTTTAGGACTCTGAGTAACGCGGCACTCTCAGGTGGTGTTACTTCTGTTGTAACAATGCCTAATACAGATCCAGTAATTGATAACGTTTCAATAGTCGATTTTCTAAAAAGAAGAGGAAGAGATAAGTCAAAGATAAATATTTTTCCATGTGCCTCCTTAACAAAAAATACTGAAGGTACAAATATGACTGAATTTGGCTTGTTACAAAATAAAGGAATAATTGCATTCACTGATGGCGTTAAAACAATTCAAAACCCAAGACTGATGTCTAGAATAATGAACTCTGCTAAAGATTTGGGTAGTTTAATAATGCAGCACGCTGAGGATTATGAGCTAGCAAAAAATGGTATGATTAACTCTGGAATAATTGCTTCAAAATTAGGTCTATCTGGTATACCTGAAATCGCTGAGCGTATTCTGATCGAGAGAGATTTAACATTACTGGAAAAGGTTAAATGCAGATATCATATCTCTCAATTGTCATCACAAAAGTCTGTCGAAGTAATTAAATCAAGAAAAGAAATAGTAAAATTCACATGTGGTGTTTCGATTAATAACTTATCTTTAAATGAAAACGACATAGGAGATTTCAAAACATTTTTGAAATTGTCTCCACCATTAAGAAGAGAAGAAGATAGACTAGCTTTAGTACAGGGTTTAAAGGATGATTTAATTGATGTAATAGTTTCAGATCACAAACCTGAAGATGAAGAGTCAAAAAGATTAACATTTGCTCAAGCAGCAACTGGTGCGTCTGGGATAGAAACTTTGCTGTCTCTAAGTTTAGAATTATATCATAACGGATCACTCAAATTAGAGACAATTATAAAAGCATTAACATCAAACCCTGCCAAAATATTAAAGATAAATAAAGGGAATCTTTCTATTGGTAATGATGCGGATCTTTGCATAGTAGATATAGATAAACCATGGATTGTAAAAAAAGATAAGCTTATCTCAAAATCAAAAAATACATCTATCGAGGATAAAAAACTTCAAGGCAAAGTTACAAATACATTTGTAAACGGCAAAGAATTATTTAAGCTATAGCATGGATATTTTAATCATAGGTATAATTTCATATTTGATGGGTTCAATTCCATTTGGATTGTTACTAACAAAAATTTTTTTGAAAAAAGATATAAGAGATATTGGATCTGGAAATATCGGAGCCACAAATGTGCTAAGAGCTGGTAACAAAACAGTTGGTTACATCACATTATCTCTTGATATATTAAAATCTATAGTCCCTGTAATATTTGTTAAAATTTATTACACAGATTACTTATATTTAGCATCATTATGTGCATTTATAGGTCATGTATTTCCTGTATGGCTCAAATTTAAAGGAGGGAAAGGTGTTGCAACATATGTTGGTATTCTATTTGCTATAAATATTTATTTCGGAATTATTTTTGCTTTATCTTGGTTTGTAATTTTTGCTATATCAAAATTTTCATCTTTATCTTCATTAATTGCTTCTGTATCAATTCCTGTTTATTTACTGGTCACGGGTCAATTTCAAGATATATTTTTTTTTATAATCATGTTTGTGTTAATATTTTTTACCCATCGAGAAAATATTAAAAGATTGAAAAATAAAGAAGAAACTAAGACAAAAATTTATTAATTTGACTATCTAACTCTTTTAGGTAGTTTGTCATTTATGAACTTGGTCATTGTAGAAAGTCCAGCTAAAGCCAAAACTATCAATAAATATTTAGGTGATAATTATAAAGTATTAGCTAGTTATGGGCATATTAGAGATTTACCTTCTAAGAATGGTTCTGTTGATCCAGATCAAGATTTTAAGATGGAATGGGAGATCGATAGCTTTTCAAAAAAATATCTTAAAGAAATTACTGACGCAGCCAAAGACTCCTCAAAAATTATATTAGCTACCGATCCTGATCGTGAAGGAGAAGCAATAGCTTGGCATGTAAAAGAGTATCTAAATGAAAAAAAACTTCTTAAAGATAAAGAAATAGAAAGAGTTGTTTTTAACGAAATTACAAAAAAAGCAGTAATTCATGGAATTGAAAATCCAAGACAAATTGAACCGCTTTTAGTTGATGCTTACATGGCTCGAAGAGCCTTAGATTACTTGGTTGGCTTTAATATTTCACCAATATTATGGACAAAACTTCCAGGCTCGAAATCGGCAGGAAGAGTTCAATCAGTAGCTTTAAAATTGATAACTGAAAGAGAACATGAAATTGAATCCTTTAAACCAGAAGAATTTTGGACTTTAAGTGTCAAATTTAAAGATGAAAAAGATCAAAATATCCTTGCAAGTATTACTCAACTAGAGAATAACAAAATTGAAAAATTCTCTTTTAGAAATAAAGATGAGATAAATAAAGCTATATCAAGTATCAATCAAAAAAAATTTAGTATTACTGATATATCAAGTAAAGTGGTAAATCGTAATCCATCAGGACCATTTACTACATCAACTCTTCAACAAACAGCTTCAAGTCGATTAGGGTTTGGTGCATCAAGAACTATGCAAATTGCCCAAAAGCTTTACCAAGGAGTCGAAATTGAAGGAGAAACAATAGGTTTGATAACATATATGAGAACAGATGGCACTAATTTGTCAAAAGATGCTGTTGCGGCTTTTAGAGATTATATCAAAAAAGAAATCGGTAATGAATATTTACCTGAAAGTGCCTTAAATTATTCTGGTAAAAAGGCAAAAAATGCACAAGAGGCACATGAAGCAATAAGACCCACAGATGTTATTAGAACTCCCCAAAGTGTAAAAAAGTATTTAAGCACAGATCAAAATAAACTTTATGATTTAATATGGAGTAGAGCTTTATCTTCTCAAATGCAATCTGCTAAATTTGATAGAAATACTATAACGATTACATCAAATAACAATGATACAGTATGCAAAGCAAGTGGATCAGTTCTCAAATTTGATGGATTTTTAAAGATATATAATAATCAGGGTAAGGACGATGATGAAAACATTCTACCATCTGTATCTAAAGGACTTGTAAATATTGAGTCCTTAATAGATGAACAACATTTTACACAACCCCCTCCAAGATATTCTGAGGCTAGCTTAGTAAAAAAACTAGAGGAATTAGGAATAGGAAGACCCTCTACTTACGCAAGTATAATTTCTACAATAGCAAATAGAGGTTACGCAGAGATATTGAATAAAAGATTTTTTCCTACAGATAGAGGAAAACTTATTTCAGCTTTTCTGGAAAAACTGTTTTCAAAATATGTGGATTATAACTTTACTGCTGGTTTAGAGGATCAATTAGACGAGATTACAACTGGTAAAGAAAGCTGGATAAAAGTTTTGGAATTGTTCTGGAAAGACTTCAATAACAATGTGGCTGAAGTAAAGGAAAAAAGAACAAGAGAGGTCTTAGATCTTTTAAATGATAGTTTAGGAGATTTGGTTTTTGATAAAGATGATAAAGGAAATATTGTAAGAAAATGTCAATTATGTAATTCAGGGACACTTAGCTTAAAAAATAGCTTTAGAGGCGGTGCATTTATTGGTTGTTCTAATTACCCTGAATGTAAATTTACAAGACCTTTATCTAAAGCTAAAGCAGCAGCCCAAGCTCAGTTAGCTGAACCAAAATTTATTGGAAAACACGAAAACGGCAATGATATTTATCTTAAAAACGGAAGATTCGGTCCTTATCTTCAATATGAAAAAATTCCTGAAGATATAGAAATTGAAAAAACACCAAAGAAAAAAAGGAAAATAAAAAAACTTAAATCAGATGTAAATGAACTTTTAAAAAATGTTTCTATCCCAAAAGGTTTGGCTTTAGAAAGTATTGATCTAGAAAAAGCACAATTTTTATGCTCACTACCAAAATCTCTAGGAACAAATCCTGATAATCAAAAAGAAATTACTTTAAATACTGGAAGATTTGGGCCTTACCTAAAATGTGAAAATAAATCAGCTCGAATAGAAAATATTGAAGAAATTTTCTCTATTGGTTTAAATAGAGCCATAACTTTAATTGCTGAGGCTAAACCAGGAAGAATGTCTTCTTCGATGATCAAAGATTTAGGTGAACACCCTGAGGATAAAAAACCAGTCAGAATTATGAAGGGACAATACGGACCTTATATAAAGTATAAATCTCTAAATGCGACAATACCGGAGGAAAAGGATCCAACAGAACTTACAATGGAAGAAGCATTAATATTGATTGAGAAAAGAAAAGAATACGATAAAACAAAAAAGAAAAAAAAGAAAAAATGAATTATCAAAAAAATTTAGAAAAACTTGGTTTAAAACTTCCTGATGCTAAAGCACCTGTAGGAAATTATGTTGCCACTAAAATAATAGGAAAGCTGTTATTCGTGTCAGGACAAATTTCAATTGATGAAAAAGGTGAACTAATAAAAGGAAAAGTTGGAAAAGATTTAGATGTTGACTCTGGATATAATGCAGCAAAAAGATGTGCTTTAAGTATTATTTCTCAAATAATGAAGGCATCTGATAATGATCTAACAAAGATCAAATCTTGTATTAAACTAACTGGTTTTGTTAATTCTACTGATAATTTTCAGGATCAACCTAAAGTAATAAATGGTGCATCTGATTTAATCGCATCCGTTTTTGGAGATGCAGGAATGCACACAAGGGCAGCTGTGAGTGTTAATAGTCTTCCCTTGGGTGTTGCTGTTGAAGTTGATGCTATATTTGAGCTAAATTAAAAATTTATCTCCCAATACTATAATACTTGAAACCTTGATTTTTAATTTTTATTGGAGAATATATATTTCTCATATCATAAATAATAAATTTTTTACCTCTTACTAAATTCTTAAAATTGATGGATTTAAAATCATTCCATTCTGTATGAATAATTACAAGATCTGAGCCCTGTACAGATTCTTTAATATTATCAATATAAAAAACATTTTTTAAGTTTGAGAACTCTTTTTTAAGACCTGTCGGATCGAAATAATTTACTCTAGCACCTTTTTTTAGGAGTGCAGGTATCATTTTTAAACTAGAAGAGTCTCTCATGTCGTCTGTATTAGCCTTAAATGTGACACCTAAGAAAGTTATTTTTTTATTCTTAATTTTGTTATTCAAAATTTTATAGACTTTATTAAGTAAAAAATTAGATCTATTTTCGTTAGATTTAATGACTGATTTTATTACAGAAAGATTTATTTTAAACTTATCAGCAGTAGAAATTATAGCTTTAGTATCTTTTGGAAAACATGATCCACCGTAACCAGGACCTGCCCTTAAAAAACGACTCCCTATCCTTTTATCTAAACCCATCCCAATTGAAATATCCTCTACATTTATTCCTGTTTTTTCACACAAATTTGCGATTTCATTTATGAATGTAATTTTCGTAGCCAAAAAAGCATTGGATGCATATTTGATTAATTCTGCAGCTCTTCTAGATGTATGAATATATTGAGCTCCTTTAGAAATTAGAGGTGCATATAAATTATTAAGTAAACGGTTAGACTTTTTATCATTAGATCCAACAACTATTCTATCAGGAAAAATAAAATCTCGGATAGCTTCACCTTCTCTTAAAAATTCTGGATTTGATACAACAGAAAATTTATTCTTATTACTCTTTTTTTTTAGTAAAATTTTTTCAATTTCATCACCGGTTGTCACAGGCACTGTTGACTTAGTGACTATTATCTTAAACTTATTAATTGATAAACTTATCTCTTTTGCCACTTGAAAAATTTGGCTTAGATCTGCACTGCTACCTCCCTTTTTGGTTGGTGTTCCAACACAAATAAAAATTATATCAGATTCTTTTATTGACTTTTTTAAATCTGATGAAAATTTTAATCTTTTGTTTTTATAATTTTTATTCACTAATTCCGTGAGTCCAGGTTCATAAATAGGAATTTTTCCTTTAGAAAGTAGATCTATTTTTTTTAAATCTTTATCAACACAAATTACGTAATTGCCTAAATCAGCAAAGCACACACCACTGACTAAACCTACATAACCTGTTCCTATCATACAAAGTTTCATGATTTTGCTATTTCTAATGTTGATTTGATATAGCCACTCATACTTCCACAATCCAAATATTTTCCAGTAAAATTATGAGCGATAAATTTTTCATCGTTTTTTATCAATGATTGTATTGCGTCAGTGATATGAATTTCACCACCTTTGCCTGGTTTTTGATTTAATAATTTAGAAAATATTTTTCTTGGAAGAATATATCGTCCTATTACAGCTTTATTTGATGGTGCTGTTGAAATTGTAGGTTTTTCAATAACATCTTTTATGACATAATTATTTTTATTTATTTTTTTTCCCAATTTATAAATTCCCCATCTTGAGACAGTTTTTTTTGGAACATTAATACTCGCCATTACGGATGATTTATAGCGATTATGTATATTAATCATCGACTTCGAGCAATTTTTCTTAATTATTAGATCATCTGGTAATAACATAAGAAAAAAATCATCTGTGATAAATTTTTTTGTTTTTAATACTGCATCGCCTGTTCCAAGGGGTTTATTTTGATAAACAAATTTAATCATCTTTTTATATTTCAAAATTTTTTTATATTCTTTAATAACCCTAGAATCTTTTTTCTTTTTTATTATTTTTTGATAAAAGCTATCTTTGTAAAAATAATCTTTTATCATTTGTTTTTTTTTTGAAATTATAAAAACTATCTTTTTGATACCAGCATCTGCGCATTCATCTAGAATATACTCAATTCCTGGTTTTCCATTAATAGGAAGAAGTTCTTTGGCAAATACACTGGTTAAAGGTAACAACCTTGTACCTAGACCAGCTAATGGAATAATTGCTTGTTTAATCATTTAAATGTTTTACTTATTAAAATATTTTATACAAATGAAAACTTTATTAAACAATATTGATTTAAATGAGGCATTATTTGGCAATTCAAATATTGGGTTTGTACCTACTATGGGCAGCCTTCATGATGGTCATATCTCATTAATTAAAAAATCTCTAAAACTATCCAATAAAACAATTGTAAGTATATTCGTAAATCCTAAACAATTTAATAACAAACAAGACTACAAGAAATATCCTAGGAATATAAAAAAAGATCTGAAAATTTTAAAAAAACTGAAAGTGGATTATGTTTATTTGCCTAAAATCAAAGATATCTATAAATCTAAAAACAAAATAAAGATTAAACTCAACAAACAAGATAAAATATTGTGTGCCAAGTATAGAAAGGGTCATTTTGAAGGGGTGATTGAGGTAATGACTCGTTTAACAAAAATAGTGAATCCATCGAAAATATTTATGGGCGAAAAGGATCTTCAGCAGTTATTATTAGTAAAGAGATTTGTTGAAAAAAATTTCAAA
>CACBIY010000009.1 GCA_902539445.1 uncultured Pelagibacteraceae bacterium
TCATTATCTTAACTCGAGAAATTTTGATATCTGGATTAAGGGAGTTTTTGGCTAAGGGAAAAATTAAACTACCAGTTTCAAATCTAGCAAAATTAAAGACTGTATTGCAAATGGTTGCCATCGCACTTTTACTTTCTGGTGAAACTGGAAACAAAATTATTAATTTTCAAGATTATAACGCTCAAACTATTGGAATAATTCTTTTATGGCTTTCGGCTGCTTTAACTCTTTTTACGGGATATGAATATATGCGAAAAGGTATTGATCACGCTATCTCAGAAGATAATAAAGATTAAGCTGCTTTTTTCTTTCTAACAAGTTTCTGATAACTTTCATTAAGACCAATAATTAAATCACAAACTTTAAATTCATTTTCAGCGATACAAGAAACTGGGGTTACCTCTGCTGCAGTTCCAGTTAAAAAACATCCAACAAAATTCTTCAACTCTGAAGGGTTTATTTTTCTTTCATGAACTATAATATTTTTTGATTTTGCAATTTCAATTACTGTTCTTCTAGTAATTCCATCTAGGAAAGAGTCTGGTAACGGCGTGTGTAGCTCACCATTCGAATCTTTAAAAAAAATATTTGCACCAGTAGCTTCAGCAATATTACCTTCATGATCTAGCATTAAAGAATCTGTATAACCATTTTTTTCTGCCTCATGTTTTGAAAGAGTGCATATCATGTAAAGACCTGAAGCTTTTGTGTCCCATGGTATTGTATTAGGAGCCGGTCTTCTCCAATTAGAAATATTTAATCTAATCCCCTCAACTTTTAATTTTGGATCAAAATAGGACCCCCATTCCCATGTTGCTATTGCAACATGAATTTTTGTTTGTTGAGCTGAGATCGCCATCATTTCACTGCCCCTCCAGGCAACTGGTCTTACGTAACCATTTTCAACTTTTTGGTTTTTAATTATAGTATTTGAAGCAGCGTTTATTTCCGTTTCAGTGTAAGGAATTTCAAAACCCATTCGTCTTGCTGAATGAAAAAATCTTGAAGTATGTTCCTCTAATTTGAAGATTGAACCATCATAAACTCTCTCTCCCTCAAAAACACAACTAGCGTAGTGTAATCCATGGCTTAAAACATGCACTTTAACATTTGACCAATCAACTAATTCGCCGTTGTACCATATTTTACCAGATCTTTTATCGTAAGGTATCATGTATGAAATATAAAATTATTACTGAAAAATATCTGTGTATATATAATATGTCAATATAACTTACCTGTGATGAAAGAGCTTTTATATTTAAAAGATGAACAATTAAAACATTTAATTGAAAAATTATTTATAAGTTATAGAGAAACTTTTTCAGACTCAAAAAAAATTCTCAATAAATATCATATTGGCTTAGCTCATCAAAAAACTATTCATTTAATATCTATGTATGAGGGAATATCAATCTCAGAGCTTATGAGGAAACTTAAAGTATCTAAACAAAGCCTAAATAGAGTTTTAAAAGATTTGATCAAGCTTGAAATGGTTTTTTTTAATAAAGACGAGACTGACACAAGAATTAAACATATCTTTCTAAATGAAAAAGGGAAAAAAATTTTTAAAGAGATTTTTGAAATACAAAAAAAAAGAATTTATAATGCATTACTTAATTCAAGTTCTCAAGAAGTTCTTAATTTTGATGAAGTTTTAAAAAGAATAATTAATGGATAGTTTTCTGGCTCATATTTTAGTTGTTGATGATGATGAAGGAATAAGATCATTGGTTAAAAAATATTTAAATGAAAAAAAATATTTAGTCACCACAGCTGATACTGCAGAAAATGCGTCTGAAAAAATAAAGGTTATTAAGTTTGATTTAATAATTTTGGATATCATGATGCCTGGAAAAAGTGGGCTTGATTTTTTAAAAGAACATAAAGAATATATTGATACTCCAATAATATTATTAACCGCTAAAGGTGAGCCGAATGAAAGAATAGAGGGATTAGAAGTGGGAGCAGATGATTATTTACCTAAACCCTTCGAACCCAAGGAACTTGATCTTAGAATTAAAAACATAATTAACAAAACAAAAAAAAATAATTCTAAGAAAATAATAGAATTTGAAAATGTAAAAATAGATTTAAGTAAGCAGATAATTTTTCATGGTAATTCAGAATTTAAAATAAATAACACTGAGAAAACAATATTAGAAAAAATGATTAATAACCCAGGAAAAGTTTTTGAACGGGAAGAAATTGGTAGATTAATTGACTTAGATAAAGAAAGATCAATTGATGTTATCATAACTAGATTGAGGAAAAAAATTGAGATAGATCCAAAAAATCCAAAATTTCTTCAGACTATAAGAGGAGCTGGCTATGTTTTATGGATTGAATAAATTTGTAAAAAATTTATTACCAAAAAGATTATTTTACAGAGCTTTGCTAATAGTTGCTATCCCAGTAATTTTAATTCAATTAATAATTACAATAGTTTTTTTTGATAGCCTTTGGATAAAAACTAACAAAGGAATGACAAGAGCATTGGTTAGTGAAATACAAACTTTCATCGAGGTTTATAGTAATGATAATTATGAAAAAGATGAAATAAAAAACATTTTTTCATTATATCAAGATTTGAATATCGAATTTGTTGAGGATGAAAATTTTAATTTCTCTTACAATGAAAGATGGTTTAGTCCAATAGACAGAACACTGAGAAGAGAATTAAAATCTAAATTTGGATTAGAAATATTTTGGTTTGATACTACAAGTTATAAAGAGTTAGTTGATTTAAGAATTAAATATCAAAATGGTTTCTTTAAATTTATAGTCCCTAAGGATAGACTGACAAGCACTTCTGCAAGACTGTTCGGATTATGGATAACTGTACCTGCATTCGTAGTAGTAATTATTTCGCTTATATTTTTAAAAAATCAAACAAGACCAATCACAGCTTTAGCTAAAGCTGCCGAAAAATTTGGAAGAGGGGAAAATGTAGATGAATTTAAGCCCTCTGGTGCAGCTGAGATACGTCAAGCAGGTTATGAATTCGATAGAATGAGAAAAAGAATTATGAGACATCTAAATCAAAGATCTGAAATGCTATCTGGGATTAGTCATGATTTGAGAACACCCTTAACAAGAATGAAATTACAAACCGAGTTTATAAAAGATAAATCTATAGCTAAGAAGTTAACCGAAGATATAAATGAAATGGAAAAAATGCTTAATGAATATTTGCAGTTTACAAGTTCCTCATTTATGGAAAAGGATGAGCTGTTCAATCTAAGCGATTTAATAGATGAGATTATAGGTAAGTATAATAATGAAAACATTACAAAAGAAATATTACCAGAGGTTTATTTAAATGGTCGAAAAAATCTAATTAAAAGATGTCTTAATAATCTATTAGAAAATTCAATTAAATATGGGAATAAAATAAATATTGAACTTCAAAAAAAGAAAACAAGCATAATAATAAAAGTTGGAGATGATGGTCCAGGAATAGCAGAAAGTGAATATGATAATGTATTTAAACCTTTCTACAAAATAGACAAAGGAAGAGCAGACTCCAAATCAAGTGTGGGACTTGGTCTGTCAATTGCATCTGACATTGTACGTTCTCACGGTGGTAATATAAAGTTGAATAAATCCAATTTGAATGGACTTGAAGTTAAGATTTTTTTACCCGTTTAATCTTTTTTTTTAAAACCTTTTTTTTTTCAAGTTCTTTCTCTAAATTTTCTACTCTTTTAGCAAGGATATCAAATTCATCCTTACTCGTTAATTTCATTTTGAATACGATTTCATCTCTTTTTGATTTTAAAATGTTTACTATCTCATTTTTTAAGTCTCTAGACGAGACTAAACCTTGTTCTAGAAGTTTAGTAAATTTATCAAAAACAAATTTTGAATTTTTCATATATTTATTAAATAAGTTATTATATCTTTAATCTATTATTATAATTAAAAATGTTCATTAATAATTTTGACCCAGTTGCATTTAGTTTATTTTCATTAGAATTTAGATGGTATTCTTTATCATATATATTTGGAATTCTCGCTGGATGGGTCTTGGCAAAAAGAATTTTTATAAAAGATGATAATTTAAAAGAGAAATTTGACGACTACATTACTTATATAATTTTAGGTATTATAATTGGTGGAAGATTAGGTTACGTAATATTTTATAATTTAGATTACTATTTAGAGAACATTTTTGAAATATTTAAAATTTGGAATGGAGGAATGTCATTCCACGGTGGACTATTAGGTGTAATTGTGATGAGCGTATGGTTTGCAAAAAAACATAATCATAATTCTTATATTTATCTTGATATTGTTTCGTCAGTTGCGCCAATAGGAATTTTTTTTGGACGTGTTGCAAATTTTATAAACTCAGAGCTTTATGGCAAAGAAACAACTTTACCATGGGGAATTAAATTTGAAAAAATTGATGAAATATATCGTCATCCATCTCAACTTTATGAGGCTTTTTTTGAAGGACTGTTATTATTTTTTATATTGATATATTTTCGAAAAGCGTCCTCAGCTAAAAATCCTGGTTTCTTATCTGGAATATTTTTAATATTTTACTCTGTTTTCAGATTTTTTATAGAATTTGTAAGAATGCCAGATGAACAATTAGGTTACGTTCTATTTAAATTGAGTATGGGGCAAATTTTATGTTTAGTTTTTTTTATATTTGGTTCTTATTTGACTTTAAAAAAATATGACCTTCAAAAATAATTTTGAAATCTCTTTAGATAAATTTATCGATTTTGCTCTATATGATAAAAAAAAAGGATACTATATGCAAAAAAACCCTTTCGGGTTAAAGGGTGATTTTATAACTGCACCAAATATTTCTAGAATGTTTTCTGAAATGATAGCTGTATGGATTTTAGGTTTTTGGGAAAATTTAGGAACCCCAAAAAAAATTAATTTAGTGGAACTTGGTGCAGGAAACGGTGAAATGATGAAAATATTTTTAGAAACTTTTAAAAAATTTCCAGCGTTTTTAAGTTCATGTAATATTTTAATTCATGAAAAAAGTCTAAAATTAAAGAAAATTCAAAAAAACAAATTAAACAAAGAAAAAGTTATTTGGATTTCTGATCTGAAACAAATAAAAAAATTTCCAACAATTTTTATTGCAAACGAGTTTTTTGATGCAATAGCAATAAAACAATTTATTAAAAAAAAAAATCTTTGGTTTGAAAGATATGTAAATTTTAAAAATCAAAAAAAGCCCTTTTTTTGTGAAAAAAAGTTTAATATGAAAAAATTTGAAAAAGAAATTAATTACAATATTTCAAAGAACCAAAAATTTATTGAATACTCCTTAGTTGGAGCAGATTATTTAAAAAAAGTTGCTGGAATAGTTAAAAAAAATAATGGCGGTCTTCTAATGATAGATTACGGGTATATGGAAAAGAGGATGAAAAATACTCTTAAATCGATTTCAAATCATAAACACAACAGTGTTTTAAAAAATATCGGTACTTCAGATATTACTCATAATATCAATTTTTTCTTATTTAAGAAAATAATCAATCAATTAGGTGGTTTAAAAGACTTAATAACAACTCAAGGAAGCTTTTTAGTAAAATTGGGAATAAAAAATAGAGCTGAGATAATATCGCAAAATCAAAGCTTTTCAAAAAAAGCAGATATTTATTTTAGATTAAAAAAACTTATAGATGAGAAAGAAATGGGAAATTTATTTAAGGTAATGTTTATCAAAAACAAAGGCAATAAATATAAGTTGGGGTTTAATTGATAGTTTCAAAAAAATTAACTAAATTTAAAGAGATCAGTCATGGTTTTTTTAATAAAAAAGGTGGATGTTCGAGAGGAATTTATAAAAGCTTAAATTGTGGACCAGGTTCTAACGACTACAAAACAAAAATTATCAAAAATTTGAGAATTGTAAAAAAGAAAATCGATAAAAATTCAAAAAATATTTTTTTACTCCATCAAATACATAGTAATAAATTTGTTTTCATCAATAAATATTCTAAGCACCTAAAAAAAAAGAAAGCAGATGCAGTAATCACTGACATTCCAAGATTACCGATTGGAATTCTTACAGCTGATTGTGCTCCAATATTAATTTTTGATAAACAAAAAAAGATGGTAGCTGCTATTCATGCTGGATGGAAAGGTGCATATAAAGGAATTATTTCAAAAGTTATAAATTTCATGATTAAAAAGGGCTGTGAAAAAAAGAATATGATTGCTGTTATAGGTCCTTGTATCGCTCAAAAAAGCTATAACGTAAAAGCAGATTTTAGAAGAAAATTCCTAAAAAAAGATAAAAGAAATAAAGTTTTTTTTAGAAAAAGAAAAAACTTAATTTATTTTGATTTATCAAAATATGTTAAATTACAACTCAAATTAATGAAAATCACAAATTTAGAGACGATAAATATTGATACTTTTCCTAAAAAAAATAATTTTTTTAGTGCAAGAAGGTCTTTGAGTTTAAATCATGATGATTATGGTAGAAATATTTCATTAATTATGATTAATTAGAGTTTTTCAATGAAATTATTAACTGGAAACAGCAATAAAGTTTTAAGTAAAAACATTGCTAAATACTTAAAAACAAAACTTGTAAATTCAAGTATTAGAAAATTTGCTGATGGTGAAATCTATATTGAAATAAATGAAAATATAAGAGGAAACAGTATTTTTATTGTTCAATCTATCTCCTCTCCAGCAAATGATAATTTAATGGAATTATTGTTATGTATTGATGCCCTAAAGAGGTCATCAGCAAAAAATATAACAGCGGTAATACCGTATTTTGGATATGCAAGACAAGATAGGAAGGTTGTTCCAAGAACTTCCATATCTGCAAAACTTGTCTCTAATTTAATAACTCAAGCTGGTGCTGATAGAGTGGTAACCGTAGATTTACATGCTGGTCAAATTCAAGGTTTCTTTGATATTCCTGTTGATAACTTATTTTCTACTCCAATATTTGCAAGACACGCTAGAAAGAAAATTAAAAGTAAAAAAATTATTTGTGTTGCACCTGACGTAGGAGGAACGGAAAGAGCTAGAGCACTTGGAAAACTTCTGAATGTAGGACTAGCTATTGTTGATAAAAGAAGACCAAAGCCTGGGCAATCAGAGGTTATGAATATCATTGGTGATGTAAAAGGACAAACTTGTATTTTAGTTGATGATATAATTGATTCAGGTGGCACAATTATTAATGCGGCGAAAGCTTTAAAATCTCGAGGAGCAAAAGATGTTTATGTTTACATTACTCATGGGGTTTTAAGTGGAGATGCAATTAAAAAAATTAAAAGTTCAGTAATTAAAAATTTAGTTATAACCGATACAATAGACAATGTTCATAAAACTAAAAATGTTAAAAATATTGAGGTTTTACCCATATCAGGTCTTATGGGTGAAGCAATAAAGAGAATTTCAAATTCAACATCCGTATCAGATTTATTTAAATAAATTTCTTGATTATTTGTAAACATGAGTTAAAAAACTCTGTTTTATGAATTCAATAGAAGCTAACATTAGAGATAATTCCACTAAAGGGCAGTTAAACGCTATAAGAAATAGTGGAAATGTTCCAGCTATTATCTACGGTGGTAAAGATAAAAATCAAAAGATATCTATTTCTAAAAAATTACTTAAAACTTTTATTGAAAAAGAAAATTTCTTCTCAAACATAATTACTCTAAAAGTAGATGGTAGTAATCAAAATGTATTACCAAGAGAAATAAAATATCATATTTTAACCGATGAACCAATTCATGTAGATTTTTTAAGAGTGCTACCAGGTGTAAAAATAAAAATAGAAATTCCAGTAAATTTTATTAATCACGAAAAATCTCCCGGTCTTAAAAAAGGTGGGGTGCTAAACATTGTTAGAAGAAAAGTAGAATTAAAATGTCCAAGTGAAAAGATTCCTGAAAATTTAACGTTAGACTTAGATGGCGTTGATATTGGTGAGAGTTTTAAAATTTCTTCAGTTAAATTAGATCCAGAAGTTGTTCCAACGATTCAAGGAAGAGATTTTGTAATAGCAACATTAGCAGCTCCAACAGTTATGAAAGAACCTGAAAAACCTGCTGAAGCAGAAGCTGCAGAGGGTGAAGAAGGTGCAGAGGGTGCAACTGCTGCAGCGGCCGATGGGGATAAAGCTGCTCCAGAGGCTGATAAAGGAGATAAAAAAGAGGGTGATGATAAAAAACCTGCTGACAAAAAATCTCCTGAAGAAAAAAAATAATCAACTAAATTGAAAATTAATTAATAGATCATGCTTTTATTTGTAGGATTGGGTAATCCAACACCAGACAGCGAAAATAATCGACATAATGTTGGGTTTAAAATTATAGACGCAATAAACAAAAAATTCAGTTTATCAAAACAAAAACCAAAATTTAAAGGCCTGTTAACTACTGGCAATATAGGAAATGTTAAAGTTTATGCCATCAAACCTTTGACCTTTATGAATAATTCAGGAATTTGTATTAGAGAGCTTATTGAATATTTTAAAATTGATGCTCAAGATGTAATAGTTTTTCATGATGATCTAGATGTGGAATTTGGAAAAATCAAAGCTAAGTTTGGAGGATCAAGTGCGGGGCACAATGGAATTGCTTCAATTGATAAGTTTATTGGCAAAGATTATTCTAGAGTGCGAATAGGTATTGGTAAACCCAAAGGAAACATCGAGGTTGCAGATTACGTTTTACAAAATTTTGATGAAGATGAGTCGTTAGGTATTGAAAAAATATCAAACCACATAAATGACTCAATTTCTTTTCTTGTTGAAAAAAAATTAGATCTTTTTTCTAGTACAGTAAATAATAAATAATGAGCTTCAAGTGTGGGATAGTTGGTTTACCAAACGTAGGTAAATCTACTCTCTTCAATGCATTAACCAATTCAAATAAAGCTCAAGCAGCTAACTTTCCATTCTGTACAATTGATCCAAATATTGGTGTAGTTAGTGTGCCTGACTATAGATTAGAAAATTTAGCCAAAATTTCTAAATCAAAAAAAATTATACCTACTACTATTTCTTTTGTTGACATAGCTGGCCTTGTAAAGGGTGCATCTAAAGGTGAAGGTTTGGGAAATAAATTTTTGTCTCATATCAGAGAAGTAGACGCTGTAATACATATGATTAGATGTTTTGACTCTAGTGATATTCAAAATGTAAATCCTACAGTTGACCCTGTTAGAGATCTTGAAATAATTGAGACAGAAATGAAGCTTGCAGATTTAGAGTCCATTCAAAAAAGACTTGAGAAAAATAACAAAAAAAATATTGATGAGGATCAAATTAAAATTCTTCAAAGTTGTTTAGACTTAATTAATAATGATCAAGATTTAGCAAGTTTAAAATCTGAATTTACCAAAAAACAACTAAATTTAAGTGGTTTATTGTCTTTGAAGCCTAAAATATTTGTTTGTAACGTTGATGAGAAAAGTGTTCAAAATGGAAACGGTTACACTAAATCATTCTTAGAAAAATTTGGTTTAGAAAACACTTTGATTGTATCGGCAGATATTGAAAATCAAATCAATGAGTTAGATAGTGAAGAAAGAAAAAACTACATGGAAATGATTGGTTTAAAGGACACTGGCTTGGATATGTTGATACAAAAAGGTTATAAGATTTTAGAATTAGACACTTTTTTTACCTCAGGTCCTGAGGAAACAAGAGCCTGGACTATTCAGAAAAATTGTTTAGCTCCAAAAGCTGCTGGTGAAATACATACTGATTTTGAAAAAGGATTTATTAGAGCTGAGACTATTTCTTATAATGATTTTGTTGAAAATGATGGATGGGTAAATTCTAAAACAAATGGAAAAATGAGACTAGAAGGTAAAGACTATATTGTTAAAGACGGTGACGTTTTAAACTTTCGTTTCAATACGTGACCAGATTCTCTTCATACTAAAATAAACTAAAACTGTTAATATAATTAAATAAACTATTGCTTTAAAACCCATTTTATGACGTGTTTCTAAATGAGGTTCTGCAGTCCACATTAAAAAAGTTGTAACATCTTTTGCCATTTGTTCTACAGAAGCATTAGTACCATCTGAGTATTCTACCAAACCATCAGAAAGTTGATTGGACATTTTAATCTTATTTCCATACATGTATTTATTATAGTAAACACCATCATCTAAAGTCACTCCAGCTGGTGGATCTTCATATCCTTGAAGGAGTGAATAGATGTAATCAACTCCACCACCTCTCGCTTTTACTAAAACAGTCATATCAGGAGGGTATGCTCCACCGTTTGCAGCTTGAGCAGCTTTTTCATTTTCGTAAGGCATCACAAATTTATCCGACAACCTTCCTGGTCTCATAAACATTTCACCATCTGCATTTGGTCCATCTTTTACCTCAAAAGATGCTGCAATGGCTTTTGCTTGTTCTACTGAAAATTCAGGCCCACCCTCTTCCACTAAATTTCTATAACTTAGATATTTCATAGAATGGCAAGAAGAACAAACTTCTTGATAAACTTGATATCCCCTTTGAAGTGCAGCTCTGTCAAACTTTCCGAAGGGACCCTTAAAACTCCAATCAGTTTTTAAATATTCAACTTTCTCAGCTGCATTAGAGTTAAATTGAAATCCAAAAAATAAAGCTATTAAAAACGATATTCTAAAAAAATTTTTCACTGATCTTTAAAACTATCCTTTTTTTTCACCGCTGCAAGATTAGGTGATCCACCCAAAATTGGTTCGGTAATACTCAAAGGAACAGGTGTGGTCCTCTCTTTGAATCCTAAAACTGGCAGTATAACTAAAAAATGAAGGAAGTAGTATGCTGTTGCAATCCTAGCAATTAATAAGTAAAGACCCTCAGCTGGCATAGCTCCGACATATCCTAAAATTAAAACATCAGCCACTAAGATCCAATAGAACTGCTTATATAAAGGTCTAAAGACTGCGGATCTAATTTTTGAAGTATCTAACCAAGGAAGTGCAGCTAATATTAAAATAGCAGACAACATCGCTATAACACCTAGAAGTTTATCCGGAACTGATCTCAGAATTGCATAAAAAGGTAATAGATACCATTCAGGAACAATATGAGCTGGTGTTACAAGAGGATTTGCTTCAATATAATTATCAGCATGACCTAAAATATTTGGTGTATAGAAAACAAAAAAAGCAAAAACAATCATAAACATCAACAATGCAAAACCATCCTTGATAACTATGTAAGGATGAAATGGGACTGTATCTTTTGAAGGTTTTTTTATATCAATTCCAATTGGATTATTATTTCCAGGCACATGAAGAGCCCAAATATGTAAAACAACTAAACCTAAAATTAAAAAAGGAATTAAGTAGTGTAGAGTAAAAAATCTTGTAAGTGTTGGGTTATCAACCGAATACCCTCCCCATAACCATGTTACTATTCCCTCACCTACCAAAGGAATTGCACTAAATAAATTTGTAATAACTGTAGCTCCCCAAAAACTCATTTGTCCCCATGGTAAAACATAGCCTAGAAAAGCTGCTGCCATCATGAGCAAATAAATTATTATTCCGATAATCCATATAACTTCTCTAGGTGATTTATAAGAGCCATAAAATAAAGATCTAAAAATATGAATATATACTGCTAAGAAAAACATTGAAGCTCCGTTTGCATGTATATATCTTATCAACCATCCATAGTTCACATCTCTCATTATGTGTTCAACACTTTGGAACGCCATATCAGCATGCGCAATATAGTGCATTGCTAAAACTAATCCGGTTACAATTTGAGTAATCAAACAAAAAGTAAGAATTCCACCAAAAGTCCACCAATAATTTAAATTTTTTGGTGTTGGATAATCGGTTAAATGGTTTGCCAAAGTTAAAAGAGGTAATCTGTCGTTAAACCATTTTCCAACTTTTGATTTTGGTGTGTATTCGTGTTCACTCATAAAAAATTATCCAATCTTAATTGTGTTAGCATCAACAAATTTGTATTCTGGAATTTCCATATTTGTTGGAGCTGGACCTTTTCTAATTCTTCCAGAAGTATCGTAATGAGAACCATGACATGGACAGAACCATCCATTGTAATCACCTTTTTGATCCAAAGGCACACAACCTAAGTGCGTGCATACTCCAAGCATAACAAGCCACTCTGGATTTTTTGCACGATCTTCATCTTTTTCAGGATGCTTTAAATCTTCCAACTTAACAGATTTGGCTTCAGCTATTTCCTCTTGAGTTCTCCTTCTAATAAAAACTGGCTTTCCTCTCCATAACACAGTTATGGTTTTTCCTGGATTGACTGCGCTCACATCAACCTCGGTGCTCGCTAACGCTTTTACAGAAGCATCTGGGTTCATTTGATCTATCATAGGCCAAATCACTGCACCCGCCCCAACTGCTCCAACCGCATATGTAGCTGTAAATAAAAAATCTCTTCTTTTAGTTTTCTTTTCCACTGTTTATTGGTTCTTATAATTCTATATGTTGATTTAGGTAGTTAATATATGATTACATATAATAAAAAAGTATTATTTTTCTACTGATAGAATGACACATAATCTAATTAATGATGGGCCAAAAATTGCACTATTTGAACCTGATATCCCTCAAAATACTGCTGCGATCATAAGAACCTGCGCCTGTTTGGGGGCGAAATTAGAAATAATAGAGCCTTGTGGATTTTTATTAAACGATAAGAGATTTAAAAGAGTTGTGATGGATTATATGGATGAAAAAGAGATTAGATATTATAAAAGCTCTGATCAATTTTTTGATGAGAAACAGAATCAAAGAATTATACTTATGACTACAAAAGCCTCTAGCCCATATACAGAATTTAAGTTTAAAAAAAATGATACAATTTTATTTGGAAGAGAAAGCGCGGGAGTGCCTGAATTTGTGCATAAAATGATAAATAATAAGTTAAAAATTCCGATGCGAAATAATAAGCGTTCTTTAAATATTTCTTCTTCTGTTGCTATAATATTGGCCGAGTGTTTAAAACAAAATAAATTAATTTAAATGGATCTAGAAATAAAACAAAAATTGACAAGTAATTGGTTTAAATCTTTGCAGGAAATGTTCTGCAAAACTATTAGTGATTTTGAAAAAAACAAGATCAGTTTTAAGTCGACTTCATGGAAGAGAAATTTAAAAAAAGATGAAGGTGGTGGTGAATATAGAATCTTAAAAGATGGAAAAATTTTTGATAAAGTAGGTGTTAATTTTTCAAAAGTTTATGGAAAATTCCCAAAAAAATTTCAACAAAATATTCCTGGCGCTCAAAAAGATCCTAGGTTCTGGGCATCAGGGATATCTGTTGTAATGCATATGAAAAATCCTTTAATTCCCGCGATGCATTTTAATACTAGATATATTTGTACGACTTTTGATTGGTTCGGTGGAGGTATTGATGTTACTCCATCAAAAAAAGATAATAAAGAAAAAGAACAGTTTCACAAAACTCTTAGAGATATGTGCAATCGACATGACAAAAATTATTATAAAAAATATAAAAAATGGTGTGATGAATATTTTTATCTACCTCATAGAAAAGAGCCCCGTGGAATAGGTGGTATTTTTTTTGATTATAAAAAAAACAATTTTGAAAAAAATTTCAAATTTGTCAGAGATGTTGGTATTACCTTTGAGACTATTTTTCAAAAAATTATAAATAAAAAAATTAAAAAAAAATGGACTTCTAAAGATAAAGAAAATCAATATATTAAAAGAGGAAGATATGCAGAATTCAATTTACTATATGACAGGGGTACAAAATTTGGATTACAAACAGGTGGTAATGTTGAGGGAATATTAATGTCATTACCTCCTCATGCAAAATGGAAATAATATGGATAAAGAACCAATTACCTTGAATGGCTTAAATAAACTAAAAGAAGAATTAATTTTTTTAAAAGAAAAAAAAAGACCAGAAATAGTTGCCGCAATTGCTGAAGCAAGATCACACGGAGATTTAAAAGAAAACGCTGAGTATCATGCAGCAAAAGAAGAGCAGTCTCACAACGAGGGTAGGATAACAGAAATAAATGATATTATTGCAAGAGCAAATGTCATTGATGTTACTAAAATAAACAATGACGGCAAAGTAATTTTTGGTGCCACAGTATTTTTGGAAAATTTAGATACCGGTGAAAAGATAGATTATAAAATAGTTGGAAAAGATGAAGCAGATTTAAAAAAAAAACTGTTATATTTTCAATCACCAATAGGTAAAGGTCTTATTGGAAAAAATAAAAATGATCTTGTAGAAATAAATACTCCCGCTGGAGTAAAAAACTTTGAAATTAAAGACGTCAAATATCTTTAACCTTTTACAATACTATCGATTTGTTTGTCAGAAATTTTGAAATTATTCCTGATCCACTCCTCCTCAATCAATTTCAGCATACTTCCCAACTGTCTTCCCTCTGGTATTTTGTATCTAGTCATTAATAAATTAGCTCCAACAGGCAAACTTGGCGTTATCTTATTTTTATATAATTCTAGTAAGCTCAATAATTTCTTATCTAATTTCTTTGTTTTTATAATCTTAAAATTTATAATATCTAATACTGCTTGCTTTCCATCATAATATAAAACTTTATTTAAGTTCACTTCATTTAAAGTTTTTGACCCATTTTTTTCATTATAAAAGTTACTAATAGCATAAGCTCTTTTTTGATCTTTTTTTGAAATATTATATTTGTACAAGAAGTATTCTAAATTGTCTGTTTCATCTATTATCATTAAAAATAAAGTAAACATAAAATCCAGATCAACAAATAGTTCTCTCTTTACTTTGATTGCATCAATAATACTTTTGATATTTTTTAGTTCTGGAAAAATTAACAATATTAGGTCAATGCTGAATTTATCTTTTGATAAATTTTCTAATTTATTTGATTTTAATAATTTTTTTAACTCGTCTAATAGTCTCTCTTTAGAAATAATAGAAATACCACTTATATTGATTTTTATTACTTTCATTATTTCCTCTTTGTGAGGCTGCTTTGAGTAATTTAAAAAAAATCTTAAGTATCTTAATATCCTTAAATAATCCTCTTTAATTCTTTTTTCAGGGTTGCCAATAAAGCTAACCTGACCTGTTTCAATATCTTTTTTTCCATTATAAGGATCGAATAAATTTCCATCTAAATCAGCATAAATAGAGTTAATAGTAAAATCCCTTCTCGCAGCATCTTTTTTCCAATCTTTGGAGAATTTTACTTTAGCGTGTCTACCATCAGTAAAAATATCTTCTCTTAGAGATGTTATCTCATACTTATGATCATCTATGATTGCTGTAATTGTTCCATGTTCAATTCCTGACTCATAAAAATTAATATTTTTTTTTTTTAAGATTTCAGTGACTTCTGAAGGATTTAAATTTGTTGCTAAATCTATATCATCGACTTTCTCATTATTTAATATTTTTCTTAAACAACCTCCCACGTACCTAATCTCACTTTCAGATGAATGAGAATTTATAGCCTCAAAAATTTTTTTCACAGGTGTTGTTAATGAAAGTTTTTTGATATTATTCTTAAATGAGTAAAGGTTTTTTGAGCTCGAGAAGATTTTATTTAAAAAGTTTTTCATATTTGGCTGGGGCGCTAGGATTCGAACCTAGGATGCAGGTACCAAAAACCCGTGCCTTACCGCTTGGCTACGCCCCAAACTAATTTCGTATAACACAAAAAAAAGAATTTATATAGTTTTTGCAACTTTACACCAGCAATTTTTATATTTTCTACTAAATTTTTTTTTAACATCATCGCATAATTTTTTAGATTTAAAATATGCGACAATTGCAGAACCTGATCCTGTCATTCTTACGAAACTCTTATTTGAGGATTTTTCAAGAAAATTTTTGATATTTTTTAATTTGGGAAACTTAGATAGAGAAATCGCTTCAAGGGAATTATTGAGTTTTTTCAAATTATCAAAGCTAAACATTTTCTTAGAGGGTTTATTAAATCTGGGTTTTGTGAATTTTTTTACACTCGAAAATATATCCTTTGTCGAACACCCAAAACTAGGTTTAACAATAAGTGCATAAAGTTTTTTGCAGTTTTTAAACTCTTTAATCTGATTATTAGATTTAAGAATTGTAAAAGTAGAATTAAGACCTAGAGCTACATCTGAACCTACTGATTTACAAATTGAACTTAATTGTCCTCTGCTGGGATTAATAAACTTTTTCTTAATCAAATATTTTAATATATTTGCCGCATTCATTGATCCACCTCCTAATCCAGATTTTGATGGAATATGTTTGTTAACTTTTATTTCAAACTTGTGACCTGTAATTAATTTTTTTTTCTCTAGAATATTTAACAACTTTGAAATTGTATTTTTCTTGTGAATATTTTTTGAATATTTTCCATTAAATGAAATAATATGTTTTTTAGATTGAATTTGTTTAATAAGAATAACATCGTATAACGAGACAAAACCTACGATACTCTCAATCTTGTGTAGTCTTGAGTTTTTTCCAGTAACGTTAAGAGCTAAATTAATTTTAGCAAATGACTTTATCCTGGAATAGCCCATCTTAGAGTCCTTTAATTATTTTTGAATTTATTTTTTGTAATAATTCCTTATCTACATCCTCCATTTTAAATACACTTTTCCAAAAATACCTTGCTTGAATTTTTCTACCCAACATCCAAAGAATATCTCCATAATGATCATTTACTATCGCATCATCTGGCATTAATTCTACAGCTCTTTTTAAATATGTTTCTGCTTTTATGTAGTCTTTTGTTAAATAATAAGCCCAACCAATTGAGTCTATTATATATGGATCATTCTCAGTTAAAGAATATGCTTTCTCTAACATTTCCATTGCTTCTTCAATTTTGTAATCTCTCTCCAACCAAGAGTATGCTAAATAATTTAGAACATAAGCATCATCAGGATCAATTTCTAAAGAAGAAAGCATGTCTCTATCTGCTTCTTCATAATTTCCCATTCGTTCATTGCTCGCTCCTCTTCTATAAAACAAATCTGATTTAATTTCTAAATCGTCGCTGACTATTCCTAGAACTATTGTGTAATATTTTATAGCTTGTTCGTACTGTTTTGCATTTTTATAAAAATTAGCAATATCAAATAAGATTTTTTCATTTGGTTTTTCAATTTTTTCAAAATTAGACTTAATAAATTTTAATGAATCTTTTGTGCTACTTTCTTTTGAAATAATTTGAGCTTCTTTTTTTAATCTATACCAATAATAGAAATCATCTTCTTTTTCAAATTCTTGTATAATTTTTTTAACTCGATCAAATTCTTCATTTGAATATAGATTTTCAGCGACTAATGATAAATTATAATGAAATTTTGGATTTAAATAATGAGATAAATATGAATAAAAGTTAGAATTTATAAAATCGTCTTGAGCAGAATGTAAATTAGATATTAAAAATAAAAATTCACTTATTAAGTCATTATGGTTTTTGCATGAAAAAATGGAGTTCATTTTTCTTTCATTGCCTTTTTCAATCCAACTTTTTCCTTGAGACAAAAGTAAAGAAGTATTGATAAATTTAATGTTATCAGTTATTTTTTTTGCTTCCTCTATTTGGTTATTTTCAATTAAATATGCTAAGTAAAAAAAAGTGTACCTGGTTAAGTCTGCATCGTCATTACCAACCAGCTTAGAGAAAAAAGTTTTGGTTTTTGCATCTCCCAAA
This sequence comes from uncultured Pelagibacteraceae bacterium, assembly GCA_902539445.1. Taxonomy (GTDB): domain Bacteria; phylum Pseudomonadota; class Alphaproteobacteria; order Pelagibacterales; family Pelagibacteraceae; genus Pelagibacter. Next base: position 17,649 of record CACBIY010000009.1, read on the forward strand.
TAACACCTTTGAAAGGTTGTTGAAATTATTGATAGATTTCCGTAATTTTTTATATCATTGGGCAATTTTTTTTCTTTGAATACAAAAATGTAGTCTCTCAAATTATCTAAAATTGCTGAGTTAAATCGGTTAAGTTTAATGTATTTTTTAGACTTAGATATGTAATCCAAAGCCTTTGAAAAATCCTCTCGTCTTATACTGTCTATTGTTAATAATAAGTATTTTTCAAAAAATTCTGATTTATTTTTATTTTGTTTAACAATATTTATAGCTTGATTTACTTTATTTTCTAAGACTAGAGAGTAAACATATCTCTTTAAATAAGGCTCATGTTTATTTAATAAAATCTTGGAAGTATTAAAAAAATTTAACGCCTTTGAGTTATTTTTATTTTCAAATGCTACAATTCCAGAAAAATATTTTGATAAGTTTCTAGAGTCAAAATCATCAAAACTAGCACTTTTAGAATGCAAGGGATTTTGATAAAGTAAAAATAATATCAATAAAAATTTTAAATTTTTGACAAACATAATTGCACTTTATGACTAAAAAGATGTTAAATCAAAATGCCAAATATGATCAAAGATTTTTAGATAAAGTAGAGCCAAAATTTGAATTTAGTAATAAGCCAATAAATAGACTTAAAATTGTAAAAGAAAATAGCGTTCAAAATAAAAAAGGGAAAGAAGAGAGAATATTAAGACTAAAGAAAAAAATCAATTCAATTGAAGATTGTAATTTAAGAAATAATTCTAAAAATCTAGTTATGGGAGATGGTGACATAAATAGTCCTATAATGTTAATTGGAGAAGCTCCTGATGAAAAAGAAGACTTGGAAGCTAAAACATTTTGTGGAGATGTTGGCGTTCTTTTAAACAAGATGCTTTTAGCAATTAAAATTAAAAGAGAGAAAGTATACTCTACTTACTCAATAAATTTTAGACCACCTAATGATAGAAAGCCAACTACTCAAGAGATAAAGCGATATTCAATTTTTCTAAAAGAACATATTTCAATTATAGATCCTAAAATTTTGATATTGATGGGTACCACTGCAATGGAGGCGGTAACGGGTCTTGGTAATCAAATCTCAAACGAAAGAGGAAATTGGAAAGAAATCATAATTGGAAACAAAACAATTCCCGTAATTATCACTTTTAATCCATCTTATTTAATTAGGTATCCAGATAAAAAGAAATTCTCATGGGAGGACCTAAAAAAAATAAGAAAAAAAGTAGAAGATTTAAATATTATAATTTAATGAAAATAATCGCTGGTGTAGATGAAGTCGGTCGAGGAAGTTTGGTTGGACCAGTTTATGCAGCTGCAGTTATTTTAAAAAAATCTATAAATACAAAATTACTAAAAGACTCAAAAAGTATATCAAGCTCTAAACGCAAAGTCTTATTTAGCTATATTAAAAAAAATTCAATTTGGGCAATTGGAAAGGCATCATTGAAAGAAATTGAACAATTAAATATTTTAAATGCCAGTTTATTAGCAATGAAAAGAGCAATCAAAAAACTTAAGAAAAAACCTTCACACGTATTAATTGATGGAAATAAATTACCTGAATTAAAAAATTACAAACTTAAATCTATTATTAAAGGTGACCAAAAAATTCCATCTATTTCTGCAGCATCAATTATTGCTAAAGTTACACGTGATAAAATGATCTCAAATTTAAGTAAAAAGTTTAAAGGTTATAGTTGGCAAAAAAATTTTGGATATGGTACTAGTCAACATTTAAAAGCCATAAAAGTTTTAGGGATTACAAAGCATCACAGGAAAAACTTCTCTCCTATAAATAGATTAAAATAGTTTTCACGTAAAAACACAATATGTAGTTATCGCCATGATAAGTCATACAAAACGAGTCTAAATAATTCAATCATAGGTTGACCCAAGAATCTTTTTGGAGTCTAATTTATTTTTTCAAAATGAATTTAGATTTTAAAAATAAATTAATTAACGGAGATAGCCTTCAGGAGCTAAAAAAAATTCCTGATGAGACTTTTGATTTAATTTTTGCTGACCCTCCTTACAACCTACAATTAAAAAGTGAATTAACAAGACCAGATAGATCTAAAGTAAATGCAGTAAATGATAAATGGGATCAATTTGAAAATTTTAAAAAGTATGATGAATTTACCTATTCATGGTTAAGTGAATGTAAAAGAATTTTAAAAAAAAATGGAGCTATTTGGGTAATTGGTAGTTACCATAACATTTTTAGAGTTGGAACAGCTATTCAAAATTTAGGTTTTTGGATTTTAAATGACGTCATTTGGAATAAAAAAAACCCGATGCCAAATTTTAGAGGAACACGTTTTACGAACGCCCACGAAACTTTAATTTGGGCATCGAAGTCTGAAAAATCAAAATACACTTTTAATTATCAATCCTTAAAATGTTTAAATGACGATCTTCAAATGAGATCTAACTGGGAATTACCAATTTGTAATGGTTCCGAAAGACTAAAAAAGAATGGTAAAAAAGTCCATTCTACTCAAAAACCTGAGGCTCTACTTCACAGAATTTTATTAGCAACATCAAATAAAAATGATTTAGTTTTAGACCCTTTTTTAGGATCAGGAACAACAGCAACAGTTGCAAAAAAACTGGGTAGAAATTATTATGGAATTGAAAAAGAAAAAACCTATTTTAAAGCTGCCGAACAAAGATTAAAGAAAGCAAAACCTATAGAAGATCATTATTTAGATACTTTGCAAAATGGTAGATCTAAGCCGAGAATACCTTTTGGATCATTGGTTGAATTAGGAATAATTAAACCAGGCACCACTATTTTTGATAATAAAAAGAAAATCAGTGCAAAAATTATGGCTGATGGCAGTATCAAACATGCTCAAACTGAAGGCTCAATCCATAAAGTAGCAGCTACAATTTTAGGTGCTGAAAGCTGTAATGGATGGACCTATTGGCATTATAACTTAAATGGAAACGCAGTTCCAATCGATTATTTGAGACAAAGGTTGATTTCTAATAGTTAGTTTTTATATATTTTCCCAAGGTAGCCCTCTAAAAACTTTTTATTTTTTACTAATCTTTTCAAAAAAATATTTCTTAAAAATGTAGTTAAAGGATTAGATAAATGAAAAGCAAATTGATTAAATTTTGAGCGATTATTTACCATCTTTATTTTATCAACTCTATTTCTAAAAAAATTACTCTTAGTATTATTCTCTATATTTTCAAATAATTCATATGCACCTTCTATTGATTGTGATGCGCCTTGAGCAAATGATGGTGAGAAAGCAAAAAAAGCATCTCCTACTAGATGAATATTATTATTATTAAACTCAAAAAAATCATGACTCACAAATACAGGGTATATCTTTAAATCATTAATATTATCAAAAAATTCCATACTTAATTGTGGAACTTTTTCTAAAATCTTTTTAATAAAGTTGTCATCTTTAAATAACGAGAAATCTTTTTGCTCATCCTCTGAAAGTTTATACTTCATTACAGCTATAAAGTTTAAATCTCCATCAGGAGATACTGGATAAATAACATAGTGAAAATTTGAACCTAAAAACAATGAGACGTTTTTTTTATCAGCTATATTTGACGAGCTTGGTATTATTCCTCTTATGGCTAACGTATCATCATATTTTGGCTGAATTTTATTTTTTGATAACAGATTTTTACTCTTTGAAAAGACACCATCTGAAATAATTAAATAGTCAAATTCATAAGCTTCATTATTTTCAAAAGCGATTTTAACGATTTGATCTTGTTGTTCTATCGTTGAAATAGTGTGGTTAAATTTTATTTCTTTCTCTATATCCTTTTTTAAAAAATCAATAAGTGATGATCTTTTAAGAGTAGTATATTTACAATTTTCAGTATTAAAATCTGATATATTTAACTCACATATCTTATTAGAATTTTTAACTGAGTAAAAATTTATTTTGTCTGGATTAAATTTTTTATTATTTTCTAATTTATCAAACTGAATTTTATTTAAAAGTTTGATACTGTTGACAGATAATTGAATTCCGTAACCTTCTTTTAAATCGATTAAGCTATTTCTTTCAAAGATAGTTACTTGATATTTTTCATTTCTCTTAAATAAATTCGCAATGAATAGCCCTGAAATACCAGCACCAATTACAGCTACTTTTTTCATTATTTTTTTTCTAAATATTTAACAACTTTCTTAGTGAATGTTGGAAGCATATAATTATCTAATTTCCTTTTATCAAACCAATAAGATGAGGGAAATCTTTTTGCATTTTTGAGATATTCAATTTTTATGTTCATATTCATATTTGACATTTTAAAATTAAGATTTTCATTAAAATTTTTTGGGTTAGAAAGCTCTTCCATCGGAAAAATTGCTAAATTTTTTAGAAAGTTAAATCTTGTATTTTTTACTAACAGGTATTTTTGATTTTTTTTATAAACTTTAAGAATAAAATATTTTTCTTTATTCTTTTTTGTAATTTTAGCTAAATCAAAATCTTTCTTCTTATAGGATTTGCAATTTTTTGAGATAGGACACTTACTACATTCAGGATTTTTTGGTTTGCATATCATTGCTCCTAATTCCATTAAAGCTTGAGCATAATCGCTTGCTCTTGATGAAATTCCAAAAATAGATTTTTTTTCTATTAGATTTTCTTTTTGTATTTCCTTATCTTTTTTTAAATAAAGATATCTTTTTAAAACCCTTTCAATGTTTCCATCTAAAGGAATATAGGATTTATTAAAGGCAATAGCTAAAATTGCATTAGCAGTGTAATTGCCGATACCAGGTAAAGATATTAAATCCTCATAATTATTTGGAATTTCTCCATGATATTTACTAATTATGATTTTAGCAGTTTTTTTTAGATTTCTTACTCTCGAATAATATCCAAGACCCTCCCAAAGTTTTATCAATTCTCTATCTGGCATTTTTGAAAGTTTTTTAAGATTTGGAATTTTATTTATAAATCTATTAAAATAAGGAATTACAGTCACAACTTGTGTCTGCTGCAACATGAATTCACTTACCAATGTATAATAATGTTTTTTTGATTGTGAAACATTTTTTCGCCACGGTAATTTTCTCTTATTTAAATCATACCAATTAAGAATTTTTTTTGTTATTATTTGATCTTTCATATGCAATTCAAAAAATATACTAAGCAGAGAAATAGCATTCAAGGCTTAAGATCCTTTAAAGACACTTTGCCAAAAAATATCAAAAAAGTCATCAATAAGAAAGGGCACGTGTACTCTGAAACTATCAATAATTGGAAATATATTGTTGGAGAAAATTTATTTAAAGTTTGCTACCCCAAGTCTTTTAAAAATTCTAATAAGTTAGGTGTTAGCACTTTGTTAATTAATGTTAAAAGGGGGCATGAAGTTGAACTGGAATATTCAAGAAAAGATATATTAGAAAAATTAAATAATTTATTTGGTTATTCTGTTGTTGAAAAAATTAAACTAGCAAGTTTTGATGATGAAAAAATTAACCCCTCTACAAATGATGAAAGCTCCTATAATGTGACAAATCATGATTATCAAAAAAAGATAAATAGTGTTAAAAATGAAAAAATAAAGAAATCTTTAATAAAGTTATCAAAAGTGTTTAAAACAAAATGAAAAAAATATTTTTAATATTATTCTTGTTTTTTGGGTCGATAAGTATTTTAAATGCTGAAGGAAATAGAATCATAGCAGGAAATAAGGATGCGAAGATTACAATAATCGCTTATGAATCTTTAACATGTAGTCATTGCGCAGATTTTCATAAAAACGTATATCCTCAACTCAAAAAAGATTATATCGATACTGGTTTAGTCAAAATTGAATTTAGACACTTTCCTCTAGATGTAGCCGCTTTTAATGCATCAAAAATTTCTCAATGTAAAAGTAATGAAAGTTTGAAAATTTTAAATAGCCTTTATTCAAATCAACAAGCATGGGTCAGAGGGAAAAATGTGGAGGAAATTAATGATAATTTAAAAACATTCATTAAAAATCAAGGCTTCGATTTAGATTTTGAAAAATGTATAAATGATAAAAAAATAGAGGATTATGTGTTAAACGATCGAATCGAAGGTACTAAAAAATTTAAGGTTAATGCTACTCCTACGATTATTATTAATAACAAAAAGTTTGAGAAACCCCTTAATTATAAAAATTTAAAAAAATCGCTGGAAAAACTGATATAAACTCCTAATGGAGTTTAAAAAAATCCAATTGAACGGATTTAAATCTTTCGCTGATAAAACTAATTTCTTAATTGAAAATGGTTTAACTGGGATAGTTGGTCCTAATGGATGTGGAAAATCAAATATTGTTGAGTCCTTAAGATGGGTCATGGGAGAAACATCAGCAAAAAGTATGCGAGGATCAGGAATGGAGGATGTAATATTTTCTGGAACATCTAACAAAGCATCCAAGAACATTGCAGAAGTGTCTGTTACTGTAACTAATGAAAAAAATGAGGGGCCAATTCAATATAGAGAATTGGATGAAGTAAACGTAAGAAGAAAAATAGAAAAAGATAAAGGCTCAAAATTTTATATAAATGATAAGGAAGTCAGAGCCCGTGATGCTCAAATGTTTTTTGCAGATTTATCAACTGGAGCACATTCTCCATCGATGATAAGCCAAGGTCGTATAGGTGCAATCGTTACAGCTAAACCAGCCGATAGAAGGGCAATCTTAGAAGAAGCTGCAGGAATTTCAGGATTACATGTAAGAAGGCATGAAGCTGAATTACGACTAAACGCTGCAGAAAATAATCTTAAAAGAGCGGATGAATTAAGGCGCCAACAAGAAAGGCAACTTGTTAATCTTCAAAAACAAGCTGAAGAGGCAGCAAGATATAAAAATATGTCTGAAGAAATAAAAAAGATAGAAGCAGGCTTATATTATTTAAAATTATTAGAAATTGATAAAGAAATAAAAATAGAAAATGAGATTAATGTTGAAGCAGAGACTGAAGTAACAGACTTTAATAATAAGATCGCAGATCTTGAAAATTTAATAAAGACTGAAACTGAAAAAGTCACACCATTAAGGGAAAAGAATATTGAAAACTTATCTAAAATACAGAGACTTAATCTTGAGCTACAAAGTCTGGACGAAGAAAACACAAGGATACAAGATGAAATTGAAAATATAAAAAAAACACTTCAAACATTTGAGGAAGATATCGGTAGAGAAAAAGGAATAGTAATCGATGCGAACTCAAATGAAAAAAGATTAAAAGAAGAAAAAAATGAGTTAATAGAAATTGACTCCAAATATTATGAAACTGAAAAACAGTCTGATAATGATTTAAACACCTCTAAAGATAAATTACAAAGTGAAATTGAAAAAGTTAAAGAACTTATTAATTCACAAAAAAATCAAGAAGCTATTTCAGCACTTGATAATTGTAAGCTGTTGATTGAAGCATATGCTGGGAGTTATAGTAAAAATGAAAATATAAAAAAAGAGTCTGTAAAGAGAAACGAAAGAATTAAAGTAATTGATACAGAGATAGAAAGTTGGAAAAACCTATTATCAAATTCTGAAAAAATGGTTTCCCAGCTTACCGAAAGAAGAAGTAAATTGAATGATCAATTAAGTAAATTAGACAATCAACCAAAATTACAGGCAGAAAAAAAAGGTCAAATAACTGAAGGGTTAAGAATTTCTGAAGAGGAAAAAAAAGAAAATGAAGAAATTATTAATTCAACAGATGAAAAAATAGAAAATTTAAGATTACAATTGAATGAAATCCAAGAGCAATCAATTCAGATAAGAGAGAGAAAAGCAAGTTCGGGTGCAACAGTTGAGGGATTAAAAAAAAGAAAAAATGATTTAATTGATAGAATTAATTCCGAATTAAATTTATCTGAGGAAAATATTTTAGAAAATTCAAATCTTTTCGGAGTTGAAGAACTACCCGATGCTGTAAATCAAGAAGACTTGCTAGACAAAAAAAAACAAGAAAGAGAAAAACTAGGCTCGGTGAACTTAAAAGCAGATGAAGAAACAAATAAGTATGAAACTGAAATTAAAAAAATGGAGAGCGATAGGGTCGATTTAGTTACAGCAATACTAAAATTAAAAGAAAGTATCAATGAGCTTAATCAAAAAGGAAGAGAAAGATTAATTGAGGCTTTTGATAAAGTTGATAGAAAATTTAACGAGGTTTACACAAAACTATTTAATGGTGGAAGCGCCAAACTTGAATTAGTAGATGCTGATGATCCACTAGAGGCAGGACTAGAGATGTTGGTGAGTCCTCCTGGTAAGCGTCTCCAATCAATAACTTTATTATCAGGTGGAGAACAAGCGCTTACTGCGCTTTCATTAATTTTTGCTGTTTTCTTAACTAATCCATCTCCAATTTGTGTATTAGATGAAGTAGACGCACCTCTTGATGATGCGAATGTTACAAGATTTTGTAATTTGCTTGATGAACTTACAAAAATTACTGACACGAAATTTATAATTGTTACCCACCATGCTTTAACAATGTCTAAAATGAACAGACTATATGGAGTTACAATGCCCGAGAAAGGTATTAGTCAACTTGTAGCTGTTGATCTTCAAAAAGCAGAAAGTATGGTTGCCTAATTAAACTGATTTCAAATGTCCAAAGATCCATTTAAAACTCGCTTAGAAATTGCAAAAAAAAAGGTTTTTGATAAAGAAAATAAGAAAAAAAATAACCCCTCTCCAATTGGTAATGCTTTTAAACTAAGCACTGAGCTAGTTTCTGCAGTAGTTGTAGGGACAATTATTGGGTTTATTTTAGACAAGACCTTTGGTACTAAACCCTGGTTAATTTTAATATTTTTTTTTGTAGGTGTAATCGCAGGAATAATGAATGTAATTAAATCTGCAAAGAAAATGCAAAAATAGATCGAAAAATATATGGCTGCAAATCCAATGACACAATTCGAAGTCTATAGAATTGGTCCTGAAATTAAAGTAGGTGCTTTTGATATTTCATTTACAAACGCTAGTTTGTTTATGGTCATAAGTTCGCTAGCTATTTTGATTATATTTAATCTCGGATCAAAAAAAAATTCATTGCTACCAAACAAAATTCAGTTGTTAGCTGAATTAAGTTATACATTTGTTTCAAAAATGATTAGTGATACGGCAGGCTCTAAAGCTAAGCCTTATTTTTCTTTTATATTTTCTTTATTTATGTTTGTCCTTTTTTGTAACATGTTTGGCATGATTCCTTACACCTTTACAGTCACAAGTCATATTATTGTTACTTTTGTGTTAGCGGCTTTTATTTTTATCGGTGTAACAATAATTGGTTTTATAAAACACGGTTTGGGCTACCTAAAATTATTTGTACCGAGTGGGGTTCCTATAGTGCTATTACCATTAATTGTAGTTATTGAGATTATCTCATATTTAAGTAGACCTATTAGTTTATCCGTCAGACTCTTTGCTAACATGATGGCGGGTCACACAATGATGAAAGTATTCGGAGGCTTTGTAATAAGCCTTGGGGTAGTCGGTGGATGGCTTCCACTGAGTTTTTCGGTTGCTTTAACTGGCCTGGAGATATTAGTTGCTTTTCTTCAAGCATATGTTTTTGCAATTTTAACCTGCATCTATTTGAATGATGCATTAAACTTACACCATTAATTAACAGAGGAGGATATAATGGAATTAGAAGCAGCAAAAATGATCGGAGCAGGTTTAGCGGCTATTGCCCTAGCTGGTGCCGGTGTTGGTATAGGTATAATTTTTGGTAATTACCTATCAGGTGCGATGAGAAACCCATCCGCGGCTCAGAAACAGTTTCCTAATTTGCTTTTAGGGTTTGCCCTAGCAGAAGCAACTGGGTTGTTTGGATTGGTTGTAGCGTTAATCATTCTTTTTGCATTTTAAATAGATGGTTAAAAAAATATTTTTTCAGTTAATATTTTTCAATCTCTTTTTTTTAAAAGAGGTTTTTGCAGCTGAAAGTGGAGGTATGCCTCAATTAAATCCAGAATTTTGGATTTCACAAATTTTTTGGTTAACACTTACTTTTGGTATTCTGTACATTGTATTATCTAAACTAATACTACCTAAGATAAGTGCAAACCTTGAATTAAGAAAATCACAAATACAAGAAAATATTGAGGCAGCAGAAAAACAGAGAGAAAGTAGTGAAGCCAAGCTTAAAGAGTACGATGATATTATTTCAAAAAGTAAATTGGAAGCTAATAACATTTTTAAAGAAGCTAGAGAAAATGTGCTCAAAGAAATAAATACAAAAAAGGAAACTTTAGATAAACAAATTGATGAGGAAATCAAGAAAGTTGAGCAAGAGATAAATTTACTAAGAAAAGGTGCTTCAGAGAAAATTAATAAAATTGCAATCGAAACTACTTCAGAGTTACTAGTGAAATTAATCGGTACGGAAGTTAATAATAGTAGTATTTCTGCAATCGTTGATGATTTATCTAAAAGAAACGGGGATAAATATTATGGCAATTGATGCAACATTTTGGGTAGCTGTATCGTTTATTATTTTCTTTGGAGGCTTAATATATCTTAAGGTTCCACAAAAAATAAATGAAATACTAAACAAATTAATTTCAGATATCAAAAATGAGATTGATGAAAGTGAAAAGCTTAGAACAGAAGCTAAAACTTTACTAGATAATGCTCAAAAAAAACTCGATACAGCTCAATCAGTTAGTAAGGAAATATTAGCACAAGCGAAAAAAGACAGTGATAATCTTATAATTGAATTAAACGATAAATTTCATAAATCTTCAGAAATTAAAAAAAATTCAACAGAAAATAAGATCAATCAAATGAAAGACGCGGCAATAAAAGAAATAAAAGATGCTTCAATTAAAGTTGCGGTTGACTCAGTTAAAAAGATAATTACAACATCGGTTGATAAGTCCAAGCTTGATAACTTGTTTCAAAAAAATTTAGATGAAACAAAAGAAGAGTTAAAAAAAATCAACTCATAATACTCTTACAATTTTACAAAAAAAACTATAAATTATATAGATGAATTCCATTGTTATAGGTTCAGGATTTGGAGGGATAGCTGCAGCTTTACGTCTTAAAGCTAAAGGACATAAAGTTACTTTAATCGAAAAACATCGAGATCTTGGGGGAAGGGCTAGAGTATTTCAAAAAAATGGCTTCATTTATGATGGTGGACCAACAGTGATAACTGCTCCATATTTGATAAATGAATTATTTGAATTATTTCAAAAAAAACCAGAAGATTATATAAAACTCACTCCACTAAAAGTTTGGTATCAATTCATTTTCGAAGATAAATCAAAATTTAATTACTCTGGGGACGAGCTAGAGATGAAAAAACAAATAAAAGAGATAAATGAAAAAGATGTTAAGGGTTATGAAAAATTAGTCGATTTTACAAAAAAAATTTTTGATAAAGGTTTCACGGAGCTTGCTGATGTACCCTTTGATAAACCATTTGTAATGATGCAGCAATTGCCAGCACTATTAAAACTAAAAAGTTATAAATCTGTTTATTCCTTAGTCTCCTCATATATTGAAAATGAAAAATTAAGGAGAATGCTTAGTATGCACCCATTATTAGTTGGGGGAAATCCTTTTACTACAACTTCAATTTATGGATTAATCTTATACCTAGAAAAAAAATGGGGTATTCATTACTCAATGGGTGGGACAGGAAATATAATCAAGGGTTTTGAAAAATTAATGGATGAAGTTGGGATTAAAATAATTAAAGGTCACGAAGTAACCAAAATTATTTCAAACAAAAAAAAAATTACCAGTATCCAATTAGATGATCAAACAATAATAGAGACTAGCAATGTAATTTGTAATGCTGATCCTCCTGCTGTTTATGAGAAAATGTTAAATGGGAATACAAGTAATTCATTTCTTTTTAGATGGAAAAAAAACCGAATGGAATATTCAATGGGATTATTTGTCTATTACTTTGGTACCAAAAAAAAATACGATAATGTTGAGCATCATACTATTAAGTTTGGAAACAAATATAAAGAACATTTAGATGACATTTTCAATAACAAAAAATTGAATGACGATATTAGTTATTATCTTCACAGACCCTCTGCAACCGATAAAACTATGGCTCCCGAAGGTAACGATTGCTTTTATGTTTTAGTCCCAGTGCCAAATAATCAATCAAAAATTGATTGGTCTGTTGAGGGAGAAAAAATGAAAAATTTGGTTATTGATAAAATGCAAAAAGATTTAATGCCAGATCTCAAAAACAATATTGTAGAAGATTTTTATTTAACCCCTGATTACTTTGAAAAAGATTTAAATACAAAATATGGTTCAGGTTTTTCAATCCAACCAAAATTTTCTCAATCTGCATATTTTAGATTTCACAATAAGTCTGAGATATACAAAGGACTTTATTTTGTTGGTGCAGGAACCCATCCTGGAGCAGGTGTACCTGGAGTGCTTTCATCAGCAAAGGTATTAGAAAAGATTTTATGATGTCTGATAAAAATTACTTATCAGTTTATGCAAAATCTTTTAATTGGGCGGGTTTTTTTTTACCTAAAAAAACATATAAAAAATGCTCTGCGTTGTATGATTTTTGTAGAGTTGCCGACAATATCGCAGACGATGAAGAAAAATTAGAAGTCAAAGAAATTAAATTCAAGCAATTTAAAAAAGATTTTGTTCAAAAGAATTTTGATAATCAAATTGTTAAAAATATGTGGGACCTTATTGATGAATTTAAAATTTCAGTAAAAATTATCGAAGATCTATTAGATGGTATAAATTCAGACATAAAAGATAAGGTAATATTAAATTCGAAAAAAGACCTTTTAATTTATTCTTACAGAGTTGCTGGAACTGTTGGTTTAATGATGGCAAAAATTTTAAAAGTTAATAAAAAAAGCTCACTTAAGTCAGCTATCGATCTCGGTATCGCAATGCAACTTACAAATATATCAAGAGATGTAATTGAGGATTCAAAAATAAATAGATTTTATATAAATAAAAATTTTGAGGAAATTACATCGACTATAGATCTTGCAGATACCTTTTATAAGAATTCCTTTTATTCTATAAAAGACATTCCGATAAGTTTTAGATTTTCAATTTTAGTCGCAAGAAGGATCTACCGAAAAATAGGCTATAATATTCTAAATAAAAAAACGTTTGAAAATTATAAAAATTCTGGAAAAATTTATGTATCCAATATTGAAAAGAGTATAGAGACTATTTTTGCAATTTTTGATCTTATAAGGTTATCTCTAACTAGCATTAAGGAAGATCAGATTCAACATGATCATTTTTTAATTAATGAGGAAATAAATCTAGATGAAAGAATTTGACTATGTCATTATTGGTGGGGGCTGTGCTGGTTTATCTTTAGCGTATGAATTGGAAATTCATGAAAAGCTTAAAGATAAAACTTTGGCAATCATAGAGCCAAGAGATGAATACAAAAGAGACAAAACTTGGTCTTTTTGGAAAGTAACATCTCACAACTTTGATGATTGTGTAAAAAAAAATTGGGAAAATTTTTCAATTAATATTCCAAAAAAAACTAACTATTTGCAGTGTAAAAGTTTTCCATATCAAAGTATTGACAGTGGTTTATTCTATGAAAAAATTAATAACAAACTAAATGAAAATAAAAATATTTCCTACTTTAAAGATGTGAGTGAAATTAGTTTAAAAAATTCTTTTATTTTTAATAGCGTACCATTCATTAAAAAAGATTATCGAAATCTTTGGCAACATTTTTGTGGAGTGGAAATCGAAACTAAAAATAATTTTTTTGATGATGAAATTTTTAACCTTATGGATTTTGATTGTGATCAAAGAGAAAGTGTTCATTTTTTTTATACCTTACCCTACTCAAAAAATACTGCTTTAGTCGAAACCACTTGGTTGTCTAAAATTAATGAGAATTCTCAAAAAGATTATGACAAACAGATAAAAGATTATATTGAAAATCATCTAAATTTG
>CACBIY010000010.1 GCA_902539445.1 uncultured Pelagibacteraceae bacterium
CCTCTTGATTTGATTCCAAGAAATCTATTTTCAACGAGGTCAACTCTTCCTATGCCATTTTTTCCAGCAATAAAATTTAATTTGGTAAGAATGTTTTCAGGATTTAATTTTTTTCCATTTATTCCAACAGGGTCACCATTTTTAAAATTAATTGAAATAAAAGTTGGTTTATTCGGTGCTTTTTCAGGGGAAGTTGTTCTTTGGAAAATAAATTCTGGAGCTGAATTTTTTGGGTTCTCTAAAATTTTACCCTCAGTTGAGGTATGAAATAAATTATCGTCAACAGAAAAAGGGGGTGCACCTTTTTTATCTTTGGGGATAGGTATCTTATGTTTTTTTGCATAATTAATTAAATCGCTTCTAGATTTTAATTTCCAAATTCTCCAGGGTGCAACAACTTTTATCTTTGGGCCAAAATAGTGATAACCTAACTCAAATCTGACCTGATCATTACCTTTTCCAGTTGCTCCATGAGATACTGCGTATGCTTTAAATTTTTTTGCGACTCTTATCTGGTCTTTTGCGATTAATGGTCTTGCTATAGAAGTTCCTAATAAATAAACTCCCTCATAAATCGCATTACCTCGTATCATTGGAAAAACGTAATCTTTAACGAAAAGATTTTTTAAATCTTTAATTATGATCTTTTTAACACCAAATTTTTTAGCATTATTGATTATTTTTTTTCGATCAATCTCTTGCCCTATATCAGCAGTGTAACAAATGACTTCTGCGTTATAATTTTCTTGAAGCCATTTTAGAATTATAGATGTATCTAAGCCACCAGAATAAGCTAAGACAATTCTTTTTTTTGATTTCATTAATTAACTGCAAGCTTTTTTTGCAGAATTGTAGGCCTTTGTGAATCCTAATAATGAATAATGATCTATGGTTTGTGAACCTTTTTCATTGTAACCAGTAACCATAATTCTTGATCCTTTTTTCATAACTTTAACCATTATTTTTTCTTTTTTATTACTCGTCATCCAAGCAAAACCCTGTTGTTTAATATCAAATTTAAATTTGTTATTTCCTGAAGTTGCTAAAACAGTATTATTTTTGTTAAATTCATATCCAGCAGTTGCACTTATCTCGTTAGAAATTTTTTCATTCGGTCTGAAAGTAACAAATAATCTAGCATCTCTTTTATTTGTTTTTGGTGCTTGTAAAACAGGGGTAGATTGAGCAAAACAAACTTTACCAGAACTTTCTTGGATTACTAATGTTTCCCAATCTTTGAACTTACCAACTTTTTTTATATCAGCTAAACTAAATGTAATTGGAATGATTAAAAATAAAAATGTAAAGATAAATTTTTTAATTATGGACATGGATTAGGGTATTTCTTTTGAATTTTATTAATATCATTTATTATATCACTGTTTAAATTTACATTTACACTTTCTATGTTTGTTTTCAACTGTTCCATTGTCGTTGCCCCAATGATAACACTAGTTGTGAAATGTTGAATTTCACAGAATTTTAAAGACATTTGAGTAAAATCTAAATTATATTTTTTTGAAATTTTGTAGTATTCATCAATGGCTTTTTGACCATTTTCATTTTTATATCTGTTAAAATTTTTAAATAATTGCATTCTCGATTTTGCAGGTAATTTATTATTTCTATATTTTCCTGTTAAATATCCAAATGCCAATGGAGAGTAAGCTAATAATCCGCTTTGCTCCCTAATGGAAATTTCGGCTAAACCAACCTCATACGTTCGATTTAGTAAGTTGTAAGGATTTTGGACTGACATCATTTTTGGAAGCCCTTTCATCTTTGAGAGTTCAAGAAATTTTGATAAACCCCAAGCAGTTTCATTGGACAAACCTACATATCTAATTTTTCCTTGTTCAATAAATTTTTTTAAACTTTCTAAAATTTCTTCAAAAGGTGTCCAATCTTTATCATTTTCGTCATGCTCATAACCGTAGTCACCAAAAAAATTTGTGCTTCTTTCGGGCCAGTGAAGTTGATATAAATCAATATAGTCTGTTTTTAATCTCCTTAAACTTTCATCTAATGCTTCTTTAATCTTTTTTTTACCAAAACTATTTCCACCACCTCTAATATATTTGTTCGACGTATTTCCACAAACTTTAGTAGCAAGTACAACGTCATTCCTTTTTTTTGTTTTTTGAAACCAATTACCAATTATTTTTTCAGTTTCTCCATAGGTTTCTTCTCTCATTGGAATTGAATATATTTCAGCTGTATCCCAAAAATTTACTCCTTGGCTTAAAGCAAAATCCATTTGTTCAAAACCCTCTTTCTCTGAATTTTGTTCACCCCAGGTCATTGTACCGAGACAAATTGTACTTACATCTAGATCAGTATTTCCTAATTTTTTGTAATTCATTAGTATTTTACAATATTAGTCATTTATTGTTTTTTTTGATATCTTGAATAATTAATAAAAGATTATATATGTTACTGCATGGAATTTAATAAAAAAGGTATTCTAGAAAGAGCAAAAGAGGCTGCACAACAATCAACAGCAGTAACAGATGAAGGCTTAAGAGCCTACATGTTAAAAGTATATAACTACATGGCAACGGGAATCCTAATGACAGGGATAATTGCCCTTATAACTTTCAAAATGTCTGTTGTGACTGATAGTTCAGGATCTATAGTTGGACTAACTCAAGTGGGTAACGCGATCTACATGTCTGGGCTAAAATGGCTAGTAATGTTAGCTCCACTTGGAATCGTATTTTACATGAGCTTTGGTATAAACAAAATGAGTGCAGCTAAAGCGCAAACAACTTTTTGGATTTTTGCTGCATTAATGGGTCTGTCTCTTTCGTCAATTTTATTAGTTTATACTGGCATGAGTATCACAAGGGTATTTTTCATTTGTTCTGCAACATTTGGAGCTATGAGCATATATGGATATACAACAAAAAGAGACCTAACAAAATTAGGATCTTTTTTAATGATGGGTTTAATTGGTATCATTATCGCATCAATAGTTAATATATTTATGAAGTCTTCAATGATGTATTTCGTAATTTCTATTTTAGGTGTTTTAATTTTTGTAGGACTTACTGCTTACGACACACAAAAAATCAAAAACATGTATGCGGCTAGTGACACGGGTGAATTAATGGGCAAAAAAGCTGTAATGGGTGCATTGACGCTTTATTTAGACTTTATTAATTTATTTATCATGTTGCTTAGACTTTTTGGTCAAAGAAGATAATTTAAAGTTTTTTCCAATTAATATTTTTCAATAGATTATTTAAATCAGACGAATTTCTAAATATTTTTCCATTTGCATCGGTAATTAAATATTTAAGATTTTTATTTTTTGGCTTAAAATTTTTGCAAATCTTATACAGAGCATTTTCTGTAGTATTTTTAAAAACACTAAAACCAACTTGTTTGCTTGAAATATTAAGTCCATAGTCTTTCCATGATCCTTCAGAAACCATTTTAGCGTATAAGTCTAAAATAATCTTTAATTCATCTTTTTCAAAAAAATGTTTTTCTTCAATATTCTTTTTATTAACATTATTGATTATTAGACGTAGATTATTATTCATTTGTTTTATACTTATTTATTAAACCTATTTGAAAAGCAGTGAATATAAATGTAATTGGTAATAGTCCCCATACTTTAAAATTTACCCAAAATTCTTCAGATTGAGTTCGCCAAACTATTTCGTTTAGAATAGCTAGACCAAAAAAGAAATATATCCATCTTTTATTTAATATCTCCCATCCTTCATCAGTTAGAGAGACAGAGTTACCCATTAATTTTTTTAAAACAGGTTCATTTGTAAAGTACCTTCCAAATATCAGAGCGAATGCAAAGAGAATATTTATAATTGTTGGTTTGACATAGATAAAAACTGGATTATCAAAGTAAATTGTTAAGCCTCCAAATAAAGTAATTAAAACTCCACTTAACAAAGGAATCTTTGGTATTTTTTTTTCTAAAAACCAAACAATAGCTAATGCAATTATTGTCGCAATAATAAATGGGGGAATTGCAATTTTTAAGTCTTTTCCACTATCGTAGTAGTAGTAAAAAAAAATTACTAGAGGTCCAAAATCTGTTAAAAACTTTAAAAAAGATTTGTTCACAGGTGAAATATTAACATAAATAATATTTTCATAGAAACTTTTAATTTTTCTTATTGATTTTTGTTTTTAAATACCCATACTAAATATGATGGCAATTCAAAAAGCTAAATTTTCAATTGGAGATATAGTGAAACATAAACACTTCGACTTTAGAGGTGTAATTTATGATGTTGATTTTGAATTTAATAATTCAGAAGAATGGTATCAATCGATACCAAAAAATGTAAGACCAAGAAAAGATCAGCCTTTTTATCATCTGTTAGCTGAAAATGATGAAATCACATACGAGGCATACGTTTCCGAGCAAAATCTTCTTGTTGATGACTCAGATGAACCAATTAAACATCCTTTAATTGAAGAAATTTTCTCTGGGAAAAAGGGATCTAGCTATTTTAAGCTATCTAATTAAATAAATCACTTTTTTAACACATTTAGCTCAAACCTTTGACACAGCAATTTGCTTTTATGAGGTTAATTCTGATCAAGGGTGCTACTTATTTACCCTTCGTTATTATCTCCCTCTGGCATTCTTGATCAGGCAGTTTTTTCATAATAAATATAATCTCATATATGTTTAAATATTTTGAACCGAATAAAATTTTTTCAATAACATCAAAAGCTCCTAAGTATGTATTATTTTTATTTATTGTCATTCTTTCAATAGGATTAACAGAGGCATTAATATTATCTCCTGAGGATTATAAGCAAAGTCACTCTGTCAGAATAATGTATGTTCATGTTCCAGCAGCTTGGATTTCGCTTGGAATTTTTTCAGCTATTACTTTTTTATCTATAGTTGGATACATCTTTAAAATAAGAAATTTTTTTTTAATCGCAAAAAGTTTGGCACCCTCTGGGTTAGTATTTAATATAATAGCTCTTGTCACTGGTTCCATATGGGGCAAACCCACATGGGGAACTTGGTGGGCTTGGGACGCAAGAATAACTTCAATGTTAATACTAGCACTGTTTTACATAATGTATCTTGTTGCATGGAGAATTTTTGAAGATAATGACAAAGCATTTAAAGTTACATCAATTATCACAATTTTAGGAATTATTAATGTTCCTATAATTAAGTATTCAGTAGATTGGTGGAATACATTGCATCAACCAGCTTCAATCAACATACTCTCGAAGTCCTCAATTCACATATCAATGCTGTTTCCATTAATGACAATGACTGCGGCATTTGCCCTATTTTCTCTACTGATTTTTTTAATGAAATATAATACAGAACTGATAAAAATTAAGAATAAAGGGTTAGATAGATTATGATTGAAAATTTATTTTTTATGAATGGATATGGACTGTATGTTTGGTCAGCATTTTCGTTTACTTTAGTAAGTTTTTTGACACTTTTTTTGGTTATCAAAATTCAATACAAAAAAGAAAAAAATAAATTTTTAGCAAAATTTGGATCTTTAAATTCTGAGAGAGCAGCTTTTGCAAAATCTCAAAGTATAAATAAAGAAATTTTGTCAAATACTTCAAACATTTAACTTTTGAAACATGTATGGCCGAAAAGTTAAATTAAGATTTTTTTTTATATTATTAATAATAACAACTTTAGCGTTATCAGTCTTTTTATTAGTTAAGTCTTTAGAGGAAAACGTTATTTTTTTTAAGTCTCCAACAGAAATTAAAACTTTGAGTGAAATTGGTGAAAAGAAAATAAGAATAGGTGGGATGGTCAAAAAAGAATCTATAACTATAATTTCAAAAGAAATAAGATTCATTGTAACAGATTTTAAAAATGAGATAAATGTTGTTTATTCTGGGGTTGTACCGAACCTTTTTGCTGAGGAAAAGGGTGTTGTTGCTGAGGGATATTTAAAAGATAAAAATTTTTTTTTAGCTACAAAAATTTTGGCTAAACATGATGAAAATTATATGCCGCCAGAAGTTAAAGCGGCATTAGAGGAGAAATAAATTTGGCGAGTTTAATAGGTTCTTATTCATTAAGTTTTGGACTTCTTTTTTCAATTTTAATTATTTTTTTTTCAGTTAAAAATTTAAAAGATGCTGAAATCTTAGATAAAAAGATAATAACTTTTACATTTATTCAATTTTTCTTTGTAGTCATAAGTTTTTTTGGATTAATTATTTCTTTTATTAGTTCAGATTTTAGCAACGAAACTGTTTTTAATCACTCTCATACAACTAAACCATTATTTTATAAAATTTCAGGAACTTGGGGTAATCATGAGGGTAGTTTATTGTTATGGTTGCTAGTATTAACTTTGTTTATTACAATTTTTTTAATTAAATCTAATCAACAGCCAAAAAAGTACAGAATTTTTACCTTATTATTTCAACAAATAATAATTGTAGGTTTTTTTATTTTTCTGATTAAGACTTCAAGTCCATTTAATTATATTTTTCCAACACCAAGTGAGGGTTTAGGTCTGAACCCTATTTTACAAGACCCTGCTTTAGCAATACATCCACCAATTTTATATTTAGGTTATGTAGGTTCTTCGATAATTTTCTCATCAGCTCTTGCTGCCATGGTTACATCATATGTTTCAAAAGAATGGGCAAAGCATATTAAAAAATGGGTTTTAGCGTCTTGGGTTTTTCTTACATTAGGAATTTTGCTTGGATCTATTTGGGCATATTACGAATTAGGTTGGGGAGGTTTTTGGTTTTGGGATCCAGTCGAAAATGTATCTTTAATGCCATGGTTTGCATTAACAACTCTACTTCACTGTATACTAGTCTTGGAGAAGAAAAAAATATTAACCTCATGGGCAATGATATTATCAATCGCAACTTTTGCTTTAAGTATGAGTGGTACTTTTTTAGTAAGATCTGGAATTTTAAATTCGGTTCATACATTTGCTAACGATCCACAGAGAGGTTTATTTATATTAATTTTTCTTTTTACACTTATTTTTTTGTCTATCTTTATTTTCATTTTTTTTCATTCAGAGAAAAAAAAATTAGAAAATAATTTTTTTTGGCTAAGCAAGGAGACATCTATTTTAGTCAATAATTGGTTTATGATGTACTTTTTATCAGTAGTTTTAATAGGAACAATTTATCCAATATTTTTAGAAGTTATAACCGCAAATAAAATATCTGTCGGACCACCTTTTTATAACAAACTCATATTGCCTTTCTTAATTCCATTTTTAATAGCTATGGCAATTGGACCAAATCTTAATTGGGTTAAATCAGATTTTAAAGATAAGTTTTATATGACTATATTTTTAATAATATCTTTTTTGTTATCAGCATTAATAATTAAACAATTTGATATAAATTTTCTGATTAATACAATTTTGGTCACTTCTGCTTTCTTTTTATTTTTTTCTACTTCTAGAGAATTTTTTGTCAAAAGATTTAGAAATTTGTCTCAGAACATTGCTCATTTTGGTTTTAGTTTATTAATTCTAAGTATTTTATTTAATAATATTTTTTCTAATGAAGTAATTACAAATCTAAAAATTGGTGAAACGTTTAAGACTGAAAAGTTTACAATAAATTTTGAAAACATTGAGCAAGAAGATGAAAAAAACTTTAAAGCAATTATAGGAAAATTTAATGTACAAAATTTGGATGGTTCGTCAGATATCCTCAATCCTGAATTAAGAATATATAATCAACCAAATATAATTACGAGTGAGGCTGACATTAAAACTAACTTACTCACAGATAAATTTATGACAATGAATTATGTACAGAACCAGGAATATTTTAATGTTAGATATCAAGTTAAACCTTTTATGATTTGGATATGGATTTCAGTAATATTAATAAGTTTAGGTGGTTTTTTAAGTTTTTTTAAAAAAAGATATGAAATCTAAATTTATTCCATTAATTTTAATCTTAATTTTTCTAATTACTTTTGTAATTTTTTTCAAAGGTTTAAAAAATTCAAACATTTATACTCCGGACACAAATTTAAAAAAAGAAGTTCCATCATTCAAGTTAAAATCTTTTGAGGATAATTCAATTGTTATCTCAGAAAAAATTTTTAAAGATAACGATTATTATTTTATGAACATTTGGGCATCATGGTGTATCCCCTGCAAGGAGGAACATAAATTTTTAATGGAGTTAAAAAAAGACGACAAAATTGAATTAATAGGATTTAATTATAAAGATAATTTTACAAATGCCTCAAATTTTTTAAAAGATTTGGGGAATCCCTACGATATAATTGTATCAGATAAAGATGGTACAGCATCAATTGAATGGGGTGCTTATGGGGTACCAGAAAGTTTTTTGGTATATCAAAATATAATTATAAAAAGATTTATTGGACCAATAAACAATGAGGATTTATTAGAAATTCAAAAAATAATTAGATGAAATTTATTAATATATTTTTGATTGTAGCTATAATTTTAAATTTTAATTTCTTAAAGGCAGATGAAATTAAAACTGAAAATAAAATAGCAAAAAATTTAAGATGTTTAATTTGTCAAGGCCAGTCAGTGTATGACTCAGATTCAGAATTCGCCATAAGTCTAAAGTTAGTTATTAAAAATAAAATCCAAGAAGGTCTAAGTGAGGATCAAATATATAATTTTTTAAAAATGAAATATGGAGAATGGATATTGTATGATCCTATTTTCAACAGAAATACCTATTTTTTGTGGTTATTGCCTATCTTGATATTCTTAGCGGGTGGTGCAATAATCATTAAAAGGTTTTATAATAAAAAATAATCTTAATTACGTACCATGATTTTAAAAAGAATTTTTTTAGTTTTATTAATTTTGACTTTACCTTCAAAGTTAATTGGAGATACTGATATTGATGATAACAACCATCAATTCAATCTATACTTTGGGAATTTTGATTTTAGTGATAACAAACAAAAAGCAACATTGCTAGGTTTCCAGCACCAAAATGAAAATTTAAATAGAAATACATTTTTAGGGAATATTTCTCCTGTAACAGGAGGTTTTATAACTGAAAATTCTGCAGCATATGTTTACACAGGTGTAGAATGGAATATGGACATGGGCCCATTTTTCTTCACTCCAAGCTTTACTCCTGGACTTTACCATGAAGGCGATGGAAAGGATCTTGGACATGTTCTTGAATTTAAGTCAGAATTACAGCTTTCTTATAAAACTACAGATACGACAAATTTTGCTATATCATATAATCATGTATCTAATGCTAGTTTAGGGGATAAAAATCCTGGGGCAAATAGTTATATGTTTAACTTCCTCAAAAAGTTCTAAGTAAAATTTATGAATTTAAAAGATTGCCATAATTTTAGTGACTTTAGAAAATTAGCTCAAAAAAGACTACCATCACCAATCTTTCATTATATTGATGGTGCAGCAGATGATGAAGTTACATATGCTAGGAATACTAGCGCATTCGACGATGTGGATTTAGTTCCTAATGTTTTGAGAGGAGTTGAAGAAGTCGACCTGTCTACTACGATATTTGGAAAAAAATTAGATTTACCTTTTTATTTATCACCAACAGCTTTACAGAGACTTTTTCATTACGATGGAGAGAGAGCGGTTGGAAAAGCTGCAAAAAAATTTAATACAATGTTTGGTGTTTCTGCTTTAGCTACAGTAAGCGTTGAGGAAATTTCTTCAATGATTGATACACCTAAAATGTTTCAGTTTTATTTTCATAAAGATAGAGGTCTAAACGACTCTTGTTTAGAAAGAGCTAAAGCAGCAAATTTTGATGTGATGGCATTAACAGTTGATACTATTACTGGAGGAAATAGAGAGAGAGATTTAAGAACAGGATTTACCTCTCCACCAAAGTTAACTTTAGCAAGTTTATATAGTTTTGCTACTAAACCGATGTGGGGAATTAATTATCTAACAAAAGGAAAGTTTGAATTACCTCATTTACAAGATTTTGTGAAAGAAGGTACCGATGTTAACTCATCAATTGGAAATTATTTTTCAACTATGCTGGATCAATCTATGAATTGGAAAGATGCCGAAAATCTTTGTTCTAAATGGGGAGGTCATTTCGCTCTAAAAGGAATTATGAGTGTTGAAGATGCAAAAAGAGCAGTAGACATAGGATGCACAGGTATAATGGTATCAAATCATGGCGGAAGACAGTTAGATGGATCTAGAGCGCCTTTTGATCAACTTGCAGAAATTGTTGATGCAGTCGGTGATAAATTAGATGTCATTTGTGAAGGTGGAATTCATAGAGGTACTCATATGCTTAAAGCATTATCATTAGGTGCTAAGGCTTGTTCAGGTGGAAGATTATATCTTTATGCTTTAGCTGCTGGAGGTCAAGCAGGTGTCGAAAGAGCTTTAGAAAAATATAAAGCTGAACTAGTGCGTGATATGAAACTTATGGGGTGCACCAAGATTAGTGATCTAAATAGAAGTAATTTAAGATTCAGAAAATAGTGGCTTTAAAAGATTGCTATAATTTTAATGATTTTAGAAATCTAGCAAAAAAAAAACTTCCTTCACCGATTTTTCATTATATTGACGGCGGTGCCGATGATGAGACGACCTTAAAAAGAAACACTGAAGCTTTTAACCAATGTGATTTAGTTCCAAATATCCTGGCAAGTGTTGGCAAGCCAGATTTATCAACCACCATATTTGGCAAAAAAATTGATATGCCAATTTTTTTATCTCCTTGTGCAATGCAAAGATTATACCACCATGACGGAGACAAAGCTTCAGCTAGAGCAGCTGAAAAATTTGGAACTTTTTATAGTATGTCAACAATGGCAAACAATACTATAGAAGAGATCTCAAATATTTCTGGTGGGCCAAAATTGTTCCAATTGTATGTGCACAAGGATCAATCAATAACAGATGATTTAATAGACAGATGTAAAAGATCAGGATTTAATGGAATGTGTTTAACTGTTGATACACTAGTTGCAGGAAATAGAGAAAGAGATCATAGAACCGGATTTACAACACCACCTAAATTGACTTTGCAAAGTTTAATGAGTTTTGCATCACATCCTAGTTGGGTTTTTAATTATTTAACACATGGAAAATTTAAACTAGCTAATGTGGCATCAAAGACTGATAAAGGAACTAACATCGCTAAATCTGTTATAGAATATATTAATGAGCAATATGATCCTTCAATGAATTGGAAAGATGCAGAGTACTGCGTTAAAAAATGGAATGGTCCTTTTGCATTAAAAGGAGTCATGAGTGTTGATGACGCAAAAAGAGCAATTGATATTGGTTGCACTGCAGTTATGATTTCAAATCATGGAGGTCGTCAGCTGGATGGATCTCGATCACCCTTTGATCAAATTAAAGCAATTTCAGATGCAGTTGGAGATAAGCTGGAAATAATCTTAGACGGTGGAGTAAGGAGAGGGACACACGTCCTAAAAGCCTTAGCAGCTGGGGCAAAAGCCTGTAGTTTTGGAAAAATATTCTTGTTCTCTTTAGCCGCAGGTGGACAGCAAGGTGTTGAGCATTTATTGAAAAACATGCACGATGAGATAAATAGAAATATGGTATTAATGGGTTGTAAAAATTTAAAAGAGTTGAATAGTTCAAAATTAATTTATAGAAATTAGGATTAAAAATAAAAATTATGAAACTAGCTAAAAGTTTAGAAAGATTAGGAACAGAGTCTGCATTTACAGTCCTTGCAGAAGCGAAAAAATTGGAAGCTCAAGGTAAACCAATGATCCATTTAGGATTGGGGCAGCCAGACTTTAAAACTCCAAAACATGTTGTTGAAGCAGCTAAGAAAGCACTTGATGATGGACATCATGGATATGTAATGTCGAATGGAATTCCTGAATGTCGACAAGCTGTTACGAGGTGGATAAAAAAACGTTACAATGTTGACATCAATTTTGAAAGAATTTTAATCATGCCAGGTGGCAAGCCAACAATGAGTTATGCTATCCAATGCTTTGGTGAACCTGGGGCAGAGATTATACACCCAACACCTGCTTTTCCAATTTATGAGTCAATGATTAATTATACAGGTTCAACTTCAGTCCCATATGACTTAACAGAAAATAAAGATTTGAAATTCGATCCAGACAAAATATTATCCATGATAACAGATAAAACTCGATTGTTAATTTTGATAAATCCTAATAATCCAACAGGGAGCTTTGTTGAGAAAAAAGACGTAGATGTTTTAGCTGATGGTCTGAAAAAACACCCTCATGTAACAATATTAAGTGATGAAATTTATAGCAGACAAATTTTTGACGGAAAAGAAATGCCAACATTTTTTAATTATCCTGAGTTGAGAGAAAGATTAATTGTATTAGAGGGATGGAGCAAAGCTTACTCAATGACTGGGTGGAGACTTGGTTGGAGTTTTTGGCCAGAGCATTTAGTTGAACATGTTAATAAATTATTAATTAATAGTGTTTCTTGTGTTAATGCTGCAGCTCAATTTGCTGGAATTGCTGCTTTAGATGGACCAGACGATTCAATTGATGCGATGATGGAAAAATTTACTCAAAGAAGAGATTTAATTTATAAAGGGTTAAATGATTTACCAGGTGTAGAATGCAGTTTACCTGGAGGAGCTTTTTATGCATTTCCTAAAGTAATTGGTACAGGTATGAATGGTGCAGAGTTTGCAAGAAAGGCTATGCATGAAGCAGGAGTGGCAATAGTTCCTGGATCAGCATTTGGTGAAACTTGCCAAAATTATGTTAGATTTAGTTTTGCTGCATCTAGAGATAATATTTCACAAGCATTGGAAAATATAAAGAAAATGCTATCTAAATAAGGTGTATTTTCTTAGCATTATTTATTAATATCAAGTTTTATGAACGATCATGTACAAGCTGAGCTAAAAAAAATTTTCAATGGAAGATTTTCAACTTCTGTATCCACGAGAACAAATTATGCCAGAGGTGAAGACACTTATGATCCAATTTTATCAAAAGCTGTAGTATTCCCAGAAACTAATCAGGAGGTTTCACAAATCTTAAGACTATGTAATGAACATAAAATTCCTGTGGTGCCATTTGGTACAGGTACCTCTTTAGAGGGTAATGTGGTTGGTAATGAAAAAGGGATAACCATAAGCCTTGAAAAAATGAATAAAATTTTAAGTGTTAATGCTGAGGACTTTGATTGTAGGGTGCAAGCTTGTGTTACAAAAGAACAATTAAATGAATATCTTAGAGAGGATGGTGTCTTTTTTCCAATTGATCCAGGTGCTAATGCAGCGATCGGAGGTATGGCTTCCACATCGGCTTCAGGAACAATGGCGGTTAAATACGGCACCATGAAAACTGTAATTACGGGTCTAACCGTTGTTTTGCCTAATGGAGATATTATTAACACAGGAGGAAGAACTAAAAAAACCTCAGCGGGCTATAATCTAACTAATTTATTTATTGGTTCGGAAGGAACTTTAGGAGTTATAACTGAAGTTCAATTAAGACTTTCTCCCATACCAGAGAGCATAATGTCAGCTGTCTGTCATTTCCCAACTTTAGAAAAAGCAGTTCAAACTGCGCAACAAGTCATTCAATATGGGGTCCCAATCGCAAGAATTGAAATGTTAAATAAAGACCAAATGGGAATAAGTATAAATTATTCAAAATTAAAAGATATTGAGGAAACACCTACATTATTTTTTGAATTTCATGGATCAGAGTTATCTAACAATGAAAATATCAAAATAGTAGAGGAAATATCTAAAGATAATAATGGAAGCTCTTTTAAGTGGGCAAAAGATTTAGAGGAAAGAAATAAACTCTGGCAAGCAAGATGGGACGTTTACTATTCTGTAAAAGCTTTGATAAATAATGGAAGAGTTTATTCAACAGATGTGTGTCTACCTATTTCAAATATAACAGAATGTGTAAATTATGCAGAGGAACAAGCTAAAAAGTTTGGACTTAGAGCGCCAATGGTGGGTCATCTAGGAGATGGAAATTTTCATGTATTATTACCTTTTGATCCTGAAAAAAAAGAAATGTATAAAAAAATAAGAGAATTTAATGACTTATTAATAAAAAAGGCCTTAGATCTAAAAGGAACAATTACTGGAGAACATGGTGTAGGCCTTCATAAAAAAGAATATCTTTTAAAGGAGCATGGAGACAATATTCCTGTTATGAAATTAATTAAAAGAAGTATTGATCAAAACAATATAATGAATCCAGGCAAGATATTTGATCTTAATTAATAAAAATATTTTATGAAAAAAATTTTGATTACAAGAAAATTAATCAAAGAAAGTGAAGATAAAGCTTCAAAAACATTTGATCCAATATTCAATTTTAATGACGAGTTATACTCTCAATCAAAAGTTATAGAGATGAGCCAAGGTTGTGACGGTATACTATCCTCTTTAACCGATAAGATGGATAAAGAGACTATTGATAAGTTACCAGATACAATAAAAATTATTTCAAATTTTGCAGTTGGTTTTGGAAATATAGATTTGGAAGCAGCAAAAAAAAGAGGAATTGCAGTTACTAATACACCTGAAGTTCTATCAGATGCAACAGCTGAGATTGGTATTCTTTTAATATTAGGAGCTTGTAGAAGGGCCGCAGAAGGAATCGAGTCTGCCAGAGAGGGTGGTTGGAAATGGTCTGCAGATTATCTGATTGGTAAACAATTAACTGGAACAAGGCTTGGAGTTTTAGGAATGGGTAGAATTGGACAAAAAATTGCTAGGATTGCTAAATCATTAGGTATGATTATTCACTACCATAACCGGTCAAAACTGAGTGAGGAGAAAGAGCAAGGTGCCATTTATCACGATAATTTAAAAAGTCTTTTTTCAGTGTCAGATGTTTTATCCATTTGTTGTCCAGCCACTAAAGAGACTGAAAATATGATAAACAAAGAGACAGTTGAGTATTTTCCTAAGGGAGCAGTAATTACAAATGTTGCAAGAGGTGATATAGTTGATGATGATGCATTGATAGATGCGCTTAATAGAAGAAAAATTTATGCTGCAGGACTTGATGTTTACAAGAATGAGCCAAATTTAAATCCAGGATACTTAAAGATCAAATCAGCTTTTATTTTACCCCACTTAGGCAGTGCAACTAAAGACACCAGAATTGCAATGGCAAACCTTGCGATAGATAATATTGACGAGTTCTTCAAGACAGGAAATTGCACCAATAAAGTAAATTAATTCTACTACAGATTGAAATTAATTTAAATTCTGCGACATCTACCCCATTTTTTGGAAAGACTCTAAATTGAATCTGTGCTTAAATTGATTGAGTTAATTAACTTTAATAGGAGTAATAATGACAAAAGAAAATAAATCATTGAAGGTGAAAACATCTTCAAGACGTAAGTTCTTTAAAACTGCTGCTAAAGCTGGTGCTGTAGCTGCAGCCGCGGTTGCAATGCCAAACATAGCAACTGCTGGCGGTCATAAAACTTTAAAGATGCAAGCTGCATGGCCAAGTGGAGCAAACATCTTTTTTGAAATGGCCGGTGACTACTGCAAAATGGTAGATGAGATGTCTGGAGGTACACTTAAGATTGATCTTCAACCAGTTGGAGCAGTCGTAAAGACTTCAGAAATCGGACAAGCAGTAAGTTCTGGTGTAGTAGATATGGGTCACTGGGTGACTGCATATTGGTATGGTAAAAATCCAGCTGCATCACTATTTGGAACTGGTCCTTCATACGGTATGTCATCTCAAGAAGTTATGGGATGGATGGAGTATGGTGGAGGAAGAAAACTGTATGACGAAACTCTTGCAAAAGTAGGTTTCGATTACATTGGTTTTTTCCATATGCCTATGCCAGCACAGCCTTTTGGTTGGTTCAAAAAGAACGTAACAAAAGTATCTGATGTTAAAGGTATGAAGTACAGAACAGTTGGTCTAGCGACTAACGTTTTGACTGCGATGGGAATGGTAGTTAGACAATTACCAGGTGGTGAAATTCAGCCAGCTATGAAAACTGGTTTGATTGAAGCTGCTGAGTTTAACAACCCAACTTCAGACTCTCAATTTGGTATGCAAGACGTTTCTAAGCACTATCACTTAGGAAGCTTCCACCAATCTCAAGAGATGTTTGAGATTCCAGTTAACAAAAAAACATACAATAGTTTATCACCTGCACACCAAGCGATATTGAAAAATGCTGCTTATGCTGCAAACAGTGATAACTACTTTAAAGCTTTAGTAAGATACTCAGCTGACTTAGCTAAGTTGATGAATGAGCATAAAGTAAATGTTTACCAAACTTCAGATGAGATTTTGGCTCAACAATTAAAAGGTTGGGACAAAGTAATTGGTGACTTTAATAAGAAAGATCCTTTCTTTAAGAAAGTTGTTGATTCTCAAAAATCTTATGCGAAGAGAGTAATGAAGTACTTGCTGATGAATCAGCCTAATTACAAACTTGCATATGAAAATGAGTTTGGTCCAATTGCAAAAGTTAAGATATAATTAACTTTTACAAATTTTAATGAGGGGGCTTCGGCCCCCTTTTTTATTTGATTAATTTAGAACAATTCAATAAGAGTCTATATCTATGATGAGATCTTACATAAAATTCGCTGATCGTTTGAGTGTCTCAATGGGTAAAGCATTCTCGTGGTGTATAGTAATTTTGATGGGCGGAACATGCTATGAAGTTTTTATGGCGTATGCTTTGAATGCCCCAACCTTGTGGAATTTCGATTTTAGTCTTCAGATGTATGGTGCAATTTTTATGATGGCAGGAGCTTATACTTTATGCACCGAAGCGCATGTTAGAGGAGATGTTATATACAGATTATTTTCTCAGAGAACACAAGCTTGGATAGATGTTGTTTTATATTTTATTTTCTTCTTCCCTGGCGTTATTGCTTTAGCTTTTTATGGTTATGAATATGCAGCATTAGCATGGAAAATTAAAGAAACAAGTTGGAATAGTCCTGCACAAATTCAAATTTATATGGCAAAATCTTTAATACCATTATCTGGAACACTTTTAACACTTCAAGGAATTGGTGAGGTATTTAGATGTATCATCTGTATTCAAACAGGTAGTTGGCCTGAAAGAGGAACAGAGCGTGATGCTGAGGAAACTGAAAAAGTATTAATGAGAACTTCACAACAAGGAAACAAAGAAGATGTTATTTAGTTTAACAAATCCAGAAGTAGCAATTATGATGATGGGAATATTTCTATTTGCTGTCTTATTAGGTTTTCCTATTGCGTTCACTCTAATGGCAATGGGTTTAGGTTTTGGATACTACGCTTATTTTGATCCAACCAAGATGGAACATCTATTTGATAACAGGATATTTCAACTCTTTGTTCAAAATACTTATACTGTAATGGATAACAATGTGTTGACCGCAGTCCCCCTCTTTTTATTTATGGGATATTTAGTTGAAAGAGCTGGGATTGTTGCAAAGTTATTTTTTGCAATAAGATTAGCATCTCACAAACTTCCAGCTTCAATGGCAGTTGCTGCACTTATTACTTGTGCACTATTTTCAACTGCTACAGGTATCATAGGAGCAGTAGTAACGTTAATGGGTCTTCTCGCTTGGCCAGCAATGATTAAAGCTGGTTATGATAAAAAATTTGCATCTGGAATTATTTGTTCAGGAGGTTGTCTAGGGATTTTAATTCCACCTAGCATTATGTTGATTGTCTATTCTGTAATTGCCCAATTGTCGCCTTTACGATTATTTGCAGCTGCAATTTTCCCAGGATTAATGTTAGCAGGACTTTATATTGGTTATGCAATATTTAGGGCTTGGATGAATCCTTCGATAGCTCCAAAACCTGCAGCAGAAGAGATACCTCCTACTGCGGTGATTATGAAAGAGGTTTTGGTTTCTTTCTTACCATTGTTTTCTTTAATAATCCTAGTTTTAGGAACAATACTTGCAGGTATAGCAACTCCTGCAGAGGCAGCCGCTGTTGGTGCATTTGGTTCATTAGTGCTCTCATATTTTTATAAAACACTTAAATGGAAAAATTTTAAAGAGTCAGTTTTTCTTACAGCAAAAACAACAGCTATGATCATGTGGTTATTTATTGGATCTTGGACTTTTGCGTCAGTATTTTCATATTTAGGAGGCCATGAAGTTTTTGAGCATTTTTTTAAATCTTTAAATTTACAACCTTGGCAGTTTTTAGTTATTACCCAATTAATTATATTTTTATTAGGCTGGCCGCTAGAATGGACAGAGATATTAATTATATTTGTGCCGATCTTTTTACCATTAGTTGAATTTTTTGGTGTTAACCCATATTTTTTTGCAATGCTAATCGCTTTAAACTTACAAACCTCATTTTTGACACCCCCCATGGCAATGTCAGCATATTATTTGAAAGGAGTTCAATCAAAGAATGTTGAACTTATGCAAATTTTTGGGGGAATAATGCCTTTCTTAGGAATTGTAATTTTAGCGATGGTTCTAATGTATTTATTCCCGGGAATAGCACTTTGGTTACCAGAGACATTATTTGCAAATTAATTTTAAATGACAGATATATTTTCTTTAAGTCTCGAGGAACTAGCAAAAAAAATAAAAGATGCCCAACTTACATCAGTCGAAGTTTGTGAAAAATATATTGAACGAATAGATAAGTTTGAAAAAGATGTAAAAGCCTGGGCACATTTTGATAAAAAAGTTTTATTAGAAAAAGCAACTGAGGCTGATGATCATAGAAGATCAGGAAAACCAGTAGGACCACTGCATGGTGTGCCGATAGCAGTTAAAGATATTATTGGAACTGTTGATATGCCCACTGAGTGTGGAACTATAATAAGGAAAGGAAAATCATATTCTCAAAATGCTGAAATAATTGATTTGCTTCATGCATCAGGAGCAATTGTTATGGGCAAAACAGCAACCTCAGAACTTGCCTACTTAGGACCTCCAGCAACAACTAATCCTCACGATAAAGATAGAACACCGGGGGGTTCATCTAGTGGATCAGCAGCTACGGTTGCTTCCTTTATGGCACCAGCTTCTATTGGCTCTCAGACAGGAGGATCTGTAATAAGACCAGCATCTTATTGCGGTGTAGTTGGTTATAAACCAAGCTATGGACTTATTTCAAGAAACGGAGTTCTAAGAACCTCATACAGCCTAGATCAAATTGGAATGTTTGGTCGTAAAGTTGAAGATGTAGCTATGTTAGCAAAGGTATTGATAAAGAAAGATAAATATGATCCAGCTACAATTCATTACTCTACAGAAAATATTTTAACTGAAACTAAGAAAGGTCCAATTTTTGAGCCTAAGTTTATTTTTTATAAAACTGATCATTGGAAAATAATTGATAAAAAATCACGAGAGTCTTTTGAATATTTTATTAAATCTTTTAAAAAAAATATTGAGATATTTGATACTCCCTCATATTTTAAGGATATACACAAATATCACCAAATTATTCATGAAACAGACTTAGCAAATAATTTTTCTATTTATTATCAAAAATTTAAAAAGAAACTTTCAAAGTATATGCAGGATGCTATTTCAAATGGAAATAAGTACACCGCAAAAGAATACGCCGAGGCAATTGATTTTATGAAAAGAAGTTATGAGTCTTATGAAGAAGTATTTGAAGACTATCATGGAGTATTATCGCCATCTAGTCCAGGTGTTGCACCTAAAGGGTTAAAGAGTACTGGAACAGCAGAATTTAACAAAGTCTGGTCTTATCTAGGTACCCCTTGCATATCACTGCCTTTACTTGAGGGTGAAAATAATCTACCATTAGGAGTTCAATTAATTGGCAACAAATATGATGATCATAGATTTTTAGGTGTTGCTAATTGGCTTGAAAAGGAGTGTCAGGATTAATTGTATGAATAAAATAACAACAATAATAGGTTTGTCATTTGCTGTTTTCTTTTTAATTGGTTTAGCGACTACTCTTACTAGATCAATGATGATCGGTTTTTTAGATGTAATACCGGTTTATTTGTTGATGGGTGCTGCCATCATAATGATGATTTACGAAGCCTTCTTTGATAAAAGTTAATTTGTCGTAAATTGAATAATTCGAAAAAAAATTTTTTTTCATTTTCCTTATTATTTATTCAGCCAATTTTTATGGCTAGTAATCTTGTTGTAGCTAGAGGTGGTGTCGAATTTGTACCTCCAATATCATTAGCTTTTTGGAGATGGACACTAGTTTTTTTGATATTATTACCTTTCACATACATAACATTAAAAAAAAATTTTAAGATTATTAAAAAAGAATATAAAAAATTATTTTTTTTAGGCTCAATGGGATGTGGAGTATGCGGGGCTTTTCCATTTTTGGCAGGTGAAACTACAACTGTAACAAATATGGGAATTATTTATACATCTTCACCTGTGTTCATAATTTTGATTTCATACTTTTTTTTTCATGAAAAAATAAATTTAACGAAAATAATTGGATTAATTGCATGTTTGATAGGAGTCTTTACAATTATTATAAAAGGAGATTTAAATTTATTAATTAATTTACAATTTACTATCGGTGATTTATGGATGTTGGCTGCCGCTATTGGATGGGCATTATATTCAATTTATTTATTTTATTGGAATTCAGAACTAAAAATTTTTGAAAGATTTACCTTAATATCATTTTTTGGAGCTTTAAGTTTATTACCGTTCTATATAGGTGAGGAAATATTTTATAAACAGACGGTTTTTATGCCTGAATTTTATTTTTGGGTAATCTTTGCTGCTATTTCGCCGGGAATAATTGCTTTTACACTTTACACTGTTGCCCAAAAAAAATTAGGTGCGTCTTTAACAGGCTTTACTCTTTACGTTTTTACAGTCTATGGAGCAATTTATGGTTATTTTTTATTTGATGAAAAATTTGAAAATTATCATTTCATCGGAACAATCCTGGTTTTTTTTGGCATATACTTAGCAAAGAAAAAAAATGTTAAAAAAGTTTAGGAATATTTTGTTGTTATTTTTTCAAATAGTTATTTTTGTCTATTTTTCAATCTTAGTTTTTTTATATTTTTATCAGAGAAATTTATTATATCATCCTAATGAAAATAATTATTCTGGTGATCAAATATCAGTCCCTATTGAAAAAGTAAAAATTAAGACGGAGGATAACATTGATTTATTGGGCTGGTTTCATGAAAAAGACTTAGAAAAATATAAAACAGTTTTATTTTTTCACGGAAATGCCGGTTCCCTTGAAAATAGAATTCATAAATTAAACCATTTCCATAAAATGGATGTTAATTTTTTAATAATTGCCTGGAGAGGCTTTAGTGGCAATAAAGGTAAACCATCTGAGGAAGGCCTTTATAAAGATGGAAGAAGTGGAATAAATTGGCTAGTTAGAAAAGGTGTAAAGGAGGAAAATATTGTTATTTATGGCGAGTCATTAGGAACTGGTGTTGCAACTCATTTGTCACAAAATAAGAATTTTGCTGGCGTTGTATTGGAAACTCCATTTACTTCTATGATTGATGCAGCCAAAACCTTTTATCCGTATGTACCTGTAAGTTTATTATTGAAAGATAAATTTGATAATAAAAGCAAAATTAAGAATATAAATGTTCCAATTTTAATAATGCATGGTGAGGTTGATCAAATTGTTCCATTTTTTATGGGAAAAAAAATGTATGAAAAAGCTAATGAACCGAAATATTCTTATTTTACAAAACATGATAATCATATGATGGAGTATGATGAAAACCTTGTTAATGCCCTTAACTCATTTTTAAAAAGTTTAAATTAAGCCACAATATCAACAAATATACTTCAGAATTTGATTTTATTAAAAGATAATGAAAAGATTATCTGTTTTGTTTATTGCGTTCTTTGTTTTTACTACCAACGTTTATTCACAAGATGAATTTTTTCAACCAGACGATTTATTTCACATAGATCACATGGATTCACATAACAAAGAATTTAGTTTATATTTTAAAGGTAGAGAAAAATCTATTTTAGCAAGAGGCGAAAATGAAAATTATATAAATGATTATCCAAAGGATCTTTATATTTATAATCATTTAACAAAGTCCTCTTCACCTCTAATTTCTTATGAGTGGTTTCCTTCGCAAGCTAAATATCTTTTACAAGAATATGATTTTCCAGTGTTTCCAGATGATTTTGCATATTATTTATTAAAAGACGATAAAACATTAGTATTGATTAGCGCCGTGAAAAGTTTAAATGCTAATTTTAAATATGACATTGCCAGTAAAAAACTAGAGCTTTATCCAACCACGGGTAAATTCGACTTTATAATCTCCTCATTTTCTAAAGATTGTGGTCATTATAAATTTGATGATAATTATAAATGTAATATCTACAAACCTTTGATTTCTAGCAATTTAATCAATTAATTTGAGTAAAAGCCTCAGCAAATTTTTCTGCTTCGAACAACTGTAAGTCGTCTTCTTTTTCACCCAAACCTAGGGCAATAATTGGAATTTTATATTTTTTTGCTAGTGCTAACAAAATTCCTCCCTTGGCTGTGCCATCTAATTTTGTCATCACGATACCAGTTATTGGGATGATTTTGTTAAATTCTTCGACTTGATTTAATACATTTTGTCCTGAGGTTGCGTCTAAAATTAAGATAACATTATGAGGCGCGTTGGGATCTATTTTTTTTGTGACATTCGCTATCTTTTTGTATTCTTCCATTAAATTCTTTTTATTTTGGAGTCGTCCCGCAGTATCTATTAAAACTTGATCAAAATTATTTTTAATAGCTTCATCTACTGCTTTAAAAGCAACTGAGGCGGGATCAGCTCCTTGAGATGATTTTACTATTTGAACATCTACTTTACTTGCCCAATTTTCTAGTTGTTCAATTGCAGCGGCACGAAATGTGTCTGAAGCTGCAAATATGACTTTACTGCCGTTCTTCCTTAATATCTTTCCTATTTTACCTATAGTTGTTGTTTTCCCAACGCCGTTTACCCCAGAAATTAATGTTGCATTAAGCTTTTCTTTTTTCTCGAAAAAGGATTTATTTTCTAAAGGTTTCATCAAAGAAATTATGTATTCTTTTAAAATAGAGTTTATCTCTTTAGATAGTTCTTTATTTGGATCAATTTTTTTTTTAGAAATTATTTCTTTTATTTCAGAGGCAGCTTCAACCCCCACATCTGATTGAATTAAAAATTCCTCAATTTTATATAAATTTTCGTCATTAATTTCTTTTTTGACAATTATTTCTTTAATTCCTGATGTAAACGCTGATGCACTTTTCTTAAATCCAATTTTAAATTTATCAAAGATTCCCATTACAATTTTATATTTATTTCTTTAATATTTGAAACAGGTCCTTT
Source organism: uncultured Pelagibacteraceae bacterium (assembly GCA_902539445.1). Lineage (GTDB taxonomy): Bacteria > Pseudomonadota > Alphaproteobacteria > Pelagibacterales > Pelagibacteraceae > Pelagibacter. The sequence goes on from CACBIY010000010.1 coordinate 23,280, forward strand.
CATATGAATAGAATCATTTTCATCTATAGAAATTGATAATTTTCCAGTTGCAAACTCTATATCAGTTTTATTTTCTGTAAGATTATTTAATTTACCTGCATATGCTGTAGCACACGCTGCAGTTCCGCAAGCTTTAGTAAGACCAGCTCCTCTTTCCCAAACTTTTACTTTGATCAAATTTTTATTAAGAATTTGCGCAATCGTTACGTTACATTTTTCTGGGAAGATTTTGTGATTTTCTATCTCAGGGCCAATTTTCTCTATATTGAAGTCCTCAATCTTGTTAACAAAAAAAACAATATGTGGGTTACCCACATTAATTGCAGTGCCACCTAAGTGCTCATTATTATTTGCATCAATAATTTTGATATTTAAGTTTTTTGTATCCATTTCTTTTGATAAAGGTATTTCATCCCATTTTAACTTTGCTTTCCCAATTTCTGTTGTAACAATTTTTTTTTCTAAAATTTCAGATTTTAGTTTTCCAGATAGTGTATTTAAAATTATTGACTTGTTATTTTTTTCATTTGAAATCAAATTTGCAACACATCTAGTTCCGTTTCCACATGCTCCAGACTCTCCTCCATCTGAATTAAAAAATTTTAAATTTGCATCTGCAGAACTATCTGTCTCAATAAATATTAGTTGATCACAGCCAATAAAATTTCTGTCACAAATTTTTACTATCTGATCTTTCGTCAAATTGGTAATTTTTTCTCTATTATCGATTATCACAAAATCATTACCCAATCCGTCCATTTTAAAAGCTTTGATGTCCATATATAGTTATTTAACTTATTTATTGACTTTTTGAACCTCTATTATAGTTTGTGGCAGTTTCCGCAAAAACATTAAATTTGCGGTGTCTTTGGAAACAAAGAGATCGACACTAGTCAGCGAGGGTTCGCCCACTAGTGCGGTTACTGCTGTGTGTAATAAATATGTTTGAAAATTTAACAAATAAATTTGAGGAAGTTTTTTCCTCTCTAAAAAAAGCCCCATCACTTGATGAAAATCAGGTTGATGAGGGATTGAGAGGAATAAGACAAGCTTTATTAGAAGCTGATGTGTCTCTCGAAGTTGCTAAAGATTTTATTGAAAAGGTTAAACCAAAAGCATTAGGTCAAGAAATTATTAGATCAACATCACCTGGCGATATGGTGGTAAAAATTGTTTATGATGAATTAGTTAATCTTTTAGGTGAAAAAAATAATGATGTAAATTTAAATGCAGTTCCACCAGTGCCAATGATGCTGGTCGGGCTACAAGGTTCTGGTAAAACAACAACAACTGCTAAACTTGCGAGATATTTAGAGAATACAAAAAAAAAGAAAGTAATGATGGTCAGTTTAGATATTTACAGACCAGCCGCTCAAGAGCAGTTAAAATCTTTAGGTGAACAAAATAATATATTAACTCTTCCAATAATTGAAGGTCAACAACCCAGTGATATTTGTCAAAGAGCAATTAGTGCAGCAAACTTGAATGGCGCAGATATTATTTTATTTGATACTGCTGGTAGAACACAAATAGATTTGCAGATGATGAGTGAAATTAAACAAATTGAAAATACCATTAAACCTGCGGAAACGTTTTTAGTTGCTGACTCTCTCACTGGACAGGTAGCTGCATCAGTAGCAAAAGAATTTAATAATACAGTAAATTTATCCGGAATTATTTTAACAAGGGCAGATGGTGATGCGAGAGGCGGGGCTGCTGTAAGTATGAAATTTGTTTCACAGGTTCCAATTAAATTTTTAGGTATTGGGGAAAAGATCGAAAATCTTGAAGTTTTTCACCCAGATAGAATTGCAAATAGAATTCTTGGGATGGGAGATATTGTTTCTCTTGTTGAAAAAGCAGCCCAAGATCTTGGGGAAGAAAATATAAAAAAAACAGAGGAAAATTTAAAAAAAGGACAATTCTCAATGCAAGATTATTTAACTCAACTGAGACAAATGAAAAAAATGGGAGGGATTGAAGGCATCATGTCTTTCATGCCAGGAGTTTCAAAGGTTAAATCTCAAATGGATGCTGCGGGTATTGATGAGAGTGTTATTACAAAAAATGAGGCTATAATTTTATCAATGACTAAAAAAGAAAGAGAGAATCCAAAAATAATTGATGGTTCTAGAAAAAAAAGAATTGCTAATGGCTCAGGAACTGATCCAGCCACTATCAATAAATTGTTAAAACAATTTAAAATGATGTCTGAAATGATGAAGAAGATGTCAAAAGGAAATCTGAAAGGTATGTCTGATAAAGGAATACCTCCAGAATTATTCAATCAATTAAAATAAAAGGAGAGTAAATGTTAAAATTAAGATTATCTAGAGGTGGCACAAAAAAGAGGCCTGTTTATAAGGTTGTTGTAGCCGACAGTCGATTTGCTAGAGATGGTAGATTTATAGAGAAAGTAGGTTTTTTTAATCCATTGTTACCAAAAGAAAAAAAAGAAAGAATTGGATTAGAGGCTGAGAGAATAAAATATTGGTTGGGTCAAGGTGCACAACCTACAACAAGAGTAGCTAGAATTTTAGGTGAGAATGAATTGATGCCTATGCCTGCTAATGGAAGTAACCCACAAAAAGCAATTCCAAAAAAAGATAGAAAAAAAGAAGGTTCGGAAGA
>CACBIY010000011.1 GCA_902539445.1 uncultured Pelagibacteraceae bacterium
AGGCTTATTTAAATAATTATAACTAATTATGATATCTCCCAAATATATATTTTTTGAAAGTTTAATTTTTTTATTGAATGGAAAAGATAAAATATCGGTAGATTTATTTTTATTTCTAAAATTTTTATTTAATTTTTTAATATTTCTATTATTAGAAAGTAATAAACTCAATGATACTTTTTTGTTTGAAAATTGATATCTCTTTGGAAATGACCTACATATTTTTTTAAAAAAAATATCTGTGTTTTTCAGTTTTTTTGACCACGCCTTCTCTTCAGAGAAGACACTAACTTTAATCATTATTTGAATATGCTTTTACTATTTTTGATACAAGTGGATGTCTAACTACATCTGAGTGATCAAAATCAACTATTGATATCTCTTTTAAATGTCCAAGTAATTCTTTTGATCTTACCAATCCCGACGTATTTTTGTTAGGTAGATCAATTTGGGTTGGATCTCCGTTAACAACAATTTTTGAATTTTCGCCAATACGAGTAAGAAACATTTTGATCTGAGTATCAGTCGCATTTTGCGCTTCATCTAAAATTGCAAAGGAATTCTTAAGAGTTCGACCTCTCATAAAAGCTAATGGTGCTATTTCTATATCTCCAATTTCAATCATTCTTTGGATTTTTTCGAAATCAAAAAGATCGTATAAAGAGTCATATAACGGTCTTAAGTAAGGGTCTACTTTCTCTTTCATATCACCAGGTAAGAATCCTAAACGCTCTCCAGCTTCAACAGCAGGTCTTGATAAAATTATTCTTTCAATCTTTTTCTCCAAAAGCATAGTTAAACCGACTGCAACAGCTAAAAACGTCTTACCTGTTCCTGCTGGTCCAGCAGAAATTACAATATCACTTTGTCTTAAAGCTCTAACATAATTCTTTTGTCTTTCAGATCTAGGAATTATCGATTTTTTAGGAGTTTTAATAATATCAGTTACATTATTGTTTTTTATTTTTTCATTAATCATAAATTTGTCTACAGAAGAAAGTATATCTTTATTTTCGATATTTCCATTATTAATAAATTGGTTAACTAAAAATTGAATCGCATTCTTTACCTTTTCATTTGTTTCTGGATCTGATTTTATAAGAATAGAATTTCCCCTTGAATACAAACTGCATTTGGTGATTTTTTCAAGTTCTTGTAAATTATTATTAAATTCACCAACAACACCCATTAACAAATCGTTGTCATGAAATATTACACTTAAAGAATTATTGTCCGAGTAAACAAATTTTATTGCCTGATCAATATTTTTTTTTGTTATTCCACTCAAATTTATGCAACTTTCTGATTAGAATTATCTATAATTTCACCAAATAAAGTACTTCTATTACTTTTACTAATTTTTACTTGAACAATTTTTCCAATATCACTTTTCTTACCATCAAAGATTACTGATGTCATGTGCTTAGATCTTCCAAATGTTTTAGTTTTATCCTCTGTTAGATTTTCAACTAACACTTCCACAATACTGTTTTCTAAAGACTTGTTCTTTTGGATCTGATTTTCAAACAACTCATTTTGAATTATTTCTAATCTTTCAAATGAAGTTTTTTTGTCGATTAAATTTAAATTTTCAGAGACGGTTCCAGGTCTAGGGCTAAAAATATATGAATAAGAATTTATAAACTTTACTTTTTTAATTAGATTTAAAGTATCCTCAAAATCCTGATTTTCTTCCCCAGGGTAAGCTATTATAAAATCACTTGAAAATTCTATTTTTGAATTAATTTCTTTAAGTTTATTAAATGTTTCGAGGTAATTCTCAATAGAATGATTTCTATTCATTAATTTTAATATTTTATTTGATCCACTTTGCACTGGTAAATGTACAAGTGGCATAAGTTTATTAGAACATTTATAAACTTCAATTAGGTCATTAGTCATATCTTTTGGATGAGATGTTGTGTACCTTACTCTTTTAATATCATTTAATTTTTCGATACTTAATATTAAATCTGATAAACGAAAACCATTACTTTCATAAGCGTTAACATTTTGACCTAACAAAGTTATTTCTCTTACACCGTTGTCTGCCAAATATTTTGCTTCATCTAAAATTTGACTAGGTGGTCTCGAGTACTCTGGTCCTCTAGTGTAAGGAACTACACAAAAATGACAGAACTTGTCACATCCCTCTTGAATTGTTAAAAAAGATGAAACCTTTTCTGCTTTAGTTTTTATTTTACTCAAGTATTCAAATTTTGTAACCGCATCAAACTCTGTTTCCTCAAGTTTCTTTTTTTTTTCAACATAATTTAAAATTGTATCATTAATTTTATGGTAAGCCTGAGGACCTATTACTAAATCAATGAAAGGCTCTCTTTTTAGCATTTCTTGATTTTCAGCTTGAGCAACACAGCCTGCAATAATAACCAATGGTTTTTTTTTAAATCTAAAAATTTTTTTTACTCTACCTATTTCAGAATAGACTTTTTCTTTAGCTTTATCCCTTATATGACATGTGTTTAACAAATAACAATTAGCATCCTCGTATTTTTCTGTCTTCTCATAACCAATTTTTTTAACAGTGTCTAATATTCTATTAGAGTCGTACTCATTCATTTGACATCCAAAAGTTTTAATGAAAATTTTTTGACTCATTTATTGAGGCTTTTTTTTAACCCCATATAATTCCAATTTATGATCTACTAATTTATAACCGTATTTTTCAGCAACTTTTTTTTGAAGTTTCTCTATCTCATCATCAACAAATTCTATGATCTCACCTGTTTTGATATCTATCAAATGATCATGATGGCTCTCGATCATTGCTTCATATCTTGCCTTTCCACCTTTAAAATCGTGTTTTGTTAAGATGCCAGCCTCTTCAAATAATTTTACTGTTCTATAAACCGTAGCTATACTAATTTTTGGATCAACTTTCGAAACACGATTATAAAGCTCATCTACATCCGGGTGATCTGACTCTCCATACTCAGATTTTGACTCGGAAATTATTTTAGCAATAATCTTTCTTTGTTCAGTAAGCTTAACACCTTTAGCTAAACACTTTTGTTCAATTGTATCAACTGTATCTGACATAGTTAATTTTAACTTATATAATAAGGTTTAATCAAATTTTTTTTGAGTTTAAATTTACTGCATAGATGCGGTATATTCTCGTATTTAATATCATTTTCATTCTCAAAATCCTTTAAACTAAAGCAATAGTAATCAATTTTTTTAATCATGTGAATTGCTTTAATTGTTGATAAAGAATTTCGAATACCTGCAAAACTCCCAGGACCTCTATTTATGTAAATTGATCCAATGTCACCAATCTCTAGATTATTATCTTTTAAAAAATCAATAATTAAAACCATCAGTTTTTCATAATTATTTTTGCTATTTTCATGAGTAACACTATAAGTATTATTATTATTAATGATCATAAAAAAAATTTTATCTTTTACAGCATCTATAATTAATTTATTCATTTTTATAATTATATTGACTTTTAGCTCAAACGCACAAGAAAATAATGAAAAGTATTTTTCAAATGATGAGGGTGTATTATCAATTATGTACCATCGATTTAATGAATTCAAATATCCATCAACAAACATATCAATGGATATATTCAAGGAACATGTTGATCTTATTTTGGATGCTAACTTAACCTTTTATCATCCAAAAGATTTTGTAGATGAGTTCAATATTCCAAAAAAAGAAAAAAAAATACTTCTCACTGTTGATGATGCTTTTCAATCCTTTTATGATAACGCTTGGCCTTACCTGAAAAAAAATCAAATTCCATTTGTATTATTTGTCTCCACTGAACCTGTGGGCAATAATGGATATATGAACTGGGATCAAATTAAAGAAATAGAAAGTAGTGAATATGGAGTTATTGGACATCATTCACACTCTCATGATTATTTGATTGATAAATCAGAGGAAGTTTTTTTAAATGACATAAAAACATCAAATCTGATTTTTAAAGAAAAATTAGGATACGTACCAACTTTATTTTCTTACCCATTTGGAGAATATTCAGAATTTATGAGAAATTATATATCTCGAAATTTTAAAATTGCGTTTGGACAACATTCTGGAATTATTGATGTAAATAAAAATAGATTTGAACTTCCAAGATTTCCAATTAATGAAAAATATGGAGAAATAAAAAGATTTAAATCAATAATAAACTATTATCCTCTTGAATATAAAAAATTGGAGCCTGAGGAAAAAAAATTATCAAAAGAAAATAATCCACCTAAATTTAAAGTAAAATTTTTTGATGAACAAAAAAATATTGAAAATGTTAACTGCTATTCAAACGAAGGTAATAAATGGATGAAATCAAATATTAAACTTGTTGAAAAAGAACTCACAATAGAATTTAGGGAACCATTCTTACCAAGAAGAGGCCGAATTAACTGTTCTGTAAATGACAATGGTAAATGGAGATGGTTTGGAACACAATTTATTATTCGATAAAAACTTTTAAATTAAACTTTCTAACTCAATACTTGAGGGTAATAGTTTTGCATCATCAAAATCTTTTAAATTATTTTGTTGAATAATTTTTTGTAAAACTTTCACATACTCATTTCCTGTCTCAGCATATTTATCCAAATACTCTGATAAAATTATACTGTCTAATGGTTCACCCAGATCTCTTAATTTTGCTCTAGCTAATCTAAAATCTTCGTAACTTGAATGTGTATTTATATTTCTTTGATAAGCTCTTACAGATGCTTGCAAAACATTAAATTTCATAACTTTATGACCCTCATTTTTCTCAGCATCTTTTGGTTTTAGTCCTTCTCCAGACCATGTCCATTGTCCAAATAAAGCGTTTCCTTGTTGTGCAAATCTTGATGTACCCCATCCTGTTTCTTTTGCGGCTTGGGCAAGTGCTAATGAAACAGGTACTATATCCATCCTTCTTTTTAAAATTGATAAATCTCTTGAAGGTATACCGTATTGTTTATATTTTTTTTCTAACCATCGTTTCTCAGATTTTGTGTTGTTGCTCTTATTAATTATGCTGAATAATCTCTTCCTATCTAATTTGATGTTTTTATTTTCCTCTAAAATTAATGGTAATACTATTTGTATGAAGAATTCTTTTCTCTTTTTAACACTCTCTATCATTTTTATTTCTGCGGGAAGTAAAGTCAATGCTATAGGCTTAACCAATTTTTTTTTTCTAACATCATCAAGTTTATAATCTGTGTCTTCAAAAAGCTGTTTTATTGTTGAAGCATCTAATCTTACTGTATCCGTTTCTTGATCATTTAAACTATAAATATCAATTAACAAATCATCCTCATTAAGTGTTCGGGAATTTGACGAATTTGAGGATTTTTTATTTAGAGTGTATGCAAGTATTGCTTTTGAATTATTTTGAATTCCAGCTGAGCTTTCAATTTTATTGCTTGTAAAACTGATTATAATTGGCAAAGAATAAAAAAATAAAATAACAACCACACTACTTAAGAAAATTCTTGGTAGTGAACTTAGACCATTTTCATCAAAAACTCTGAAAGGTTTAATCTTATTTCTTTTAAGGATTTTTCTCATTTATTAAACAGCCTCGACTTTTTTTACCTCCGGTAAGTAATGACATAAAAGATTTTGAACACCTTGTTTTAAAGTCATTGTAGAACTAGGACAGCCGGAACAGCTCCCTTGTAGTTGAACTTTAACTACTCCATCTTTAAATTCTTTAAATTTAATATCTCCTCCGTCTCTAGCTATTGCTGGACGAATTTTATCATCAAGTAATTGCACTATTCGTTTCTCAATTGCACCAAAGCTTTCATTTTGTTCAGTTAAATCTTTATTAATGACAAATTCTTTTCCTGATGCATAAAATTCATTAATATGAGAAATCACGATATGTTTGATGTCATCCCAAGAATTTTCATCATATTTATTGACTGAAATGAAATCTTTACCTAAAAAAATTCCCTCAACACCATTTACTGAAAGGATATTTCTAACAAGCTCATTATTTACTTTGTCATTTTTAGTTACTTCAAATGATCCTGCACTAGAAACAACCTTGCCTGGTATGAATTTTAACGAATTAGGATTTGGTGTTATCTCAGTTTGAATGAACATAAATTATATATAAGCAATATTTTTAAAAATGGTACCGCTTTATGAAAATATATTCAAAAACCTACGATTTCATGAATTTTTTTTATTTTTTTTGAGGCAATTTCATTAGCTTTCTCGTATCCATCTTTAAGTATTTTTTCTAAAAAAACTTTATCATCTAATAGCTCTTTAATTTTTAATGATATTGGATTGATTTCATTAACAACTACTTCTGATAATTTTTCTTTAAATTCTGAAAAATTTTTTCCGGCAAATTCATCAATCGATTTTTGGAGTGTATTATTCATCAAACTTGAATAAATACCGATTAAATTTTTAGCCTCAGGTCTTTTTTCTAACTCCTCAATTTTGCTAGGTAAAGGCAAAGTATCAGTTTTTGCTTTTTTAATCTTATTTATTATTTGATCTTTATCATCAGTTAAATTGATTCTACTCAGGTCTGAAACTTCTGATTTACTCATCTTTTTAAGACCATCCTTTAAACTCATAATTCTAGAAAATTCTTTTTTAATTAAAGGTTCTGGGGTTATAAAAAAATTTTCGATTTTATAATCATTGTTAAATTTTTGAGCTATATCACGACATAACTCCAAATGTTGTTTTTGGTCATCTCCAACTGGTACATGAGTTGAGTCATATAATAAAATGTCGGCTGCCATTAAAACAGGATAAGAATAAAGACCGATACTTGCTTTTTCTTTATCCTTGCCAGCTTTTTCCTTAAATTGAGTCATCCTATTTAACCATCCCATTCTGGCAACACAGCTTAAAATCCACGCTGCCTCTGAGTGGGCACTCACTTGAGATTGATTAAAAATTATACTTTTTTTAGGATCTATTCCGCTTGCAACAAATGTGGCGACTGTTTCATGTATATTTGATTTTAGATCTTTTGGATTTTGGCTTACAGTTATTGCATGAAGATCAACTACACAAAAAATACATTCATTTTGAGTATCATTATTTAGATCAACAAAATTTTTTATCGCTCCTAAATAATTTCCTAAATGAAGATTTCCAGTAGGTTGAACACCGGAGAAAATTTTTTTTTTCATATACTAATACTTTATTTTAATATCTTGATAATTAAAAGCTTTGATAAAATATGATAGTGCTAAATAAAAAAATATTGTCAATAAAACACATAATAATAAATAAGCAGACTTAAAGAAATAGTTATAACTTAATTGATTTTCAAATGACAAGATCAAGTATTGAAAAAAAATACCCATCATAATTGATGCGAAAATTATTTTAACAAATTGTTTAAAAAAAGTTTTGTTAAATTCAAATAAGTTATTATTTTTTAAATAAATAAATAACATTGAAGAGTTAAACCATGAGGATATCGTCGTTGCTATAGGAATAATTATAAAACCAATATCTTTAAAAAAGTAAACACTTATCAAAATATTTAGCAAAACAGAAACTAAAGAAATATAAAATGGAGTTTTAGTATCATGATTTGCAAAAAAAAATGTTGAAAAAACTTTTATTAATGCAAATGCTGGAAGTCCTAGGCCAAAATAATAAAGAGCATTTGCAGAATTAAAAACTGAGTTATCTGTAAAAGAACCATATCCAAATAGAGCTGAAATAATTTGTTCAGATCCTATAACTAACGCTACTGAGGCAGGTATACTTAAAAACATACTTAGCTCTAATGCTTTATTCTGAATTAATGATATTTTCTTCTTTTTTTTTTGGTGAACATGTTTTGAGAGTTGGGGCAGGACAACAACACCAATAGCTATACCAGCTATTGCTAAATTAATTTGATATATTCTATCTGCATAATATAAGTATGATACAGCACTTGCCTGGAATGAAGCTATAATTGTTCCAATCAAAATATTTATTTGAGTAACTCCTGAGGAAAAAATACTTGGTAATAATTTTTTAAAAAAAAATTTTACTTTATTAGTGATTTTTAATCTAAAATCAAAATCTAAGGCATAATATTTTTTTACAAATCTATATAAAAAAATTAATTGTAGTAATCCCGCGATAGATACCCCATATGAAAGATAGTAAATTAATTCATCACCCAAATATCTTCCAAAAAATAAAATAGTAATTAAAACTATATTCAAGATAATTGGCGCTGCTGAAGCAGCAGCAAATTTATTATGTGAGTTTAAAATTGCACCAAAAAAGGAAGATAAACTTACAAACATTAAAAAGGGGAAAGTAATTCTTGTTAAAGCAGTTGCTAATTCAAATTTTTTAGTATTTTCAATAAAGCCTGGTGCTATCAGTCCCACAAAAATTGGCGTAAAAATTTCAATTATGAGAACTAAAAAAAATAAAGCTAAGAATAATAAATTAAAAACATCATTAGCAAATTTATTTGATCTAGATTTATTTTTAACTAATTCAGAGGTGTAGCTTGGTACAAAAGCTGAGTTAAAAGTTCCCTCAGCAAAAAGTCTTCTAAAAGTGTTAGGTATTCTAAATGCAACAAAAAAAGCATCAGCTAAAAAACTTGTTCCAAGAAAAATTGCTATCAAAACATCTCTTAAATATCCAAGTAATCTGCTAATAATAGTATAGAAACCAAAAGTCCCTGTTGACTTAACTAAATTCATAAATCATATTAGTCTTAAATTTACCTCATTTGTACACCTAATTAAGCTAAATGAAAAAAACAAAAATTGATCATTATACAGATAAAGAAGCTTTAGATTATCATCGTCATAATAAACCAGGCAAGATCGAAATTTCATCCTCAAAGAATATGACTACAAAAAGAGATCTCGCATTAGCTTATTCGCCAGGTGTCGCAGCACCAGTAAAAGCCATAAGTGAAAATCCAGAAACTGCATTTGACTATACGAGTAAAGGAAATCTTGTGGCAGTAATAAGTAATGGATCTGCAATTTTAGGTATGGGTAACTTAGGAGCTTTAGCCTCAAAACCTGTTATGGAAGGAAAAGCGGTACTATTTAAAAGATTTGCAGATATTGACTCAATTGATCTTGAAATTGACTCACAAGATCACAATGAAATAATTAATAGTGTTAAAAATTTTGCTCCAAGTTTTGGAGGGATTAATCTGGAGGATATTGCTGCTCCAGATTGTTTTATTATCGAGGAAAAACTTAAAGAAATTTTAGATATTCCTGTCTTTCATGATGATCAACATGGTACAGCAATCATAACTACAGCTGCATTAATCAACGCACTAGATATTACAAAAAAAAAAATTAATGAAGTAAAAATAGTTGTCAACGGCGCAGGCGCATCAGCGATGGCTTGTGCTAATTTATTTAAGAAAAGTGGTGTTCCGCAAAAAAACATTACAATGGTTGACAGAACAGGGGTAATCTTTAGTGGAAGAGAAAATTTAAACCAGTGGAAATCAGCTCATGCTGTTGAAACTGAACATCGAACTTTATCAGATGCAATCAGTAATGCTGACGTATTTTTAGGTTTATCAGCAAAAGGAGCTTTGACAAAAGATATGGTTAAAAAAATGGCTAAGAATCCTATTATATTTGCATGCGCAAATCCTGATCCAGAAATTAAACCTGAGGAAGTTGCTGAAGTAAGAAGTGATGCAATTATGGCCACTGGAAGATCTGACTATCCAAACCAAGTAAATAATCTAATTGGTTTTCCATATATATTTAGAGGCGCATTAGATGTAAGATCTAAAACAATAAATGAGGAAATGAAAATTGCTGCCGCTCACGCAATTGCAAACTTAGCTAAAGAGGAAGTTCCTGATGAAGTTGTTGCTGCGATGGGGGGTGAGAGACCACATTATGGGAAAGATTATATAATTCCATCAACATTTGATCCAAGACTTATAAGTGTAATTCCTGCTGCAGTAGCTAAAGCCGCAATAGACACTGGTGTTGCGAGAATAGATATAAAAGATTTTGATAATTACAAAGATCAATTAAGACAAAGATTAGATCCAACAGTTACGATCATGCAGGGTATAAATAACTATATAAAGAAAAAACCCAAAAAAGTAATTTTCGCAGATGGTGAGGATGAAAACATGCTTAAAGCAGCAATAGCATTTAAAAACTCCAATTTAGGTATACCGATCTTAGTTGGAAAAGAGGATTTAATTAAGGGTCAATTAAAGAAAATAGGTTACAGTGAAAATTTTGATATAGAAATCACCAATTCAAAAGATGCAAAAAAAAGAGATAAATATGTAAAATATCTTTTTAGCAAACTTCAAAGAAATAAAGGCATGCTAGAGCGAGACTGTGATCGTTTAATCAGAAATGATAGGGTTGTTTGGGCATCTTGCATGGTAGCATGTAAGGATGCTGATGCGATGGTCACTGGAAATACCAGAAGATATTCTTCATCTTTAGAAAAGATAACCCAAGTTGTAGATCCGAGAGCTGGAGAAATAATGTTTGGCCTAAATTTAATAGTGAATAGAGGAAAAACAATTTTCATATGCGATACCTCTGTCATTGAATATCCTGATGCAAGTCAGCTAGCAGAAATGGCGAAATCAGCAGCTAGAGTGGTTAGGTTATTTGGATTTGATCCTAAAGTTGCTTTCTTATCTCATTCCACTTTTGGGGAACCAGCTACTGATAGAACAAAAAGGCTAAGCGATGCTGTTGAAATTTTAAAGAAAGAGAAAGTTGATTTTAAGTTTGATGGAGAAATGCAGCCAGATGTTGCCCTTGAGGAGTTATATAAAGAACTTTACCCTTTTTCAGAAATTGTAGGAAATTCGAATGTCTTGATAATGCCCAGCCAACATAGTGCAGCCATTTCATACAAAATGATAAAATCAATGAGTAGAGCAAAGGTTATTGGACCTTTATTAATTGGCTTGGGTCTTCCAATAGAGATTGCCCCTCTAAGAACTTCTACTTCAGAAATTATAAATCTAGCATCTATTGCAGCGTATTCATCAGATGTAATTGATTATAAAAAAGATTAATTTTTTTGAATTCTTAAATCATCAACAATTAAAATACTTGCTATTACATCCTCGACATCTAGGATTTCTTTAGCTTCATTTACTACTAAATCTTTTTCATCTGATGTTAAAGCTATACCGTAAACGTAAATTTTCTTTTTATAAGTATCTATCTGGTAATTAGTTGCTTTTATCTCTTTATTTAAAATTAAAGCTGTCCTTAATTGGGAAGTAATTAAAACATCTTTTGCGGATTGTTTAAAATCAAATTTCTCTTTAATTTTAATATCGTTTCTTACAGATCTAGCTCCCTCAGTTTCCCAGGCTAATTTTGTTATTTGAAGTTTTTCTTCAGGGCCATCAACTTTGCCGGTTAAGAATATTCTTCCATCTAAAACTTTTGATTTAATAGATAAAAAATACTTTTTATCTTCTAATAATATTCTTGCTGATAAATTCTTTTGCATTATAGAATCATCAATTTGTGTCCCTAAGGATCTGGGATCTAGAGCAACTGACACTCCTGTTCCAAAAATTCCCTTTGAAGAAACGCCGGTACATCCTGACAAAAATAATGTTATAAATATAAATATTAATACTTTAGGCTTCATTTTTTATCTTTAAACAAAAATTATAAATTTTTTTTTTAGATACAGCATTATTTTGGGAAATTAGATTTACAATTTCTTTAATACTTAACTTTTTAATCATTTTCCTTATGTTATTCTTATCTGATTCACTTAATAAAAGAGAACTTTTTTTTGTTCTTTTTTTTTCAGATATTACAATAGTTAATTCACCTTTTAAATTTTCATCTAGGGTTTTTAAATCAACAATTTTATATCTTAAATATTCCTCGTAGATTTTTGTCATCTCTCTACAAATTAAAATTTCTCTATCAGAAAAACTTTCTTTAATAAATGGAATAGTTCTGTTCATTTTTTTTGATGAAATAAAAAAAACAATACTTGAGTCTAGCTGGGAAAGTAATTTTAGATCATTTTTAATATCCTTTAATTTCGATGGAAAAAAACCATAAAAAAAATATTTTTCTGAAAAGCCGCTAATTGATACAGCAGTACTAACTGCGGAAGGCCCCGGTAATGGAAAAATATTTATTTTTTCTTTAACACACTCTCTAACTAAGATAGCTCCAGGATCTGATATTCCAGGCGTACCAGCATCTGAAACAAGAGATATTATTTTATCATTTTTTAGATGATTTATTATTAAAGATAAATTTTTCTTTTCATTAAATTTGTGATTGGATAATAATTTTGATTTAACTTCAAATTTTTCCATCAATTTTCTAGAAATTCGTGTATCCTCACATAAAATAAAATCAGACTTTTTTAAAATTTCTATTGCACGGTAAGTAATATCTCTTAAATTTCCTATCGGAGTGGGTATTATATACAGACCTTTTTTAATTTCTTTATTTTGAAATTTAGGGTTTACAGTCATAATTATACAATACTAAAATTATATAAATCATTAAATGAATAAATTTTTTAAAATTCTTTTTTCTATATTTTTTGTTTTATTGTTTGAAACATCAGTTTCATATTCTGAAGAAACAAAAATCAA
Source organism: uncultured Pelagibacteraceae bacterium (assembly GCA_902539445.1). GTDB lineage: Bacteria > Pseudomonadota > Alphaproteobacteria > Pelagibacterales > Pelagibacteraceae > Pelagibacter. The sequence goes on from CACBIY010000011.1 coordinate 12,581, forward strand.
AATAGGAGTATTAGCTCCACTATCCGGAGAAGACTCGTTTTTAGGAAAACAAATACTCAATTCCATTAGGATGGCCTTAATTGACATAAAAGATAATAACATTGAAATATATCCTAAGGACACCAGGTCAGATCCCGATATGACTTTACGATCAGCTCTTGAATTTGAGAAAATGGGAATATCATTAGTTATCGGACCAGTTTTTCATAAAAACTTATTATTTTTAGATAAAGTAAAAAATATCACTTTTTTATCTTTAACTAACAAAACTTTAAATCTTCATAAAAATATCATAAGCAGTGGCATTAACTCATCTTCACAATTGAATACAATTAAAAAATTTTTGGAAACGAGTGAGTTAAAAAAAACAATTTTTTTAGTCCCAAATTTAAGTTATGGCCTAGAAATTAAAAAAGGAATTAAAGAGTCAAAGATAAAATTTTTTAAACAATATAACTATGATATTGATCCTACTAAATTAACAAAGCAAATAGAAAAAATCACAAATTACGGAATAAGAAAACAAAATCTATTAGATGAAATATCACGAGTTGAAAATTCTGATGATCCAAATAAAGAAAAAATTATAGAAAATCTTGAAAAAAAATACACTCTTGGAAAAGTAAAATTTGATTCTGTTATAATTACAGATTTTGATGAGAGTTTAAAAAGTGTTATCACTTCATTACTGTATACTGATGTATCACCAAAAAATAAATATATAATTACTTTAAACCAGTGGTTTGATGAAAGTTTGTTAAAAGAACAAAATTTACAACCAATTTATTATCCTTCGATTAACAAACAAAATTTGGATGAGTTTACTAATAAATTTTTTGAAAAATTTGATTATAAACCAAATTATCTATCATTACTGAGTTATGATTTAGTTGGATTAATATATTATCTGTCACTTAAAAATGAAGCTTTAGAAATAAACAAATCGTTTAAAACCCAAAATACGTTTAAAGGGAAAATAGGAGTTTTTGAAATTAAAGATAATAAGATAAATCACCAACTAAATTTTTATGAAATTAATAATGGTAAACTTAAAGAAATTTTTTAATTTTTTTAAATGCAATTGATCTATGATCAATTTTACATTTATTAGAAAACTTCATTTCACCAAAAGTTTGTTTCTTTTTTTTTGGAATAAAAATTGGATCATATCCAAAACCATTTTTTCCCCTAATTTTGTTTGAAATAGAGCCCTCAATTTTTCCTATGACACTTGCGATTATTTTATCTAAATAACAAATTGACAACGCACATACGAATCTTGCTTTAATCTTTTTAGCTCTCCAGTTCTTATCTTTTTTATCTAACTCTTTATATACTCTTTTAATTGCTTTATTAAAATCCCCCTTGGATCCCGCCCATCTGGCTGAAAAGATTCCAGGCTTTTTATCCAAACAATTTATTTCAAGACCAGAGTCATCAGCAATACAAACTAAATTAGATTTTTTTGAAAAATACTTAGATTTAATTATTGAATTTTCCTTAAACGTTTGTCCGTTTTCTGCTGGGCTTTTAAGATTAAAATCTGATGTAGAGAAAATCTTAATTGATTTTGGCAATAAACTCTTAATTTCTCTAAGTTTTCCTTTGTTATTTGTGCCAATTAATATTTTTGATATTTTTTTTTTTAACATCTGGAAATTCTTAAATTTCTTACCATATAAGCTTCTATGGAAAAAGAACAAAAAGAAAATATCAAAGACGAAAATTTAGCTAAGGAAGAAAATAATCAATCCACTAAGCCTCAGGATCAAACGGACGATCACAATAAAAAAGAGGAAGAAGACAAAAAAGAATTAACACCAGAAGAAAAGATTCTAGAGCTTGAGGATAAACTAGCTAGAGCATTTGCTGAAATGGAAAATCAACGAAGAAGGTTTGAGAAGGAGAAGGAAGATGCTTTTGAATACGGTGGTTTTTCATTTGCTAAAGAAGCACTAAGCCTTATAGATAATTTTGAAAGATCCAAAAGTATTTTAGAGAGTGATGAAAAATTGAAAGACTCTGAAGCGCTTAAAAAAACTTTAGAACATTTTGATATAATTCATAAAGATTTAATATCCATATTTAACAAGAATGATATTAAACAGATTGATAGTTTAAATAAAAAATTAGATCCAAACTTTCATCAAGCGATGATGGAAATTGAGGATGATACAAAAGAGCCGGGAACTATAATTCAAGAAATTCAAAAAGGTTTCACAATCAAAGATCGATTACTAAGACCTTCTTTAGTTGGTGTAGCCAAGAAAACTCAAGAAAAAACAGCCAAAACAGAGGAAACTAAAGAGAATTCGAAGACTAAATAATGATTGGAACAGCTTGTAGAATTAAAAATAACACTTATATGACGAGGAGAATTAACAATTATGAGTAAAATTATTGGAATAGATTTAGGAACAACCAACTCTTGTGTGGCTATAATGGAAGGAAGCCAAGCAAAAGTTTTAGAAAATGCAGAAGGTGCTAGAACAACACCATCAGTTGTTGCATTTACTGATGAAAAAGAAAAATTAATAGGTCAACCAGCTAAAAGACAAGCTGTAACCAATCCTGAAAATACTATTTTTGCAGTTAAAAGACTAATTGGAAGAAACTTTGATGACCCAACTGTTAAAAAAGATATAGAAGCTGCTCCGTTTAAAATTGTCAACTCAGAAAAAGGAGATGCGTGGATAGAATCTAAAGGGGAAAAATACTCTCCTTCTCAAATCTCAGCTTTTATTTTACAAAAAATGAAGGAAACGGCAGAAAAATATTTAGGCCAAGCTGTTACAAAAGCTGTAATTACTGTACCTGCATACTTTAATGATGCTCAAAGACAGGCAACAAAAGATGCTGGAAAAATTGCAGGTCTTGAAGTTTTAAGAATTATAAATGAACCTACTGCTGCATCATTAGCTTATGGTTTAGATAAAAAACAAAATAAAAAAATTGCAGTTTATGACTTGGGAGGTGGAACATTTGATGTTTCAATACTTGAACTTGGCGATGGAGTTTTTGAAGTTAAATCAACCAATGGAGATACATTCTTAGGTGGTGAAGATTTTGATAATTCTGTAGTTGAATATTTAATTGCGGAATTTAAAAAAGATAACGGAATAGATTTGAAATCAGATAAACTTGCTCTTCAGAGATTAAAAGAAGCAGCAGAAAAAGCTAAAATTGAATTATCTTCAGCTGAACAGACTGATATTAATTTGCCATTTATTACCGCTGACAAAACTGGCCCAAAACATATTAATTTAAAACTTACAAGAGCAAAACTTGAGGCGCTTGTTGAAGATCTTATAGCCAAAACAATGCCACCATGTAAAACTGCATTGAAAGATGCTGGTATCACTGCCAATGAAATTGATGAAGTTGTAATGGTTGGTGGTATGACTAGAATGCCAAAGGTAATCGAGGAAGTTAAAAATTTCTTTGGGAAAGAGCCTAATAAAAGTGTTAACCCTGATGAAGTTGTAGCAATGGGTGCTGCAATTCAAGCAGGTGTTCTTCAAGGTGACGTTAAGGATGTATTATTATTAGATGTAACACCTCTTTCTTTAGGTATTGAGACTTTAGGTGGAGTTTCTACAAAATTAATTGAAAAAAACACAACTATACCTACTAAAAAAAGCCAAGTGTTCTCAACTGCTGAGGATAATCAACCCGCTGTTTCTATTAGGGTGTTACAAGGTGAAAGAGAGATGGCAGCTGATAATAAAATTTTAGGAAATTTCGAACTTGTTGGAATTGCACCTGCACCAAGAGGTGTTCCTCAAATTGAAGTTACATTTGATATTGATGCTAATGGAATTGTTAATGTTTCAGCGAAAGATAAGGGCACTGGAAAAGAGCAAAAAATTCAAATTCAAGCTTCAGGTGGTTTAAGTGATGATGAGATTGAGAAAATGGTAAAAGATGCTGAAGCCAATAAAGAAGCTGACAAAAAGAAAAGAGAGTCTGTAGATGTAAGAAATCAGGCAGATACCTTGATTCATTCTACAGATAAAAATCTTAAAGAGCATGGTTCTAAAGTGTCTGAGGCCGACAAAAAAGCTATTGAAGACGCTTCAAGTCAATTAAAAGAGGCTCTTAAAGGTGAAAACACAGATGAAATTAAGAAAAAAACTGAGGCACTAGTTCAAGCTTCAATGAAACTTGGAGAAGCAATATATAAATCACAACAAAATACAAAACCAGACTCTGATAAAGATGATGGTAAAGATGATAAGGGAAAAAAAGAGGATAATGTTGTTGATGCTGATTTTGAGGAAGTGAAAGACGAGAATAAAGAAAAAAGCGCTTAACATACATTTATCTGTCCGGGGTATTAAATGGCAAAAAGAGATTATTATGACGTCCTCGGTGTAAATAAAAGTGCATCCCCTGAAGAATTAAAATCTGCATATAGAAAGTTAGCTGTAAAATATCATCCAGATAAAAATCCTGGTGATAAAGGAGCTGAAGAAAAATTTAAAGAAGCGAGTGAGGCTTACGGCATTTTATCTGATAAATCTAAAAAAGAAAATTACGACAATTTTGGTCATGCTGCCTTTGAAAATGGTGGTGGTGGACAAGGTGGATTTGGTGGTTTTGGAGGTTTCAGTGGTGCAGATTTTTCAGACATATTTGAAGATTTTTTTGGTGATTTCGGTGGTGGAAGAAGAAGTTCTAGAGGAAGAAGTTCAAATAATAGAGGCTCAGATTTAAGATATGATTTATCTATTACATTAGAAGAAGCTTACGCTGGTAAGAAGCAAAATATACAATTTTCAACATCAGAAAAATGTAACACATGTAAGGGAAATGGATCTAAACCTGGGTCTAGCCCTGACAGATGTACTTACTGTGGTGGAAACGGTAGAGTAAGATCTAATCAAGGTTTTTTTACAGTTCAACAAACATGTCCTCAATGTGCTGGAAGTGGAGAGGAAATAACTAATCCTTGCTCAGATTGTAATGGACAAGGGAATACTCAAACCTCAAAAAAAGTATCTGTGACGATCCCAAAAGGGGTTGATGATGGCACAAGAATTAGACTTGCTGGCAAAGGTGAGGCGGGGACAAGAGGTGGTGCTAGCGGTGATTTATATTTATTTATAAACGTAAAATCTCATGAATTATTTAAAAGATCTGATGTAAACTTATTTTTTGAGTTTCCAATTTCCATAGCAGATGCTGCGCTTGGTACAACAATAGAGATACCAACGATTGATGGTAAAAAAGCAAAAATAAAGATACCTGACGGAACTCAAGATGGTAAACAATTTAGGCTTAAGGGTAAAGGTATGCCTTTTATGCGTAGAGGGGATTTTGGGGATTTATACGTTCAAATTAAAACTGAAGTCCCAGTGTATTTAAATAAAGAACAAAGAAGTCTTTTAGAAAAATTTAGGGAAATAGAAAATGATAAATCTAATCCAAGTATTAAAAAATTTTTTCAAAAGGCGAAAGATTTTTGGAAAAGTTAATAAATTCAACTTTAGTTCATCAAAAATAACATTTAAGTTGAAATAAATAATACCTAGTTTAATAAATAAATATGATTATCTGGATTGCCTCATATCCAAAAAGTGGAAATACTTGGGTCAGATCTTTCCTAACCGCTTACTATTTTTGTGAAAATGGAATCTTTGATATTAATAAGTTAAATTTAATAGAAGATTATCCAAATAAACAATTTTTTAAAGAAAAAGTTAAACAGGGTGAGATACACAAACACTGGGAAACTTCACAAAAAGATATTCGTGACCAAAAAAAAGTGAAGTTTTTAAAAACGCACAATTCTTTAATTACCGCTTTTGGAAACGACTTTACAAAGCCCGAATACTCCCTTGGAGTTATTTATGTCATCAGAGATCCCAGAAATGTAATCACTTCAGTTAAAAATCATAATGACTTAGATTCTTATGATGAAGCACTAAAATTTATGCAAGACGAAAATAAAGTATTAGAAGACTATCCACATCTGAAAAACTATGCAAAAACAAATATTGTCAACTCGTGGAGAATTAATTACCGATCTTGGTTAGGTAATAAGTCTTTTAGAAGAGTTACAATTAGATACGAGGATATGGTTCAAAATCCAACGCAAACTTTTGAGAAGCTGGTAGTTTTTGTTAATACTCTAATGAGATTTGACAATAAAATTGAT
>CACBIY010000012.1 GCA_902539445.1 uncultured Pelagibacteraceae bacterium
ATTAAATGGTGGAAAAGTAAAACAGTCTAAACATAGAGAGTTTGGTTTAGCTAATATTACAAAAAAAAATAATAGTCTTTTAATTAAAAATTTATTTAAGAAAAAAAAGTCAATTAAAGTTTGGATGAGTCACGCTGATCAAGTTTCAAAATTACCCAAAAATTTTAAGGTAATTGCCTCAAGCCAGAATTCTAAATTTGCAGTAGTTGAAAATAAATTTAAAAATTATTATGGAGTCCAATTTCATCCAGAGGTGACCCACACAGAAAATGGAAAAAAACTAATAAGTAATTTTATATTCTTAATATGTAAAATGAGAAAAAATTGGTCTTCTAAAGATCAAAAAATAAAATTGATAAAAGATGCAAGACAAATGGTAGGAAATAATAAAGTCATTTGTGCTTTATCAGGGGGAGTAGATAGTAGTGTAGTTGCGCAACTATTAAATAAAGCCATTGGTAAAAATTTACATTGTATTTTTGTTAACACTGGGCTTTTAAGAAAAGATGAGGAAAAACAAGTTGTTGCAACATTTAAAAAAAAATTAAAGATTAATCTTACATACGTGAATGCTGAGAGAGAGTTTTTAAGAAAACTATCAAATATTTCAGATCCTGAAAAGAAAAGAAAGATAATAGGAAATTTATTTATAAAAATATTTGAGCGTTATGCCCAAAAAATTAAAAATGTAAAATTTTTGGCTCAAGGAACTCTTTATCCTGACTTAATAGAAAGTAAATCAGTTACTGGTAGTCAAACATCAAAAATAAAATCTCACCATAATGTTGGAGGTCTACCCAAAAAAATGAAACTTAAATTAGTTGAGCCACTAAAATTTTTATTTAAAGACGAGGTTAGAAAACTAGGATTAGAACTAAACTTAAGCAAAGAAATTATTTCTCGTCATCCTTTTCCAGGACCTGGACTAGCAATACGAATGCCAGGAATAATAACTAAAGAAAAGATTAATATTTTAAAAGAAGCTGATCATTATTTTATACAAGCTTTGAGAGATCACAATCTATATCATAAAATTTGGCAAGCTTATGCAGCTTTACTCCCAGTTAAAACAGTTGGCGTAATGGGTGATAATAGAACTTATGAGTATTTGTGTTTGCTTAGAGCAATAACATCTGAAGATGGTATGACAGCAGATTTTTATGAATTTAAAAAATCATTTATACAAGAAATTTCAAATAAAATAGTGAATAGTATTAGAGGGATTAATAGAGTAGTTTACGATATAACTTCGAAACCACCGAGTACAATCGAATTAGAGTAAATGAATAAAAAGATTAAAAAAATTCTTAATAAAAAAAATAAATCAAAAATTATTTGTCTTACGGCATACTCTAAAAATGTTGCAACAATCCTTGATAAACATTGTGATTTAGTATTGGTTGGGGACTCATTAGGATCAGTTTTGTATAATTTCAAGTCCACTAAGCAAGTAACTTTAGAAACCATGATTAATCATTCTAAAAGCGTCAGACTTGGTATTAAGAAATCATTAATGGTTGTTGACATGCCTTATAATACATATCGAAATCCAAGCGAAGCTTTGAAGAATTCAAAATTAGTTATGAAAGAAACTAAATGTGATGCTGTTAAGTTAGAAGGGGGAAAAAAGATAATTCCTATCGTTAAAAGATTAATTAAAAATAAAATACCAGTTATGGGACATGTTGGAATATTACCTCAGACAGATAAAAAATTTACCTTCAAAGGAAAAAAACTAAAGGAAAGTGAAAGATTACTTAAAGACACTAAACTTTTAGAAAATGCTGGAGTTTTTTCTATTGTATTAGAATGTGTAGAAACAAAGTTATCAAAGAAAATTTCTAACCATATAAAGATTCCAACTATAGGAATTGGTTCTTCAGTCAATTGTGATGGTCAAGTTTTAGTAATTGATGATTTAACAGGATTAAGTCAAAGTAAATTAAAATTTGTTAAAAAATTTGTGGATATAACAAAGTTGATCGAAAACGGTGTGAAAAAATTTAAATCTGAAGTATTAAAAAAACAATTTCCTAAAGCTAAACATTCTTTTTCAAAATGAAACTGAATAAAATAGAGCCAAAATTTATTAAAAAAAATAATCCAAGAATAGGTTTAATAACTTTAGCTAGCGATTTTAGAATTGAAAAAGATTTTAATGATATAATTTATGGTAAAGATATAGATTTGTATTCAAATAGAATAAATTGTTACAATCCTCTTACAAATGAAACCTTGAAAAAGATGGCAGATGATATTCCCGAAGTGACCAAAAATATTTTACCAGATCAAAAATTAGATTGTGTTGCTTATGGATGTACATCAGGAACTATTGCTGCAGGTTATCAATCAATCTATGAAAAAGTAAATTTAGCAAAACCTAATACAAAAGTAACAACACCTATTACTTCTGCTATAAATGCTCTTAAAACACTTAAGATAAATAAGGTTTCAATATTTACTCCATATACCGACGAGATTAATCAATCGGTCATTAATTATTTTAAGAATGAAAAAATAGAAATTTCTGAATTATCTTATTTTGATATAGCTTCTGATTTAGATATAGGCAAAGTTGATCCACAACATTTATTTGATGTCTTAGTTAAACAAGACTTGTCAAATAGTGATGCGTTGTTTGTATCTTGCACAGCACTCCCAGTATTATCAATTATAAATGACATCGAAAAAAAACTAGGTAAGGTAATATTATCAAGTAATCAAACCTTAATTTGGGACACGCTTAAACAAATTGATAATCAAAATAAGGTTGATGGTTATGGGTTGTTGTTTAATAATTAGTTGATGAATTTTTCAATTGAAGAGTACAAATCTAGACTAAAAAAAGTTCAAAATTCAATGCAAGATAAAGGTATTGAAATTTTGATTTCACAAGACCCTTCAAATATGAATTATCTAACTGGCTATGATGCATGGTCTTTTTATTATGCACAATGTGTGATTGTTCATGCTAATGCTGACGAACCGATTTGTTTTGTTAGAGATCAAGATGCTGGTGGCGCTTATATAAAAACTTATTTGAAAGATGAAAATATTGTTAAGTATCATGAAAAATATATTCACACTTGGCCGCTACATCCTTACGATGCTTTAGTAGATTTAATAAAGCAAAAAAAATGGGATAAATTATCTATAGGCGTTGAAATGGATAGTCATTATTTTACCGCTTATTGTTATGAAAAAATAAAACAAGGATTACCTAATGCAAAATTGTTAGATAGCAAACGATTAGTAAATTGGGTTAGGCTTGTTAAGTCAGACGCTGAAATCAAATATATGAAAGCAGCTGCGCAGATCACTCAACTGGGTATGAAAAAAGCATTTGAGGCTATTAATCCAGGTGTAAGACAATGTGATGCTGTTTCAGAAATATGGTCAACTTTAGTTAAAGGAACTTTAGAATTTGGAGGGGATTATGCCTCAATAGTGCCAATGCTTCCAACTGGAAAAGGAACTTCTGCATCTCATTTAACTTGGTCTGAGGATAAGTTTGTTGAAGGAGAAGCCACAATTATAGAATTATCTGGCGTAAATAAAAAGTATCATTGTCCAATGGCCAGAACAGTTTTACTTGGAAAACCCGACCAAAAAAAAATTGATACAATGAAAAAAACTAACGAGGCACTTCAAGCGGGTATAGATAAAGTTAAAACAGGAAATACGGCTGATGATGTTGCGCAAGCTTTTTGGAAAATATTAGATAAATATAAAATTGAGAAAACTTCAAGAACTGGCTATTCAATCGGGATAGGTTATCCACCTGATTGGGGAGAACATACTTTAAATATTTCAAAAGGTGACAAAACATTATTACAGCCCAACGTTACCTTTCATATGATTGCAGTAATGCAATTTGGAAATTGGGGAGTTGAGGCATCAGAAGCTATTAGAGTAACTGATAAAGGTTCAGAATTATTTTGTAATTTCTCAAGAGAACTTCACGTTAAAAGCTAATTATTAAAGGTTGATATTTATTCTCACAAATGTTTTAAAGTTCTTTAAATTATGGCATCAAAAAAAGATTTCGTTAAATTTGATAAAGTCGATAAAAGCTACGATGGTAAAGTCTTAGTTGTTAAAGACCTTCAATTAGATATTGCTGAAGGAGAATTCATTACAATGTTGGGACCCTCTGGTTCTGGTAAAACTACTTGCTTAATGATGTTAGCAGGTTTTGAAACACCAACTAACGGTGAAATTTATTTAGATGGTAAAGCCATATCCAGTATACCTCCTCACAAAAGAGGAATTGGAATGGTGTTCCAAAATTATGCTTTATTCCCACACATGACTGTGTATGAAAATTTAGCTTTTCCATTAAGAGTTAGAAAAATTCCAAAAGATGAAGCTGATAAAAAAATTGATAAAGCATTATCAATGGTATCCCTTCAAGGTTTCGCTGCAAGGATGCCAGGTCAATTGTCAGGTGGACAACAACAAAGGGTAGCCGTTGCAAGATCATTAGTTTTTGATCCACAACTAGTTTTAATGGATGAACCTTTAGGAGCTTTAGACAAAAATTTAAGAGAAAGTATGCAATATGAGATTAAACATATTCATGAAAGTATTGGTGTTACAGTTGTTTATGTTACTCATGACCAAAGTGAAGCTTTGACGATGTCAAATCGTATAGCAGTGTTCAATGATGGTAAAGTTCAACAACTTTCAAGTCCTGATGAATTATATGAGAAACCTGTAAATTCATTTGTCGCTGAGTTTATTGGAGAAAATAATACTTTTGGTGGTGAAGTTTCAGATATTTCTGGAGGAAAGTGTAAAGTAAAATTAGCAAATGCAGAAATATTAGCTAATCCAATCTCAGTCAAAGGTAAAGGAGAGCGGACTACTGTTTCTTTAAGACCAGAACGAGCTTTGATTAATCCAAGTACAAAAATGGATAATCTTCATAAAGGAAAAATAGAAGAAGTAATCTACCATGGGGACCATACAAGAGTAAGAATAAATCTTTTAGGCAACCCAGAGTTTATTTTAAAAGTTCCAAATAGTTCATCTAACTTAGATATCAAACTTGGCAATGAGATAAATATTGGATGGAACAGTGATGACGCTCGGGCACTTGACCCAAAATAGACATTCCACAATTATTGAATAAGTAGATAAAAAGGGATGTTGACTCTCTTCCCTGAAGTTGTTTTAATTAGCTTTTTAAACGTTTAAACGGAGGAAAAATGAAAAAACTAAGTAAAATATTACTAGCTATTTCTTTTGTACTTTCACTAACTACTTCAGCATTCGCAACAACAGTTACTGCAGTGTCTTGGGGTGGGGCTTATACTGAGTCTCAAAAGTTAGGATATGGTGATCCGACTGCTAAAAAACTAGGCATTAACATTGCTTGGGTTGACTATTCAGGTGGTTTATCAGAAATCAAAGCACAAAAAGAAGCTGGAAAGATCACGTGGGATATAATCGACGTGTTTGCAATGGATACTATCACTGGATGTGATGAAGGATTATTTGTTGAATTTGATTTTGACAAAGACTTCCCACCAGCTCCAGATGGAACTCCAGCAAGTAAAGATTTCTTTACTGCAATGCCAAGTAAATGTGCTGTAGGAAATATTTTATATTCTTGGAACTACGCTTATAACACTGAAAACGTTAAAGGTACTCCAAAGACTATCAAAGATTTCTTTAACACAAAGAAATTCCCTGGAAAAAGAGCTATCTACAAAAGCGCTCTAACTAATTTAGAGATTGCTTTAGCTGCAGATGGTATCAAGCCAGGTAAAGGCGGAGCAAAAATCTACAAAGCTTTAGAAACAGAAAAAGGTGTTGAAAGAGCAATGAACAAGATCAAAGAATTATGTACAGATCCACAAGGTGGATGTGTATTTTGGTCTGCAGGTGCTCAACCACCAGAACTGTTAGTATCAGGTGAAGTAGTAATGGCTACTGGTTGGAATGGTAGATTCTTCAATGCTGAAATTGGAGAAGGTGCACCAATCAAACAAGTTTGGGATGGCCAAGGTCTTGACTACGAATATTTCGTGCAAGTTAAAGGTGGACCAAACGATGCTAATGGTATGGCTAAAAAAGCTTTAGCTATGATGACTAGTTCTGAAATGTTAGCAGGAAGTGCTAAATACATTGCATATGCTCCTTGGAGAAAGTCTTCAATTAGTATTATGGAAAAAGGTGAGCCTTGGTATAAAGATGGTAAGACTAACATGGTACCACAAATGCCAACTGCACCAGCTAACACTAAAAACTACTTCCTAGTAGATCCAATTTTCTGGGCTGATAACGGAACAGAGCTTGGTGAAAAATGGGAAGCTATGAAAGCTGGTCTATAATTTAAGTTTTAAAGAACTTAATTATATATTATAATTTAAGGGCGGTTATTTATAACCGCCCTTTTTATTTATGAGCTCAGAAACAAATCAGATTTTAACTACAGACGGAATACCCTTAGAGGTAAGTCTTAAAAAAGCTGAGAGAAAAAATAAGATCAAAGCTTTCTTGCTTGTTGCCCCTTTATTATTGTTCTTAATTATTACCTATGTTTTTCCAATAGGTGACATGTTGTTCAGAAGTATCGACGATAAAATGGTAACACAAATGCTTCCAAAAACTTTTAAAGCAATGGAAAATTGGGACGGACAAGAGTTGCCCGAGGAAGAGGTTTTTGCAGCTTTTCATGAAGATTTTATAAAATTAGTTGAAGATAAACGTGAAGGTAAATTATCTACACAGTTAAATTATACGAAAAATGGATTCAAAAGTATTATTAAAAAATTAAGAAGAGCATCTAAAAAATTTGAAGAGGGAAATTATAAAGAACAAATAATGGCAGTACACAAAAGATGGGCTGATGTTGAGTACTGGAGAGCAATTCAAAGAAGAGCCCCTGAATTTACAGGTCAAAAATATCTAAAAGGAATGGATATGTATGTAAATGAGGAAGGGAAAATAGTAAGTGTTGAGGAGGACAGAAGAATTCACAGAGTGTTGTGGTTGCGAACTTTGGAAATTGCTTTCTTTGTAACTGTCTTTTGTTTTTTGATGGCTTATCCAATAGCCCATTTGTTAGCTACTCTGCCAATGAAATATAGTAATTTATTAATGATCTGCGTGCTGCTCCCGTTTTGGACTTCATTACTCGTAAGAACTGCCAGTTGGATGATTTTGTTGCAACAACAAGGTATCGTAAATGATTTCTTTGTTGGAATAGGATTGGTAGCAGATGATAATAGGCCTGAGATGATGTACAACAAAACAGGAAGTTATGTAGCAATGACACAAATCTTGCTACCCTTCATGGTACTCCCATTATACAGTGTAATGAAAACTATCTCACCAAGCTTAATGAGAGCTGGAAAATCACTAGGTGGAACACCATTTGTAGCATTTTGGAAAGTTTACTTCCCACTAACAATACCCGGAATAGGTGCAGGATGTTTATTAGTATTTATTTTAGCGATAGGATATTACATAACACCAGCCTTAGTTGGTGGTGCATCTGGAACTTTAATTAGTAACCAGATTGCCTTTCACATGAAAAGCACCCTTGACTGGAGTTTCGCATCTGCAATGGGATTAATGTTGTTAAGTGGAGTGTTGGTGATTTATTGGCTTTATAACAAAATAGTAGGAATAGATAATATCAAATTAGGATAATTAATATGGCTTTACCAAAATATACAGAACCACATTATAGAATTTGGCATTATATCTATTTAACAATTTGTGGTGCAGTTTTCTTTTTTCTTATTGCTCCTTTATTTGTAATCTTTCCATTATCTTTCAACGCAGAAGAATTTTTAAGTTTCTCTGATGGGATGAAAAGCCTTGACCCTGATGCCTTTTCTTTAAGATGGTATAAAGATATGATCTATGGAACTAAAAATCCTTGGGGATTAGCTGCGAAGAATAGTTTCATAATTGCAATTTTTGCAACAATAGGTTCAGTAATACTAGGAACAGTTGCTGCCTTAGGTTTGAGCAGCAGGCACATGCCTTACAAAGGTCTGATAATGGCTGTTTTAATTTCTCCAATGATTGTACCTTTAATTATTTCAGGTGTTGCAATATTTTTCTTCATGGCAAAAGCTGGTTTAGCAGCTACACACACAGGTATTGTTCTTGCTCATATAATTTTAGGAACACCTTTTGTTGTTATCACGGTTACTGCTACACTCTCAGGATTTGATCACAGTGTAACTAGAGCTGCTGCAAGTTTAGGTAGTGATCCAGTAAATACTTTTATGAAAATTACGTTGCCACTAATATTACCAGGAGTTATTTCAGGTGGATTATTTGCTTTTGTGACTTCATTTGATGAAGTTGTTGTTGTTTTATTTTTAGCAGGATTAGAAAATACAACGATTCCAATTCAAATGTGGACAGGTTTAAGAGAACAATTAAGTCCAACAATTCTAGCAGTTGCGACTTGTTTAATTATACTATCAACATTAATACTAGTAACCGCTGAGCTTTTAAGAAGACGATCAGAGAGGCTTAGAGGGATTAATCGATAGTAAAATAATCAAATGAAAATTAAGAATGTAGTAGTTATTGGATCAGGTACAATGGGTAGCGGTATAGCTGCACATCTCTGTAATGCCAATATCCCTGTCACACTTTTAGATTTAAAAACTGAAATAAGTCAAAATGCTAGAGAACGAATACATAAATCAAGACCACCTTTATTAATTGATAAAACCAAAATTGATAATATTAAAGTTGGAAATATATCTGATGATTTTGATGTGGTTAAAAATGCTGATTGGATTGTCGAGGCAGTGGTTGAGAGAATTGATATTAAACATCAAATTTATGATAAAATTTTTGAAAGCAGGAAAGATGGAGCAATAGTTTCTTCAAATACTTCTTCAATCCCAATCAAAGTTTTATCTCAAAACTTAAATAAAGATCAAAAAAAAGATTTTTGCATCACTCATTTTTTTAATCCTGTTAGATACATGGGTCTTTTAGAAATAGTTAAGAATGAAGACAATGATTTAAATAAAATCAATCAATTAAAAGAATTTTGTGAAGTTGAGTTAGGTAAAGGAGCAATTGTTTGTAATGATACCCCTGGTTTTTTAGGAAATAGGGTAGGTGTGTATGCAATGCAAATTGCAATGACTGAAGCATTTAAGATGAAACTTTCTGTAGAGGAAGCAGATGCAATCTTTGGAAGACCTATGGGTATACCTAAAACAGGAGTTTTTGGATTATATGATTTGATTGGAATAGATTTAATGGCGGATGTTTTAAAAAGTTTTATCAAAGAACTTCCAAAATCTGATGAGTTCCATGAGGTTGCTAAAGAAATTCCATTAGTTAAAAAATTAATTGAAACTGGATATACCGGGAGAAAAGGCAAAGGTGGATTCTACAGAATGAAGAAGACTGATAATGGAAAAATTATGGAAGCTATTAATCTTGAAACTGGCGAGTATTCAACAAGTCAAAAAATAGACATTAAGTCTGATAAGGTAGATTTAAAGGCTCTAATTAATAGAAAAGATAAGTATGGAGACTATGCTTGGTCAGTACTATCCAAGATAATAAAATATGCTTCATCTCTAGTTCCTGGGATTACTAAAGAATTTAACGACATAGACGAGGCAATGAGACTTGGATTTAACTGGGCGAAAGGACCTTTTGAGATGTTAGAAGAAATTGGTGTAAAAAATTTCTTTGATAAAGTTGATGAATATAAAGGTAATAATTTTTTAGAAAATTTATCTAATTCTAAAGATGAAAATTTTTATGGTGAAAGGCAAAAGTACACATCAATTGAAACTTTAGGAAAGATCAAGAAAACTGCCTCAAGTGTTGATGGTAACAGTTCAGCTGCAATTTATAGATTTAATGATTTTAATATTGTTGAGTTTACGACTAAAGCTAATGCACTCGATTATGACTCAATGGATGCACTTAAGAAAGCAACTGATAAACCTTTAATAATAATTAATGAGAGTATGCAATTTTCTGCTGGCGTTAACCTGACCTATACTATGGAATTTGCTAATAAAAATGATTTTAAATCGATAGAAAAATTTATTAAATATTTTCAAGAAACTTGCAAACATCTTAAGTACTCTAAATACCCAGTTATATCTGCACCATCAGGATTAACTTTGGGAGGAGGTTTTGAAGTTTTAGTACAAAGTAATTTTGTAGCCTCACATACAAATATTGTAATCGGATTGGTAGAAACTATTGTTGGATTAATTCCAGCTGGAGGCGGATGTAAAGAAATGCTGGCTAGATGGTTAAATACTGAAGAGGCTAAGAAAGACCCAAAATATGCACCCTTAAAAGTATTTGATATAATTGGCTATGGTAGAACAGCTACGTCTCCAGTTGAGGCAGAACCTTTGAAATACTTATTGCCTGAAAATAAAAGAATTATGAATAGAAATAGTTTGTTTGAGGTATCGAAAAAAATTTTAAATGAAAACAAGGACTTTAAAGCACCAAATGAGCTTACATTTAATTTACCTGGTAAAGCAGTTATTGATGATATGAACAAAATTTTAGAAAAACTTTACAATGATAAAGTTATATTGGATCATGGTTTGACTGTAGCAAAAGAATTAGCTCATGTTTTAAGTGGTGGTGAAACTACCAAAGATAAAACTCTTACAGAAGATGATTTGTTTAAATTGGAACTTGATGCTTTTATGAGATTAATCGAAACTAAACAAACTCAAGACAGAATTAAACATACTCTTGCTACCGGTAAACCTTTGGTTAATTAAATAATCTAAGAGTATTTATAAAGTCAGGCCTTAAAACATATTCAGATTTATTTAAATGTTTAATTTTTTCTAAAGCTTCTAAGCCAAATATTACTTTTCCGATAGGTGTGTATTCTCCTTCATACAAAGGTTCATCCTGAAGAATTATAAAAAATTGGCTGTCCTCAGTATCATATTTTAAAGATCGAGCTAATCCTACACTTCCTTTGGTGTAGTTAAAATCCTTATCAACTTCAGATTTGATTGTACCTAAACCAGATTTTCCAGTTCCAATTTTTCCATAATCAATGTTTCCTTTTTTTCCAAATTCTACATCACCAGCTTGTACAAGTTTATCTTTAATGACCCTATGAAATGCTACATCATCATAGGCATTAGATTTAATTAATGTTTTAAATCTTTCTACTCCATTTGGAGATATTTCTGGATATAATTCTATAATTACATTTCCACATTCAACGTTTAAAATTGCTATGTTATTTGGATTTTCAAAGTTAATTTTATTTGGGTCATAATTCTTAACAAACAAACATTTATTTTTAAGTAAAACATAAGAAGTAATTGAAAATAAACCTAAAATTATAACAAATATAAATATTATTTTTTCAGATTTTGAAGCTTTTATCTTTTCAATCATAAAATAAAATTTTCATCTATTTTTAGGAGTCCTTTTTTGATGAATTCAATCTTTTTTTGAAGAATAGGATCAACCGTTGCAGGTAAATTCCCATACATTAAATGAGAAAATACCTCAGCCATATCCTCAGATGCGGTAGATTGTGAGTATTCAGTAATAAAACCAGCTGTTTTAGAATATGTTTCTAATCCTATTTTTTTAGTACATGTCGAACATTCTGCATAATTGAACTCTTTAGGATTAAAACTAGACCAAATTTGTTGGTTAAATATATCTTTGAAACTATCATTAATTATGTGGAACACTTCGTGATGCAACACTCTTTCAAAATATCTATCATTAAATTTAATATCTACAATTAAAGTTTTCATTACATTATCAGGTATCCCAGCAGTATTGATACCTGAGATCGATAAGTCTTCACACATAACAATGTATTTTAGATTTATTTTTTTCAAAAAGTTTTGAGAATATCTATTAAGATTTTTTTCAATAATCTTATATTTCTTATCTAGGTCTTGCTTTGATGATTTAAAACAATTGATATTATTATCAATACCTATTGTAAATGCTTGTTTAGCATTCAAGTATCTTAATTTGTTTTCAGTTTTAAGATTATAAATCTCCAGGTTTGGAATCTTTATTAATTCGTAAATTGTATCTGCTTGGGTTGGAGAAACTAAAAATAAATACAATAAAATGAGCTTTAATAATTTCATAATTAGTATTATTGAAGATATTCCAATTTGTTAGAATGTGATAGAGTTTTTGTGATGAAAAAAAAAAGAACCAAAGAACCCATTCAACCAGTAAGTGGTACAAAAGTTCCAAGATTTGCCGGCCCATCAACTTTTGCTAGACTACCAGAATTAAGAGATGTTGAGTACTGCGATGTTGCAATAGTCGGGATACCATTCGATGCAGGCACAAGTTATAGACCTGGAGCAAGATTTGGTCCTCAAAGCATTAGACAAGCTTCAAGACATTTAAGAACAAATTATCATCCAAATTATGATGTGGAGCCCTTTAAAGTTCAACAAGTTGCGGATGCAGGCGATATTACTTGTAATCCATTTAATATAGATGAAGCAATTAAGCAAATTGAGGAAGGAGCATTGGATCTTCTTAAAAAAACCGGTGGTATAATTAGTTTAGGCGGAGATCATACAATTGCGTTTCCTTTATTAAAAGCAGTAAATAAAATTAATAATGGTCCTGTTGCTTTAGTTCATTTTGATGCTCATCTTGATACTTGGGATACTTATTTTGGTGCGCCTTATACGCATGGAACACCTTTTAGAAGAGCACGTGAAGAAAACTTATTTATGGATGATGCTTCAATGCATGTTGGTATCAGAGGTCCATTGTATAGCAGAGAAGATCTTAAAAATGATGAAAGTTTTGGATTTAAGATAATTCATTGTGATGAGTTTCAAACTGAAGGCACTGATAAAATTGCTGAAAGAATAAAAAAAAGAGTAGGAGATAATCCATTATATTTATCAATTGATATCGATGTTTTAGATCCTGCTTTTGCACCTGGCACCGGTACACCAGAAATCGCTGGTATGACCACTAGAGAAATGGTTAATGTAATTAGAGGCTTGTCTGGTATGAATTTAGTCTCTGCAGATGTTGTTGAGGTATCGCCTGCTTATGATCATGCTGAAGTAACATCACTTGCGGCTGCTACTATAGTTTATGAGTTAACAAATCTATTTGCAAAAAAGTAAAGAAAGGTTAGGAATCTCCAATGGAAAATAAAAAAAATTTTTATATTAATGGCAAATGGGTAACACCAAAAAGTAAAGAAGAAATCAAAGTAATTGATCCTGCAACTGAAGAAAATTGTGCTGTCATAACATTGGGTAATAAAGATGATGTAAATGATGCTGTGAATGCTGCCAAAAAAGCTTACACTTCTTGGGCATTTTCATCAAAAGAGGAGAGAATAAAATTATTAGAAAAACTTTATGAAAATTATAAGAAAAGATGGGCTGACATTGCAAATGCGATTACAATTGAGATGGGAGCACCAAAAGATTTTGCAACAAAACTTCAAGCTGGCACAGGCGCAGCTCACTTAAAATCATTTATAAGATATTTAAAAAATTTTGAATTTGAAAAACCATTAGGAGAACATGCACCTAACCAAAGACTTATTTATGAACCAAAAGGCGTATGTGCATTAATCACACCGTGGAATTGGCCAATGAATCAGGTTTGTTTAAAAGTAATGCCCGCAATTGCATCTGGCTGCACTATGGTTTTAAAACCATCTGAACTAGCTCCATTATCATCAATGATATTAGCTGAGCTTATTGATGAGACTAAAATTCCAGCAGGTGTGTTTAATTTAGTTAATGGTGATGGAGCAACAACTGGCGATGCATTAACAAGTCATCCTGACGTTAATATGATTTCATTTACCGGATCAACTAGAGCAGGAGCATTAATTTCCCAAAATGCTGCAAAAGATTTTAAAAGAGTAAGTTTAGAACTTGGTGGCAAAGGTGCAAATATAATATTTAAAGATGCTGATCCAGATGCAATAGAAAGAGGTGCTTTGAGATGTTTTAGAAACTCAGGCCAGTCATGTAATGCACCCACAAGAATGCTAGTTGAAAAATCGATGTATAATGATGCTGTGGAAAGATTAAAGAAGTATA
This sequence comes from uncultured Pelagibacteraceae bacterium, assembly GCA_902539445.1. Lineage (GTDB taxonomy): Bacteria > Pseudomonadota > Alphaproteobacteria > Pelagibacterales > Pelagibacteraceae > Pelagibacter. Next base: position 14,064 of record CACBIY010000012.1, read on the forward strand.
CAGAAAATTTTGAGGTTGGTGATCCAAAAAAAGAGGGAGAGCATATAGGCCCAGTTATTTCTGAAACTCAATACAACAAGATACAAACTTTAATTAAGAAGGGTATTGATGAGGGAGCCAAATTAGTAGCTGGAGGCCCAGGCAAACCAGATGGATTAGAAAAAGGTTATTTTGTAAAGCCTACTGTATTTGCTGATGTTAATAATAAAATGGAAATAGCAAGAACAGAAATATTCGGCCCAGTTTTATCTGTAATGCCTTTTGAAACGGAGGAAGAAGCTATTGAAATTGCAAACGATACTCCCTACGGATTAACAAACTACATTCAAACCAAAGATAAAGAAAAAGTGAAGAGAGTTGCTAGAAAACTTAGATCAGGAATGGTTGATGTTAATGGTGCTGGTATTGCTGTTGATGCACCTTTTGGTGGATTTAAACATTCGGGGATTGGTAGAGAGGCTGGTGAACATGGTCTTGAAGAGTTTCTAGAGGTTAAATCTGTAGGTGGATGGAGTTAATTAAGAGTAGATTTTTTCTTAATTCCATCAAGAAATTTCAAACATTTTTTAAGTTCATTAAGTTCAATGAACTCATCAACTTTGTGAGCTTGTTCAATAGAACCTGGTCCGCAAACAACTGTGCTGATACCAATTTCTTGAAACAATCCAGCCTCAGTTCCAAAGGATACGACTTCTCTAGAATTATCACCGGTCAAACTTGAGACTAATTCACATGCTTCTGAATTATCTATACGATCGAAACCTGTAACTTCACCTATTATTTCCTTAGTTATCTTTGAATTAGGAAAAACTTTTCTCATCTCTGGTAACAAAACTTCATTTGCATATTCATCTATTTTTTGATTTAAAAAGACACCATCTTCTTTAATGACTGGTCTTGTCTCCCATTCAACTCGACATTTGTCAGCTATTACATTGTGAGCTATACCTCCAAATATTCCTCCAACTTGTAATGTTGAAAAAGGAGGATCAAAAATTGAGTCCTTTGGAGCTCTTTTTTTTAATTCTTCTCTAAGCTCGATTAACTTATTTGCGTATTTGGATGCAAATTCAACGGCACTTACACCTTTGTGGGGCATCGAGCTATGTCCAGCTAATCCCTCAAAATAAGTTGTATATTCATAACAACCTTTATGCGCATCTATGATTTTCATTTTTGTAGGTTCACCCACAATACAAATTCCATCTTGAATATTTCTTTTTTTAAGTTCTTTAATTAATATTGGGGCACCCAAGCATGCTGTTTCCTCATCAAACGTAAAAGAAAAATGAATATCTCTATTTAAATCAACTTTAGAAAAAACTGGAGCAAACGCTAAAGTACATGCAATAAATCCCTTCATATCACAGGAACCTCTTCCATAAAGTTTATCTTCTTTAATTGTTGCTTTGAAAGGGTCGGTACTCCAACTCTTTGAAACAGGGACTGTATCAGTATGACCAGATAAGATTATTGGTTTAACCCCATTTGATTTTTTTGCTTTTATTGTTGCAAAAAGATTTACTCTTTTTTTTTCATCATCATATGTTTTAAATGAAGTTGCACCTAAATCATTTAGATATTTCTCACAATAATTAATTAAATCATTGTTATCCTCTCCAGAAATAGTTTTAAATCCAATTAAATCAGATAAAATCTTAATAGAATTTTCGTATAATTTATCTAAATTTACTTCTGTACTCATTAGTAATAATTAATATAAATATCTCATTTATGAAAGAACAAATTACTTACGACATATTTGAGAAAATAGACATTAGACTTGGGACAGTACTTTCAGTCAAAAAAAATGAAAAAGCTAGAAAACCATCTTTAGTTGTTGAAGTTGATTTTGGAAAAGAAATAGGTGTTAAAACATCTTCCGCCCAAATTACTCATTTTTATAATGAGGAAAATTTAGTTGGTAAACAAGTGATTGGTGTTTGTAATTTTCCAGAAAAAAATATTGCAGGTATAAAATCTCAATTTTTACTTTTAGGCTCGATAGACTCTGAAGGAAAGGTAACATTAGTACATCCCTCACAAAAAGCAGATAATGGTTTACCTATAGCATAAGTATGCATCCTGAATTTTTATCTATGGCACTATTTTGGATTGTAGCTGCTTATACACCAGGACCAAATAACGTGGTCGCATCTTACTCTGGTTTTAATTTTGGAATAAAAAAAACAATCCCTCACATTTTTGGAGTTACATTTGGATTTACTTCTGTGGTATTTGCTTTGACAATTGGTTTAGTTAATGTTTTTAAACTATTTCCAATTATTCAAACTATTTTGAAATATCTGGGCAGTTTATTTTTAATATACCTAGCTTATAAAATTAGTTTCTCAAAAACTTCTAAAGAAAGTAAAAACGAAAATCCAATTTCTTTTTTAGATACTTTTATTTTTCAATTTTTGAACCCAAAAGGTGTTTTGATTGGAATTATTATTGTTTCAACATATGTTGAATATGGAGAAAATTATATTAATTATGCGACTCAAGTTGTTTTATTTGCCTTTATAGTATCTTTATCAAGCATTACCTTTTGGACATTTGTTGGTAAATATCTTAGAAAATTTGCGACAAATGAGAAATTTATTAAATACTTTAATTATGTTATGTCAGTGCTTCTTCTTTTGAGCATAATTACATTTTATATATAAGATATGAAACCAGGAAATAAAAATTCTTACAAATCATTATCTGACCTAGAGGTTAACGGTAAAAATTATAAATATTATTCATTAAAAAAAGCTGAATTAAACGGTTTAGAAGGTGTTTCAAAATTACCAAAGTCATTAAAAGTTTTATTAGAAAATTTACTTAGGTATGAGGACGAAATATCAGTTAATAAAAAACAAATAGAAGCAGTAAAAAACTGGCTTGATACAAAAAAATCAAAAACTGAAATAGCTTACAGACCAGCTAGGGTTTTACTCCAAGATTATACAGGGATACCAGCAGTGGCTGATTTAGCTGCTATGAGAGAAGCTGTAAAAGAAAAAAATAAAGATCCAAATACAATTAACCCACTATCTGCAGTCGATTTAGTTATTGATCACTCTGTTCAAGTTGATCAATCAGCCAAAAAAGATTCATTTGAAAAGAATGTAGATATCGAATTTAAAAGAAATGGCGAAAGATATTCCTTTTTAAAATGGGGTCAAAGCGCTTTTAACAATTTTAGAATTGTTCCTCCAGGAACTGGTATCTGTCATCAGGTTAATTTAGAGTATTTATCAAAAGTAGTTTGGTCAGAAGAGTACAAAGGAGAAAAATATTTATTCCCTGATACTCTTGTTGGAACAGACAGTCATACAACCATGGTCAATGGTTTATCAGTTTTAGGATGGGGTGTTGGTGGAATTGAAGCTGAAGCAGGTATGTTGGGGCAGCCTATTTCAATGTTAATCCCTGAAGTCATTGGATTTGAAGTTACAAAAAAAATGCCAGAGGGTACAACTGCCACAGACTTAGTCTTAACAGTTGTTAAAATGCTTAGAGACAAAGGAGTGGTTGGGAAATTTGTTGAATTCTACGGTGAGGGATTAAAAAATTTAACTTTAGCAGACAGAGCTACAATTGCTAATATGGCACCTGAGTATGGAGCTACATGTGGATTCTTTCCAATAGATGAAGAAACTTTAAAATATTTAGAATTTTCTGGAAGAGATAAAGAAACAGTCGCGATAGTTGAGAAGTATGCGAAGGAACAAGGTTTGTGGGCAAGTGACGAAATTGAATTTACTGATAAAATCTCTTTAGATATGTCCACTGTAGTCCCAACAATTTCAGGTCCTAAAAGACCACAAGATAAAGTTCTTTTAACTGATGCATCAAGCAATTTTAAAAAAGTTTTTAAAGAAGCTACAGATAAAAATGATTATAAAATTTCTAAGGTAAAAGATACGGATTATGAAATTAAAGATGGTTCAATATTAATTGCAGCAATTACATCATGTACAAACACTTCTAATCCAAACGTTCTTATTGGAGCTGGACTACTTGCAAAAAAGGCTGTTGAATTAGGATTGAATGTTAAACCATGGGTTAAAACATCTTTAGCTCCTGGGTCTCAAGTTGTAACTGATTATTTAGAAAAGGCAGGTCTAAATACATATTTAGATCAATTAGGATTCAATTTGGTTGGTTATGGATGTACAACT
>CACBIY010000013.1 GCA_902539445.1 uncultured Pelagibacteraceae bacterium
TTACTAAAGGTGCTGATGTTGGTGCAGACCTAGTTGGTAAAGTAGAGGCCGGTATACCAGAAGATGATCCAAGGAATCCTGCTGTTATTGCAGATAATGTTGGCGATAATGTTGGAGATTGTGCTGGTATGGCTGCAGATTTATTTGAAACTTATGCTGTTACAATTGTTGCGACAATGGTTCTTTCATCGATTTTTTTCATGGGAGATTTAAATATGATGGTATACCCTTTGACAATTGGTGCTGCATGTTTGATTACATCAATTATAGGAACCTTTTTTGTAAAACTTGGAAAAAATAACAATGTAATGAATGCTTTATATAAGGGGTTCATAGTATCAGCTATAGCTTCATTATTAATTCTTTGGCCTGTCACTGATTATGTGATTGGTTTTTCAAATGAATATACAATAAATGATAAAACTTTTAATGGTAAGGATTTATATTATTGTGGTGTCATTGGACTTATAATAACAGGTTTATTAATATGGATCACTGAATATTATACTGGAACAGGATATAGACCCGTCAAATCAGTGGCTTTATCATCTACAACAGGACATGGTACTAATGTAATTCAAGGATTAGCTGTGTCTATGGAGGCGACAGCAATACCTGCTTTAATTATTGTTGCAGGAATTTTAATTACCAATTCAATTGCGGGACTTTTTGGAATTGCTATTGCCGTAACAACAATGTTGGCATTAGCTGGAATGGTTGTAGCATTAGATGCTTATGGACCCGTAACAGATAATGCAGGTGGTATCGCTGAAATGTCAAATCTTGATAAAAAAGTTAGAAAAACTACTGATGCATTGGACGCAGTTGGAAATACTACAAAGGCTGTAACTAAAGGTTATGCTATTGGTTCTGCGGGTTTAGGTGCTCTAGTTTTATTTGCTGCTTATACAGAGGACATAAAACACTTTTCGAAAGAGGCAGGATCTGCATTAGAAGGTATTGTGGTAACTTTTGATTTATCGAACCCTTATGTTGTTGTTGGTTTATTAATTGGTGGTATGTTACCATACTTATTCGGATCAATGGGAATGCAGGCTGTGGGTAGAGCAGGTGGTGCTGTGGTTGTTGAAGTAAGAAGACAATTTAAAAAATACCCAGGGATAATGAAAAGAAAACAAAAACCTGACTATGCTAAATTAGTAGATTTATTAACGGTCGCTGCAATAAAAGAAATGATTATACCATCATTATTGCCTGTTCTTTCACCAGTAGTATTGTATTTCATAATTCTTTCTATTGGAGGACAAGTTGCGGCTCTAGCAGCAGTTGGTGCAATGTTACTCGGTGTAATCATAACAGGACTTTTTGTTGCAGTTTCTATGACTGCAGGTGGTGGTGCATGGGATAATGCAAAAAAATATATAGAGGATGGTAATCACGGAGGTAAAGGCTCAGAAGCTCATAAAGCTGCAGTTACTGGTGATACAGTTGGAGATCCATACAAGGATACAGCTGGACCAGCTGTTAATCCGATGATTAAGATAACAAATATTGTTGCATTATTATTGTTAGCTGTAATTGCTGGTTAGGCTATTGACCTAAAGTTCCTCTTTTTTTACCAAGAGGATCATCGATTTTAGTAATCACACCAGACAATGCTCTGGACACAAAAGACTCTTGGTCGGTAATTGTTTTCGTTGTTTTATTTGTAAATGTAAGTTTATTTAAATCTTCCTGATTTAAAAATTCCTTGTTAATTAACATTCCTCTATCATCTACCTCTAACAATAAAACATTATTTGCAATTAACTTTTTTTTCCCAAGTTTTAATAATTTTGAATTAGAGGTTTTCCTTTCTAGATATATCAAAATATCTTCATCAAAATAACTTGTTGATGATGGTGGACCTAATAAACTTTTTATTTGATTTATATTAGTTTGGTTTATTAATAATTCTTGACTTTTAGCTTCTAAATTATGAATACCGTGATGATTGACAATTTTATTTAATTTACAACTAGTTAAGAAAATTGCTAAAATAATTATAATGATTTTCATGAAATGAATTATATACATTTTTATAACAAATTAATTAAATTAACTACAAATAAAAAACTTTACAAAAGCCTTGGTAAACAAGATAGTTTTAATGATAGGTTGCTAGTTTTTTTATTCCACTTTGCTTTTTTTTTAAAAGTATTCAAATCTGAGGAAAATGAAAAAAAACTGCAAGAAATATATGATTTTAATTTCAGACAGCTAGAATTAAGTATAAGGGAAATAGGATATGGTGATCAATCTATTAATAAAAAAATGAAAGATTATATTAATGTTTTTCATGCCATTGTTTCTGACATTCATTTTTGGGACGATTTAGAAGATAAAAAAAAGAGAGAAATTATATCTAAATTTTTGGAAAACTTTAATAATATTGAGGAATTAGTAGATTATTTCAATAATTATTATTTAAATTTATCAAAAAATACTTTGAATTCTTATCTAAAAAGTGTAATTAACCCATAATTATGGCAGTTCCAAAACGTAAACAAACTCCTTCAAGGACTGGAATGAGAAGAGCTAAAAATATGAAATTTTCGGCTAAAAATGTTGTTGAAGATAAAAAATCAGGCGAATACAGATTATCTCACCATCTAGATTTAAAAACTGGCATGTATAAAGGCCGTCAAGTTATAGACCCCAAAGATTAAATAATTTAATATTAAGTAATGGCTGATTTGATAAAAATTGCAGTTGATGCAATGGGCGGAGATAATTCACCCAAAAAGGTTATTGATGGCATTATTCACAATCACAAAAACAATAAAGGAAATTTTTTCAAAATTTTTGGTGATAAAAATAAGATAATTTCATTAATTAAAGATGAAATTGACAATCAATATTTTGAGATAATTCATACGGAGAATTTTGTACTGAGTACAGATAGTCCTTTAGAGGCAGCAAAAAAAGGCAAAGATACAAGTATGTGGTTAGCAATAGAAAGTGTTAAAAAAAATGAGGCAGATATTGTAATTTCTGCAGGTAATACTGGAGCCTTATTGGTAATTGCAAAATTAAATCTCAAGATGATCCAGGATATTGATAAGCCTGCATTATCAGCTTTATGGCCTAACAAAAATGGGATGAGTGTTGTATTAGATTTAGGTGCAAATATTGAATGTAGTTCCAAAAATTTATTTGATTTTTCAATTATGGGTGCATCCCTTTACACATCTTTATACCCAGATAAAAAACCAAATATTGGTTTATTAAATATAGGTTCAGAGGAACTTAAAGGAAATGAAACTATCAAAGAAACATTTAAAATATTAAGTAACAAAAAATCAGAGAATTATGATTTTGCTGGATATATTGAAGGTAATCAAATTATGGATGGTAAAATAAATGTGATAATTTCAGACGGATTTACTGGAAACATAGCTCTAAAAACAGCAGAGGGAACTGCAAATTTCATTGTTAAAGAATTAAAAAATGCAATGACTGGTTCACTTTTAGGTAAAATTTCTTCGATATTAAATTATTATAATTTGAAAAAATTTAAAAACCGATTAGATCCAAGACTATATAACGGTGCAATTTTTTTAGGTTTAGACTCACCGGTTGTTAAAAGTCATGGTGGTACAGACTTTATAGGGTTTTCAAACTCTTTAGATGTTTGTAATAAAATCGTTAAAGGAAATTTAATAGAAAAAATAAAGTTTAATATTTAAAAATGAGAATAAATTTAACTAAAAAAGACCTAATCAACCAAATTTATATGCAGTTGGGTTTTTCAAAACTAGTATCTGAAAATTTGATTAATGATTTTCTGTCAACAATAATACTTAACCTGAAAGAAGAAAAAAAACTCAAATTATCAGGATTTGGAACTTTTTCCATAAGAAGAAAAAAATCAAGAGTTGGTAGAAATCCTAAAACTAGAGAACCTAAAATTATTTCAAGTAGAGACGTTGTCTTATTCAAACCTTCAAAAGAATTTAAGGAATTTATTAACAATAAAAATGACTAATAAATCTGAGAATGCTTACAAAACAATAGGAGAAGTAGCTGAAATTTTAGAGTTAAAGTCAAAAAATAAAGGAGTTTTTTCTACACACACTATTCGATTTTGGGAAACACAGTTCAAGCAAGTTAAACCAAAATTATTAAACTCAAATAGAAGATATTATGATCAAAAGACTATAGATATCTTAAAAAAAATAAAATTTCTTCTTAAAGACCAAGGCATGACTATAAATGGAGTTAGAAAAATCCTAGATAATCCAAATAATAACGATACTTTAAATCTTGACGAAATTTCAAATAATTCTATAAGGACTAACAATTTTAAAAATAAAGTTTTAAAAATTTCTAAAATTGTTAAAAATTTAAAAAATTATAAGTAATGGCAAAAAAAACACACGTAAAAGTTAGGTTGGTACCTGAAAGTAAACCAGACAGTCCATTTTTTTATTATGTAAAAAAACCAGCTGGCGGTGAAAAAGCAAAAGTAAAACTCTCAGCTCGTAAGTATAACCCGAGCACTAGAAAACACGAAGTTTTTGTTGAGAAAAAACTGCCCCCTCACAGTAAGTAGTTATTTTTTTTTAAAATTTCTTTTTTCGTAATCAATGTAAGACCATATCATATTTTTCCAGATACGATTGGTAATTTTAGGATCTATTTTATTTGCAAGAGATTTTTTTCTTATATTTTTTAAAATTATTTTGATTCTTTTATTATCGATTATTTCTTTTTTTTTATCCTTAAGTTTTAAAACTTGATTTACTAGATTAGTTCTTTGTTTTATTAGTTTAATTAATGAATTATCTAATTTATCTAGCTTTAATCTTATCTTATTAAGTTTTTTTCTTTTTAAAGGCGACATTTATATATTTGGATAATAGGAAAATTATTATATTTATCCCCACATGTATACAACAAATACAGAAATTAATAATCAGCTATCAATTTGGTTAATTGTTATGTTTTGGATTATATCTTTTATGATAATAGTTGGTGGCTTAACAAGACTTACTGATTCAGGTCTCTCAATAACAGAGTGGGAATTATTTTCTGGACTTTTTCCACCTCTTAACCAGAACGATTGGATTGTTTATTTTAATCTTTATAAACAAATTCCTGAATTTAAATTACAAAACTATAATATGACTTTAAGTGAATTTAAGGTTATTTTTTGGTGGGAGTGGGCACATAGATTTCTTGGAAGATTGATTGGTCTCGGATATTTAATACCACTAATTTATTTTTCTTTTAAAATAAAGATCACTCAATTATTTAATCTATATTTCATATTTTTTCTCATATGTTTTCAGGGTTTCATCGGCTGGTATATGGTTAGCAGCGGATTAGTTGATAGAGTGGATGTAAGTCACTTTAGATTATCCATACATTTACTTGTGGCTTTTTTGATTTTATCTTTAATTTATTGGAATTATTTAAAGATTAATATATCAAGAAATATAACAAAGAAACTAAACGTATTCATTCCTTTATTCTTTTTAATTTTAATTTTTTTACAAATTTCGATTGGTGCTTTTGTTTCCGGTATGGATGCTGGTAAGATTTATAATTCATGGCCTCTGATGGGTAATTCTTATTTTCCTAATGATAATAATATCAATAATTTATTTGAAGTTGCAGCCTTTAGTGATCCTTCTCTAGTACAGTTTATTCATCGTAATTTAGCTTATTTAATAGGAATTTTTTATATTTTAATTTTTTATAAGATTTATAGAAACAAGATGTATGATTTATATAAATCTATTAACTATTTGGGAATATTTATAATTCTTCAAATTATATTAGGTATTTTCACGGTCTTATATGGTGCACAGATTTATGTTGCATCTCTGCACCAAATAAGTTCAATTTTTTTAGTTAGCTCAAGTATCTATTTTTTTTATTTAAATACAAAATTTAACTAACTGCTTTTAAACTTCCTTTCGATGATTTGTTCAAAGCTTGATCTAAATCATCAATAATATCATCAATGTGCTCAATACCTATACAAAGTCTAACATAACTTTGGGTTACACCTGATGCTGCTAACTCTTTTTCATTCAATTGACTATGAGTAGTGCTAGCAGGGTGTATAGCTAAACTTCTTGCATCACCAATGTTTGCTACATGATAGAACATCTTTAAAGACTCAATAAATCTTTTCCCAGCTTCAATACCACCTTTAAGTTCAATACCAACCATTGGTCCATTTCCACCTTTAAGATATTGTTTAGCTCTATCAGCAATTTTCTTTTCATGTTCTGTTGAATATATAACTTTAGTAACTTCTTTATGTTTTTTTAGGAAATTAACTACTTTTCCAGCATTTTCGCAATGTTGTTTCATTCTTAAAGCTACGGTTTCAAGTCCCTGAATTATTGCAAAAGCATTATCTGGTGCTAAAGCTGAACCTAAATCTCTAAGCAAACAAACTCTTGCTCTGACTGCAAAAGGCACATTAGCTCCAGTTAATTCTGGTACAGCTTTTCCCCAAACTACACCTCCATAACTCGCATCAGGTTCATTGAATAAAGGTTGTCTTTTAGGATCTGCAGTCCAGTCAAAGTTACCGCTATCAACTATACTTCCAGCAACAGCAGTTCCATGTCCACCAATATATTTTGTTAATGAATGTATAACGATGGCCGCTCCATGTTCTATTGGTTTACATATTACTGGCGCAGCAGTATTATCCATTATTAGTGGAATATTATATTTTCTTCCAATGTCAGAAACTTCTTTGATAGGAAACACTCTCAAATATGGATTAGGTAATGTCTCACCATAAAAAGCTCTAGTTCTATCATCTATTGCCTTTTCAAAGTTTTTAGGATCACTTGGGTCGGCATATCTAATTTCAATCCCAAGTTTACTCAATGTATGTGTAAACAATGAAACTGTTCCGCCGTAAAGATCTGTGGAACTAACAATATTATCACCTGATTGAGCGACATTTAAAACAGCAAAACTTGAAGCCGTCTGTCCAGATGAAACTGTTACACAAGATAATCCGCCTTCCAATGCTGCAATTCTTTTTTCTAAAACATCATTAGTAGGATTCATAATCCTAGTATAGATATTTCCAAATTCCTTTAATGCGAACAAATTTGCTGCATGTTCAGTACTTTGAAATTGATATGAAGTTGTTCTATATATTGGCACAGCAACAGCATTAGTTGCTGGGTCACTTCTGTAATCACCACCATGTATGGCAATGGTTTCAGGATTATTTCTTTTTTTACTCATTTTACTCCTTTTTTAGTGCTTTAGCTTTATGCAAGGCGCACAATATAGTTCAAATGCCTACCGAGTTTGTTTGATGATTTCCTCTTTAGCTGTAAGCCCGCAATAGGAACAAATCGGCATTATTAATATAACAAAAAAAAGGCTTAAAACAATAAAAATATCAATTTGACTTTGATCTTATTAATAGTATTAATCCTCGCACAATGACAAAATTCCTTAAAAAAGATCAATTATCATCAAATTGGTTTGAAATAGACGCTAAAAATGCTGTAGTGGGCAGGCTAGCAACTGTCATATCAAAAATTATTAGAGGTAAAAACAAAACAACTTTCACACCACATATGGACGATGGAGATTTTGTAGTTGTTAAAAATATTGAACATATCAAATTTACTGGAAATAAATTTCAAAATAAAAAATACTATAGACACACAGGTCATCCTGGTGGAATAAAAGAGACTACACCTGAAAATCTTGCTAAAAAAAAACCAGGCGAAGCTCTTAAACTTGCAGTAAAAAGAATGCTTCCAGGGGGAGTGTTGGGAAAAAAGCAACTTACTAAATTGAAAATATATGTTGGAAATGATCATCCTCATTCAGCACAAAATCCTCAAGTTATACAATTGGATAAATTAAACTCTAAAAATTTAGCAAGAAACTAAAATGGAAAATACCCTAACATCAACTAAAGCCCCAAAGATGAAACTGGACTTTAAAGACAGTAAGTATGCAACCGGAAGAAGAAAAACTTCAATAGCTAAAGTTTGGCTGAAAAAGGGTTCAGGTAAAATTTATGTAAATGGTAAACTTTTTAGTGATTATTTTTCAAGTGATAATCATAAAATGCAAATAGTAAGACCTTTTGAACTTATAAATCAAGCAACAGAATATGACGTAAAGTGCAGTGTAAAAGGTGGAGGTCCAACAGGACAAGCTGGAGCAATGGTACACGGAATCTCTAAAGCTTTAGTTATGTTTGATGAAAAATTGAAATCTACACTTAAAACTGAGAAATTGACTACCCGAGACTCCAGATCAGTTGAAAGAAAAAAACCTGGACGTAAAAAAGCTAGAAGAAGCTTTCAATTTTCTAAAAGATAATTCTTTTTTAACTTTTAACTGTTATAATATCAAATGGCTAAGCTTAATGTACTAATTGCAGGATCAACTGGATATATTGGTGTTCAATTAATAAAATTATTAATTAAACACAAGAATATCAATATAAAGTATCTATGTGGTAATTCCTCTTCTGGAAAAAAAATCTCATCATATGATAGTTCGTTAAAGTCCAAAAAGTTACCAAGAATTACTAAGTATAATAAAAAATATTTAAGTTATGTTGATATCATATTTACTGCTCTTCCGAATGGGGAAGCTCAACTAATTTCAAAAGATTTATTAAAAAAAAATACTTTAATTGATTTAGCTGCTGATTTTAGACTAAATAAAGCTTCTGATTATTTAAAATGGTATAAACAAAAGCATAAAGCGTTAAGTAATATAAAAAATAGTATTTATGCTTTACCTGAAATAACAGGAAAATTAGTTAAAAAATTTAGCATTATTGGGTGTCCAGGTTGTTACCCTACATCAATACTTTTACCACTTATTCCATTAGTTAAAGAAAGATCGATCAATTTAAAGAATATTATTATAGACTCCAAATCTGGATATTCTGGAGCAGGTAGAGGAGTGCACAAAAAATTCAAAAACAAAAATTTATACGAATCTCTTAGTGCATATGGTGTAGGTTTTCATAGACATAATTCAGAAATTGATCAAGAACTAAAAAATAACTCTTCTTCAAAAATCAATTTTACTTTTACACCCCACATTATTCCAATGTTTAGAGGTATATTAAGTACAATTTATTTGGATTTAAAACCTGGTACTACTTTAAATAAAATACAAAATATTTTGAAAATTTTTCATAAAAATAATAAATTTGTAAAAATAAAGAGTATTAACTCTTTTTTGAGCACAAATGACGTTATGAATACTAATTATTGCTTTATTTCTGTATGTAAAACCAAATTTAAAGATAAAATAATAATTTTATCGGTCATTGATAATCTTATTAAAGGAGGAGCGGGTCAAGCAGTCCAAAATATGAATTTGAAATTTGGTTTTAAAAATAATGAGGGATTATTATGAAAAAATTATCATTACTAATTTTCTTTCTAGTTATTTCTTGTGCCCCTGTTCAAACTGAGAAAAAAATTAATTTTTCAAAAGATCTAACTTTTGAAGAATTTAAGTCAAATTTAAAAGTTTACGTAGATAACAGTGATTATCCAAATATAGATGAATAAAATAGTAAACATTGCAATTGTTGGTTTGGGTCAAGTAGGTATTTATCTTTACAATGAATTAAGATTAAAAAAAAAAGAAATAGAAATTAAAACAGGAAAAAAGATAAATATCGTTGCAATTTCTGCAAAAAATAAAAATAAAAAGAGGAAATATAATATTAACAAAAGGATTTTTTATACAAATCCTCTTAAAATTCTAAAAGAAAAAAAAATTGATATTTTATTTGAGTCTATTGGTCAATCTGATGGAATTTCAAAAAAAATTGTTGTGATGGCTTTAAAGAATAAGATTAATGTTATAACACCAAATAAAGCTTTAATTTCTAAACACGGTAATGAATTAGCTAAATTAGCTGAGAAGAATAATGTAAATTTAGAATTTGAAGCCTCTGTTGCTGGAGGAATTCCAATACTTAGAACAATTAAAGAGGGTTTGGCTACAAACAAAATAAAAAAAGTTTACGGAATTTTAAATGGAACAACTAATTATATTCTAACAGAGATGGAAAATTCAAATGAGACTTTTGATAAAGTTTTAAAAAAAGCTCAAGAACTTGGTTATGCTGAACCAGGTAATCCTAAATTAGATTTGAATGGGTTTGATGCTTTTGCAAAAGTTAGGATTTTATCAGCTCTTGCATTCAATAATCAAATTTCACATCAAAAATGTATTATGGAAGGTATAGAAAATATTGATTTAAAAGATATTAAAATTGCAAATCAATTAAATCTTAGAATTAAGTTACTTGGTATATGTGAAATGATAAATAATCGTTTATTTGAAACTGTTCATCCGTGTTTAGTGAGTAAAGACACATACATAGGTAATGTAAATGGTGTTATGAACGCTGTTATTACCGAGGGAAAGCCTGTTGGTGAGAGCATACTTCAAGGGGAGGGTGCAGGGCCAGGACCTACTTCATCCTCTTTATTATCTGATTTATTGTCTATTCTTAGAGGAAATATAAAATATCCTTTTGGAATTTCCTCAAACAAAAGAAAAGCTGTTAAGGCTTTTAATAATGATGACTACTCTAATTCTCTATATTTAAGATTTGAAGTTAAAGATAAACAAGGTGTTTTATCTTCTATAACTAATCGATTGGCTAAATATAAAATGTCTGTAAAAAGAATTATACAAACACCTGATAAAAAAAGAAATTCAGCTACTATTGTCATAATTACCCATAAAACATCAGAAAAAAATGCAAGAAATTGTTTATCGATATTTAGAAAGAATAGAAATATTTTAAAATTTCCAACATTAATCAGACTGTATAGTTAATGGAAATTTATATAAAACTTTTCGAGGTTTTGTTTCCTGTTTTTTTTGTTGTTGGGATTGGTTACTACTTAGGTAAAAAGAATCCTAAAATAGATACTACGTTTATCACTAATTTTGCAGCCAATGTGGGTACCCCAGCAATGATAATTTATGCTTTAAACCCGGTAAATATCTCATTTGATATTTTCATCAATTATTTTTGGTATTACGCAATAGCTATTTTAGGATTTATGATTATTGGAACAATCATATTATATCTTTTAAATACTAAAGATATTATAAGAGAACTTCCTCCATTAACAATGCCCAATACTGGTAATATGGGGTTGCCAATATGTTTATTTGCTTATGGTTCACAAGGTCTAGGAGTTTCTGCAGCCATTTCTGCTTTAATAATCTTGTGTCACTTCACATTAGGTGTATTTTTGGCTGATAGAAAATTTAGTCTACAAGTTATAATTAAAAGCCCACCATTTTATGCAATCATTGTTGCGGTTTTTCTACTTTATTATGATTTAGAACTACCTGGCTTTGTTGAAAATACGACTTTTCTTTTAATGTATGCAACAATTTTTTTAATCTTAATGTCGTTAGGAATTGCATTAACAAGACTGAAGGTTTTTTCGTTAAATAAAGCTATATTTTCCTCAATAGGACGTGTAATTGCAGGACCTATTATAGGATATTTATTAATCTTATATTTTAATCTAGAGGGATTTGCTGCTGGAGTTTTATTAATACAATGTTCAATGCCTAGCGCTGTTCTTAATTATCTTGTTGCATCAATATATTCACCAAAAAAAATAGTTGATAGCGTTGCTAGTACAATAGTTGTCTCAACTTTGATGTCTTTTATAACCATTCCAATTGTTGTATTCTTTGCTTTAAAATACTTTAATTAATCTATATCCTTTAAGTTCATGAAGGCTATAACTTTCAATCTTTTAGCGTGGGTAATGCTTCCAATTATGGACGGATTTGCTAAGTATTTAAGTGCAGACCTTCCTGTTTTACAAATTACATGGGCAAGGTATTTTTTTACAGTTGCTTTTACTCTTCCAATTATGTTTTTCTTTTTTAGAGAAAATCTGGTTTGGACAGATAAACCAAAATTACAATTTATAAGAGGTATAATTCTTTTAACAGCTAATATATGTTTTTTTTATGCAATCTCAGTAATTTCTTTAGCAAAAGCATTAACATTAGCTTTTGTTGCACCTTTAATTGTTACAGCTTTTTCTCCAATTTTTTTAGGAGAAAAGGTTGGTTTTAGAAGATGGTCTGCTGTAATTATTGGATTTATAGGTTCATTAGTGGTTATAAGACCTGGGTTTGTAGAAATAAACTTAGCAAGTATAGCAGCTCTTGGAACTGGAATAATGTACGGGTTTTATTTAATTATTACTCGTAAATTAAGTACTTCAGATAATCCTCTATTAACCCTATTATTAACTGGTGTAGTAGGGGCCATAATAGTTTCTACAGTAATGCCATTTATATGGGTTGCGCCTTCTTTAAATCAGTGGTGTATGATGGCTGCGATAGGGATTTTTGCATGTATTGGGCATCTATTTCTAATTTTATCTCTTAAATATGCTGATGCATCTAAATTAGCTCCATTTAGCTACTTTGAGATCATTACTAACATAATTATAGGTTATTATTTCTTTAGTGATTTCCCAGATAATTGGACTTTTTTAGGATTATTTATTATTGTATTAAGCGGTATCTATATCTCGAGGAGAGAGAACATAGTTAAAAAAATTAAATAATAGGTATTATTTATTTACTAATATATAAAGTATTACATTAATTATAATATGTAAACTATTGTAATTATTACATTTTTATAAAATCTAAAATTTAATAAGAATTTGATATAAAGGGATATTATAAAATGTAAAACATAGTTGACTTCAGTTTCAGTACTTAAATTTTCAGCTAAATCTTAAAAATATAAAATTATCGTTAAAAATAGGGGCTTTTTGAACATAAGAAAAAAGAAAATCTTGAAAAAATGAGGTGTTCTAAAAGCCTTGATATACTTAGATAGTAGAGCGATGCACTAATTGAATATAGCATTTAAACGGCCAAATAGGGGTCTATTTTAAGCGTAGGCTTATCCATGGTACAACTAAAGGGTGAATTATGATATTTAAGAGAAAATTAAGAAAAAAGATCAAAAAATGTTGATTTTATTGGGTTTTTTAACATAAAAAAACCCTAAAATAAGGCTAAATGGCTACTTTTTCAGATCTAAGCAATTTTAGCTTTTGCTTGATTCCACCTCTTCCTGAGTATCCTCCAAGAGCTCCATCTGATCTAATTACTCTATGACAGGGTATTTTTGGTGCATATGGGTTTTTAGCGCAAGCGTTAGCGACAGCACGAGCTGATCTAGGGCTTTTTATGCTAATAGCTACTTGTTTGTAGGTTTTTACCTTACCTTTAGGGATGGTTTTTAGGTATTTCCAAACTTTTAATTGAAATTTAGTTCCTTTGAGTATCATTAGTGAAAAACCCCTGTTTCCTTGCACTTTTAAGGGTGCAAAGAACAGTTGTTTTGGCACGTCGTTGATGCGCTACCGCCATGCCTCCCGCTCCACATGTTCAGCGATGCTTTGTGAAGCTTTCTGCCCCCTGGAATTGTACCTCTCGGCTTTTCTCCAATTGGCCAGTTAAGAGTTGCCCCTTAATTCATGATTAACTTAACAAATACTGATTTTAAAATGTATCACTTTTTAGGTGATTCTATTATTTTTCTCATTTTCCTTGTGAATAATGGGGATAAATCAGGTTTTAAAAAGCAATATAAAATAACTAAATAAAAACAAAATGGCCATTATGCTTAAAAAAATTGTATTAATACTTTTACCAGTATTTCTATATTGAATGAAACTCAAAATAATAAAACCAATTGAGCTTATCAAAAACCAAACAGCTGGAATTTCACCATCAATTGAACCCATAAATTTATAATTTAAACTATTGACATTATAAATCACTTGATATATTACTAACGATAATTAATTGTTATCAATAGTAATACTATGAGTGAGTTAACTACAGACCTAAAATCACTACATGAGGCAACCTTAAGTAACCTAAAAAGCTCCAAAGCAAATAATACACTGAGAGCTTATAAATCTGATTTTAAAGACTTTGGAATTTTTTGTGCAAAGCATGGCTTAAATTCATTACCAACTGAGCCAAAAATAGTCTCCTTATACCTTACTCATCTTTCTAAAAATTCAAAAATAAGCACTTTAAGACGAAGATTGGTTTCAATTAGTATGGTACATAAGTTGAAAGGGCATTATCTAGATACAAAACATCCAATCATAGTAGAAAATTTAATGGGAATAAGAAGGGTCAAAGGAAGTGTTCAGAAAGGTAAAAAGCCACTATTAATCAATCATTTAAAATCAATTATTAATGTAATAAATGAGCAAAAAAATGATGAAATTAAAAAACTAAGAGACAAATCAATAATACTACTAGGCTTTGGAGGTGGATTTAGAAGAACAGAATTGATTTCTATCGATCATGAAGATTTAGAATTTGTACCGGAGGGCCTGAAAATCTCTATTAAAAAATCTAAAACTGATCAATTCGGCGAGGGAATGATCAAGGGAATACCCTACTTCAACAGCGAAATTTACTGTCCTGTGATAAATTTAAAAAAATGGTTAGAGGTTTCTCTAATAAAGTCTGGACCTATTTTTAGAAGATTTTCTAAAGGTTCATCACTAACAGATAAAAGATTAACCGATCAATCTGTAGTTTTATTGATTAAAGAATATCTAAATTTAGCAGGTATAGAAAATAAAAATTTTGCTGGTCATAGTTTAAGGTCAGGTTTTGCAACAGTGGCTGCTGAATCTGGTGCAGATGAACGAAGTATAATGGCTATGACTGGTCATAAAACAACACAAATGGTCAGAAGATATATCAAAGAAGCTAATATATTTAAAAATAATGCACTTAATAAAGTAAAAATATAGATTGTATTTTACAGGATATAAGACCAATTATATAACTAAGGTCTCTACTAGGTTCTTTCAACGGTCCATTATATTTAGTTTTTGATCTTAAATAATGTTTTTTAAAAAACTTTGTTGTGATACCCCATTTTTTTAAAAATGTCTTGTCTCCTCTATTTTGAATAAAATTCTTTTTCTTTCTGGTTGTTAAAGAACCAAAATGATAAACTTTAAAATTGTTTAGTCCCTTAAATATTCTCACACCTTCTTTCCATAATTTCATATTGAAATCTGGATCAGAGCCGATGCCAGGGTTAAATTCTTCACTAAAACCACCCACTCTATCCCACATTTTTTTTGAAACTAAATGCGGAGCAAAATGGGTACCTTGGTGATCATAAAAATTGATATCCTTATATTTAGATAATAACTCATCCTCTTTAAAAGTATCTAGATCAATCCCAAAATCACAAACTATATGACCAGAGTTAGGCTCAATCATTGTTCCAGATAGATAAAAATTGTCATGATTTAAACTTCTAACTTCATCAAGTAAAATTTTATCCCAACTAGGACAAAAATACATATCATCATGGCTATAAAGTATATATCTATTAGACACTAATTTGGCAGCTTTATTTATTGATGAACATAAACCAATATTATCATCTGAGATTGAATATTTATAATTATTAGCTTTAACAAAATTTAATGTGCCATCAGAACCATCGTTAATATGTATTATTATTTCATGTTTAAAAGAAGAATTTTTTTTTAAACTTTTTAAACAAAGTTTTAAATAATCTAAATTATTATAAGTTGGTATTACTATGGAAATCATTTTATGGTCTATGCCATAAATACTTTTTTGTGTCTTTTATCTCATAGGTCTTATTAACGATAAAATCTGCCACAAGAGTTGAATTGAAATATTTCATATATTTAGTTTTACCTTTTTGTCCAATAGTCTTACGCAGCTTCTCATCTTCCGAAATTTTCTCAATTTTTTCGGATAAATCAGTGATATTCTTATAAAAAACCATTTCTGTTTCATCGAAAAAATCACCATAACAAGTTTTTTCGTCAATTAATGTAACTAAACCATTGCCTATAATTTGAGTAATTCTATCACTACTATAATATTTTATTGGTGTTCCCCTACTTAGGTTAAGACCCATTTTTGAATTAGATATATTCTTGAAATATTGGTCAGCCCAAATTGGTTGAATATTATCCATGCCAAAAATATCAAATCTAATATTTTCACATTTATTGATTAAAGATTTTATGAACTTTTCTCTATCATCAGTAGATCGACTTTTTAATTGACCTCTGTGTACTCCATGACTTAAAGCAAAAAAAACATCATTCGAGCAATCTTTCTTAAAATTATTCAGTGTTTCCATCGATTGATCTGATGGATTAGGTATAAAATAATTCGAATTTTTTTTCGATAAAAAGGTTAATGCATCAGGAGCAGTGGTTAAAAAATTTGAATCTATTACATCAGACTTGTCTAAAATTCTTTTTTTGTTTTTCTGAAAATCAGGACCATTTTTGTTCAACGGATCGAGAAACCATTGAGCTATTTTAAGATTAGAATAGTCTTTTTTGAGATTATGTAGAATATCTTTTGATATCATATCTGCATGTCCTAAAACTATTAAATCTGGTTTAAAATGATAACAAGTTTTAATTAACTTATCATTCAATGTTTCTGATCCATAAAAATCTTTTAAAGATTTTCCTCTACTTACAATATCCCTGTCACTAAATTCTAAAACGCTATGTCCAAGTCTAATGAAACCATTATTTAATCTTCTTCCAGTATTAAAAAAAAGTCGACCATTATGCCTCTCGTTAAAATTAGTAATATGTAATATTCTTAGATTTGATTGTGTATTAGACAAAAAAGGTTTACTAATTTTACTTAAATTATTTCTAACTTTATCAATCTGGTTTGAAACATATTCATGGGATAAATAAAAGTTTTTATAAGATAATTTTTGATATTTTTTTCTAAGAGATGAATTTTTAATCAAATCTTCAATATTTTTGTAGATATCTTTTACAGTTAAATCTTTAAGTATTCGACCATTAGTAATAGTTTCTGGTAAACCACCCCTGTTACTAATGATTACAGCACAACCATTTGCTGCCGCCTCTAAACTTGTTCTACCAAAAGGCTCATCCCATCTCGAGCAAACAACAGCTATACTTGTTTCTCTATAAATTTTTAAAACTTCTTTGTGTTCTTTGAAACCAAAATTTTTCAATCTTTTATGTTTAAAAACAAGTTTATCTCTTGGTTCATCTCCAACTACATAAGCAGACCAATCTTTGTACTTTTTTAGTATTTTTAATACTGCTTTACCGAAAAGGTCGTATCCTTTAGATCTATTCAGCTTTCCAACAAAAGTTATCAACTTTTTTTTATTATTAAAATTTATTTTATTTT
>CACBIY010000014.1 GCA_902539445.1 uncultured Pelagibacteraceae bacterium
AGAGGATCAATAAAGAAAGGTTTGTATATTTTGGATCTAGAAATCTTAAAGACTCAAAAATTAAATTTAGAGTGTATAGAAAATTAATAGGATTAATATTTGTAAAAATCATAAAAATTTTTTTTAGTATTAATTTATCAGATACTCAATGTGGATTTAAGCTTTATAAAAAAGATATTGCTAAGAAACTATTCTTAAATTTAAAAATATTAGATTTCACACATGATATAGAAATAGTCTTAAAATCAAAAAAAAAAGGATACAAAATTGAGGAGCTACCAGTAAATTGGATACACAAAAAAGGTAGTAAAATTTCTGTTTTTAAAGATAGTCTTAAAATGTTTATTTCTTTATTAAAAATGAAATTTATTTATTCTAAATAATACTTATAGATTTTAGAATTATTGATTTCTTTTCTCTATTTAGGCCTTGTTTTAGATCATATAAAGAAATTGGATTATCGATTTCAAAAGTAAAATTATAAACATTGCTGGCATTACAATCTAAATCTAGAGTCACGCTCTCAAGATTATTTGTTTCAAAATTAATAATTTTATTATTCCCATCTTTTAATAAAAATTTAATATTTCTTTCAAGATCTTTATAATATTTTTCGAAATGAAACTTAATTCTATTTTTTTTTTCACAAGAAATACCCTTTATTTTTAAAAACAAAGATGAAGTATAACCATAAGATACAAAACCTTGATCTTTTTTTTGAATTTCCCATCCAATCGAAGGAATTAAAAAGTTATCCGATAGATCAATTGTAAAATTATCTTTAACATTTAACTCAGTAACGATATGCGAACTGAAATCATACTGTGTATATCCTCTTATTTTAATATTTGTTATAATCCAAATATTATCTTGAAAATAAATATATATTTTGTCTTGAAATAAATTTTTAAGATAGAATACAATATTTTTATTTCTCGTCAAAAATATTTTTTTGTTAAATATACTCAAATTTTTATTATTAATATCTTCAATAAGATTATATTTAGCAAAAGTTGTTTTTTCTCTATTTACTCTTGCTAAATTTACTAAATCAGTTTTTATAAAATTTTCTCCTATTAAATATTCAGAGAGTTCATGGAAGATACTGGATTGATTTTTACTCTCAATTAATCGTATTTCATCAAATTGTTTTGAAAGACCAGCCCAAAAAGGATTTTTTTTATTCTCTTGAATTACAGAGTATTGAGAACCAAAACTATAATTCTTAATACCACTATAGATATCACTGATCTGAAGAACAAGTAGTGTCAATAAAACTAAAGTTGATTTAGATTTAAAATTTTTAAATATGAAAATGATACCTATAATAAATATGATATAATATACTGGCCAAATCATTCTTCCGCTTGCACGAAAAATACTTAAAAAAGCATATACAAATTTATGCAAATCAATTGAAGCTATATTCATATCTCCAAAGTTAATGTTGTTTGATATAGATATCATTAAGAATGGTAGGATAATAATTGCCCAATTTAAATTTTGAAAAAAAATATTAGATCTTCTTTTAAAAAAATTGAATAAGAATATTATAAAAAAAATAATTCCAGAAAATCCTAAATAAGAAAATCCCTCAATTTCTTTATTTTGGTAATTCTGTTTTAAAAAAAAATTTGACCATGAGAAAGATCCAATATTATTTTGACCACTTGGATTTATAAAACTATTCAAGTTAAAATTATAATATCCATATCCCCATCCTAAACCATCATCTAGATTTATAGAAAAATATCCAATCGCATACATTAAAACTGCGGAAACAAAAATAGTAAAAATAAATTTTTTTAAGATTTCTAAAAATAATTTTTTTAAAACTAATACTTTATAGCAATCTTGAAAAAAGATTAATATCATTAACATTAAAAAAAAATAAAAGTGAATAAGTAATGAAAGTAATAAAGTTACTAGTCTTAAAAAATCTTTTTTGCTATTTTCTGAAATCTCTATATAAATACCACAGAGTATTAGCCACTGCCCAAGTAGACTAAGATGTATCCCTGATCTATGAATAAAAATAGATGCAGTGAGAAAAAATAAACTTCCTAATAATGAAAATATTCTATTTCCAGTTCCTACATAAACTATTTTATATGAAAATAATATTTGAAGATAAATACATAAAAGTATCCAAATAGAAAAATATTGAAATTTTTCTGGCAATAAAAAATTGAACAATTTAAAAAAAATTGCAAGAATTGGTATAGAGTCTGAATAAACAATATTAGAGTCTGAGTAAATCCCATAATTTGGATTTAAACCTATTGGAAATCTCCATTTATCACTTCTAAAATACTCCCAACCTAATTGATAAGTAGAAAGATCACCTGAATTTAACCAGCTAATATTAGTGGGATTAATATAATCAAAACCCAATAAATACACCCAAGATAAAATTGAAATAAATAAGATTAAAAAATGGTAGGTTGATAAATAAAATTTTCTCACTTGATTTATGTATATTTAATTAATTTATTCTCATTGTGATACTAAATTTTTAGTTTATAAAAAATTATGTTTAAAAATGAAAATTTCAAAAAACTAGACAAAAGGTACAAAAGCCATGCTTATGAGGGACTGATGGGTTTTTTTATGAAAATCTGTCACAGAAATCTTGAAAAGTATAATTTCCCAAAAAACATATCAAAAGTTTTGGAAATTGGTGCAGGTGATGCACCTCACATTGAATACATTAAACATAGCTTTGATGAATACCATATAATTGAAACCTCTGATTATGCAGCAAGTCAAGATTTTGGAAATTCAAAAATAAAAATTTCTAAATATGACGGAAAGACAATTCCATATCCTAATGAGACATTTGATAGAATAGTTATATCACATTGTTTGGAACACATTCCTTTCCCAGAAAAATTTTTATTTGAAATGATGAATAAACTCAAACAAGGTGGAATCTTATCTATCTCATTACCAACAGATCCCGGTCTTCTTTTTAGATTGGGAAGACTTTATTTAAAAATTTTTTCTATAAAAAAAAATTATCAAATAACAAAAGAAGAGTTTGATTATATGAATGCCACTGAACATATAAATTCAATTTTTGCATTAAAATCTCTTATAAAATTTCATTATAAAAATAAAATTAAAGAATTTTATTTGCCTTTTAAAATTAAACTTGTTGATTTAAATTTATTTTACAATGTTCATATCAAAAAATAAATTTTAAATTTTAAATTTTGATTTTTTGCTATCCACGAGAAAACCTTTAACTGTTTCAATTGAGAGTTCTGAGAATGATTTTCCAAATTTTTCAATTTTTTCAATTATTTTTGGAGGAACAGTGATAATATGACAGCCTAATTGTTTAGCTTGTAAATAATTATACGGCTCTCTTACACTGGCCCATAATATTTCTATATTTTTATAACTTTTTGATATCGAAATACTTTTTTTAAATTCTGGTATAGGATCTTTTCCTGTATCTGCAGCTCTTCCAGCAAAAATTGAAATGATTACTTTGGATTTTTTGTTCAAACATTTTACAATTTTTTTTGTTTGATGAGAATTATATACAGCGGTGATATTTAATTTAATATTTCTTTTATTTAACTCCTTAATAATTCTACCCATAAAAATACCTTTTGAATTAATAACTGGTATTTTTACATAAACGTTATTACCCCATGAATTAATAATCAATGCTTGTCTTTTCATAGAATTATAGTCGTCACCAAAAACTTCAAATGAGATGGGTTTCTTACAAACTTTTAAAATTTCTTTTGAATATTTTTGATAATCTTTTGCCCCTGCTGATCTCATAAGACTAGGATTAGTCGTAAAACCTTTAACAATTTTTTTTTTACTAAACTTCTTAATCTGACTTATATCTGCAATATCACAAAAAATTTTTGTGCTCATCAAAATATTCTATAAATTTTTAGTTATGTCTTCTGTCATTTTTTTTGCATCAGCAAATAACATGAGAGTATTTTCTTTATAGAACAAATCGTTATCAATACCAGCGTATCCTGGGGATAAACTTCTTTTAACAAATAAAACTGATTTACATTTCTCTACATCTAAAACTGGCATTCCATAAATTGGACTTTGAGGATCTGTTTTAGCAACTGGGTTGGTAACATCATTTGCACCAATTACAAAAGCTACATCTGCATTAGCAAAGTCATTATTAATCTCTTCTAATTCAAAAACTTCATCATATGGAACATTTGCTTCAGCCAGCAAGACATTCATATGTCCAGGCATTCTCCCTGCGACTGGATGAATTGCATATGAAACTTTTATATCGTTTTTTTTCAATGTATCGACCATCTCTCTCAAAGCATGTTGAGCTTGTGCCACTGCCATTCCATATCCAGGAACAATTATTACTGATGAAGCGTTTTTCATTAGAAATGCAGCGTCATCAGCATTCCCACTTTTGACTGGTCTTTGTTCTTTATTTACTGAGCTTGAACTGCTATCTGTTGCTCCAAATCCTCCTAAAATAACATTAAAGAATGAACGGTTCATACCTTTGCACATTATATAAGATAATATTGCTCCAGATGAACCTACAAGAGCTCCAGTAATAATTAATGCAGTGTTTTCAAGAGTAAATCCAATTCCTGCAGCTGCCCATCCGGAATATGAATTTAGCATCGAGATAACAACTGGCATATCTGCTCCACCAATTGGAATGATTAAAAGAAATCCAATTAGAAAAGAAACTGCCAATAGCACCCAAAATAAATTAGATGACTGTGAAGCACATAATAGATAAATCAAAACAACTATAGAAATAAGAATTATTGCATTCAACGGATGCTGGCCTTTAAATACAATAGGCGAACCAGACATGATTCCTTGAAGCTTTAAAAAAGCGATTATAGATCCAGAAAAAGTTATTGCACCAACTGCTGCTCCAATTGACATTTCAATCAAACTGCCAAGTTTAATATTTCCTTTTGTTCCAAGATTGAATGCCTCTGGATTTAAAAAGGCTGAAATAGCAACAAAAACTGCAGCAAGTCCAACTAAACTATGAAATCCAGCAACAAGTTCTGGCATTGCAGTCATTGGTATTCTGTAGGCTATAAATGCTCCAATTGAACCTCCTAACAAAATAAATATTAAAACGAAAATGAAACCTGTTGAAAAATTTCCAATTGATAGAAATGTTACTGTTACAGCTATAATCATCCCCAAAATTCCAAATAAATTACCTTGTCTCGATGTTTCTGGAGATGACAAGCCTCTTAAAGCCAGAATAAAAAGAACTCCAGAAATAAGATAAAAGATTGCTGATAAATTAGCTGATATCATTATTTTTCCTTCTTCTTTTTTTTATACATAGCTAACATCCTTTGAGTTACAAGAAATCCACCAAAAATATTAATTGCAGCTAACGCTATAGCTAAAAACCCAAAAATACTTGAGGTATTGAATATACTTTCTGAATTTCCAGATAACCCTGCAATTATAGCTCCAACAATAATCACAGAGGAAATTGCATTTGTGACGGACATTAAGGGCGTATGCAAAGATGGAGTTACGCTCCAAACAACATAATATCCAACAAATATTGATAGAATAAATATGCTTAATCTAAAAATTAAAGGATCTATTTCCATATTATTTTATTAATGTTTTCTCTATTATCTCGTCTTCCAAATTAATATTTATTTTTTTATTTTTTTTGTCGAATAAATTATCAACAAAATTAAAAACATTTTTTGCATATAAGCTGGATGCAGAAATTGGTAATTTATTTAAAATATTGCTCTCTCCCATTATTTTTACTCCGTTTTTATCAATAATTTTATTAGCCTCTGTATAAGCAGTATTTCCTCCCTGCACCGCTGCTAGATCATAAATTACTGAACCTGGTTGCATATCATTAATCATATTATCTTTTATTATCAATGGCGCTTTTTTTCCAGGAATTAAAGCTGTGCAAATAACAATATCAATCTTTTTTAAAGTTTCGGATAATAGTTGCTCTTGTTTTTTTTTGAAATCCTCTGAAGCCTCTTTCGCATAACCACCCTCAGTTTCAAGATTTTCAGATCCTTCAACTGTTAAAAATTTTCCACCTAAGCTTTCAACCTGTTCTTTAGAGGCCATTCTAACATCTGTTGCAAATACTATTGCCCCCATTCTTTTAGCTGTTGCGATTGCTTGAAGCCCAGCAACTCCAGCTCCTACTACTAAAACTTTAGCTGCAGGAATTGTTCCTGCGGCAGTCATCATCATTGGTATAGCCTTCTCAAAATTAGCAAAAGACTCGATAACAGCTTTATATCCAGCTAAATTTGCTTGTGATGATAATATATCCATAGATTGTGCTCTTGTAATTCTGGGAAGTAAATCCAGGGAAAAAAGATTAATTTTTTTTTTAGCTAAGCTATCTAACTTATTTTTGTTTTCATATGGATTTAAAACTCCAATAAATATTTGATTTTCTTTTATTATTGAACTTTTATCATCCGGAAGCATCCCCAATTGAACAATAATGTCAGATGAACTCAAAATTTCTTTATCATCTTTAGAGATTTTTGCACCTAACTTGATAAATTCTTGATCATTAATTCCAATATGACGACCATAGTTTTCACTTAAAAAAATGTCAAAACCCAATGAAGTATATTTTTTAATTATATCAGGAGTTATAGATATTCTTTTTTCAATTTCTTGATTTTCTAAAACAGATCCGATTCTCATACAAGAACCTTACAATAAGAAAATTGCCATTAATACTAATACAACTATAACAGCGACAGTTCCCCACAGAACAAATTTGGTAAAATTATTCCAAGTGTTTTTGTGACTTTCGTTATCCATGTGGACTATTTCTGTCTTGCTTTAAATTTTGGATTAGTTTTGTTGATAATATAAATTCTTCCACGCCTTCTCACTAGTTTTGAATTTAAATCTCTTTTTTTTAAGGATTTTAATGAACTTTTAATTTTCATAACACTTTGTTTAAATGCCGGCAATGTCCTACTCTCCCATGTCTTAAGACAAAGTATCATCGGCGCAGAAAGGCTTGACTTCCGAGTTCGGAATGGTGTCGGGTATAACTCTTTCGCAATAATCACCGGCAAAGGGTTTATACATAAAATAATTTTAATGTAAACTATTTAAGTCTATATTTTTTACTATTTACAATGATTTTAATGTAATTTTTAAGGCTCATTTTACCAAATATTTTATAAACCTTATTTGATAAATTCATATTTGTTAAAGCTGAAGCATATCTTTCACCTTTTCTAGGAGGTAAAAATTTTATTTTTGTATTAAACATTTTAGCTACCTCTAAAATTGAATAACTTTTTTTTGTTGAAATGCTATAATGTCTACATCTATTTTTTTTCCAGGCATAAAAACATGCTCCAACAGTATCATCAATATGTGTAAATCTTCGAGATTGATTACCAGGTTTTACAACTGTTAAAGGTTTATTATTTTTATATTGATTTTCAAAAATACCGATTACCGTCGCCATAGATCCAACAGATATTTGTTTTGGTCCGTATACATTATAAAAATACAAAATCTCATACTTAAAATTAAACCAATTTTTCAAATTCTCTAACATCTCCAAATTTTTCGCTTTAGTAAAAGCATATGGTGATAAATTTTTATCTTTTCCTTTATTTCCTATACTTGCAGATGTGGCTGAATAAACTAATTTAATTTTATTTGACAAACAAAAATTAAAAACAGCGTGAGTGCCTATTGAGTTTGATGTGATGCACTCATCCATTTTTAAAAAACTTTGATAAATTCTCGAAAATTCACCGAAGTGAAAAATGGTATGAATCTTAGATTTATATTTATTGAGTGTTTTTGAAATGTTTGACGTTGTGTCCTTAATATATTTCACTCTTCTATTTTTAATATGATTCCTAGTAGAGCCAGAACTATAATTATCTATACTTAAAATTTTGTATTTTGTATCCCTCAAAAGTTTTTCTATTAAATTTCCACCTACAAAACCTGCTCCACCTGTTACTACAATAAT
>CACBIY010000015.1 GCA_902539445.1 uncultured Pelagibacteraceae bacterium
GAACTTCCATCATTTACAAAAATAATTTCAAAATTTCTGGTAATTTTTTTTTCTTGAAATTTTTTAATATCCTTAAAAGTATATTTTAATCTATCAGCTTCATTGTAACAGGGAAATACAATAGATATCGATCTAATCATTTCTTTTGAAACAATCCTAACATAGATATTCCAAATGGTAAATTACAGTGATTGATTAATCTTCTCTCTATAGTGAAAATTTTAAACAGAATAAAATTAATTATTTTATTTGGGGATTTTTCTACTTCATCTATAAAGTCTATTTTTAAAAATTTGAAAAATAATATGATGAATGAAATTGGAAAAAATAAAATAGAATTAAAAAAAGTTAATCTTACTGTTTTAAAGTTTCTGAAAAGATTCAAAATTTCTGTTTTTGAATACCTTCTATAATGACCTAAAATTAAGTCTTTTTTTGAAAACAATATTTTATATGAGGGTACAGTAATTAAAATAAATCCGTTATTTTTAAGATTTTTACTTAGACTTTTAATAATTTTTTTATCATCTTTTATGTGTTCTAAAACGTCTGCTAATAATATCAAATCAAATTTTTTTTTTGTGTATTTTTTTATTACAGAATATCTTTTTGAATTAAATTTTTTTCTTAAATAATTTCGCGTAAGTAAATGTGGTTCATAAATTGTTACATGACCGTACTTTGACAACATATTGATATTAACACCGGATCCTGAACCAAAATCTAATATACTGATATCTTTCTTAAAAATATTTTTTTTGATGACAGTTTCTATGATTTTTTTTCTAGCCTGAAACCACCAGTGATTAGAGTAATTATTAATATGTCTTTTATAAACCTCTTTTTGCATTTATTTAAATTTGGTTGCGGGGGACGGATTTGAACCGCCGACCTTCAGGTTATGAGCCTGACGAGCTACCAGACTGCTCCACCCCGCGATATACTTAAATTCTATTTCTAAGTTTATTGAGTTTTTTTACTCTTTTAATATTTTCCTGTAAAATTCTCTTTTTTTTTTCAGAGGGCTTTTCGTAAGTGTTTTTAAGTTTTATAATTTTAAAAAAACCATCTCTTTGGAGTTTTCTTTTTAAAACTCTCAATGCTTGTTCTACATTATTATCTTTAACTTCTATTTTAATAACTACCTCCAAAAAAAGCGGTTAATTAACATTTTTAAAATTTTATGTCTATAAGTTTTATCTGGTAGGCTCATTGACTCTTCTCGGCTTTTTCTTTCTCTTTTTTTTCTCTTTTTAATCGTCTTTGAGCTTTTTCGTCTGCTTCAATTAAATCCTTTTGGGAAAAAAGACCTAAAGCTACCGGATCCTTAGAATTTAGATTATTAAAATTCCAATAACTTTTGTTTCTTATTGATGAAACAGAATTTTTTGTCATACCAATTAATTTTGCAATTTGAGAGTCTTTTAATTGAGAATAGTGTTTAATTAACCATAAAGCTGAATCTGGCTTATCTTGTCTCTTAGATAGGGGGATATATTTTTTGTTTTTTTTTTCTGAAAAGGATATTTCAACATCAGTGTTTTGAATTTGCAAAGGCCTGCTCTCATCTTCTGCAGATAAATTAATTTCATCTCTAGTGAGTTGACCAGCGATTATAGGATTATATCCTTTAATTCCTTTAGCTACTTCTCCATCAGCTATTCCTTGAACTTCAACAACATGAAGTTTACAAAATTCAGCGATTTGTTTGAATGTTAAAGTTGTATTTTCTACGAGCCAAACAGCTGTTGCCATTGGCATTAATGGTGCGTTAGACATCAATTATTTTTCACTTTTGAAATTTTGAAATTTTTTATTAAACTTACTTATTCTTCCTTTATCCATCAATTTTTGCTTTCCACCAGTCCATGCGGAATGTGATTTTGGATCAATCTCTAATTTTAGTAGATCACCTTCTTTCCCCCAAGTTGATTTAGTTTCAAATTGAGTTCCATCAGTCATCTCAACTTTTATTGAGTGATAATTTGGATGAATTTTTTTTTTCATTTGGAGACTTATAACAAAAGTTTTTTTTAAAACAATTAAAAGTTACCTATTTTTTTGATGAATTTGTCATTAATATTAGGACTTGCTGCTATTACATTAAAATCTTTATGATTTTTAAGGTCAATATCATTAATCACACCACCTGCTTCTTTAATAATAATTAATCCAGCTGCTATATCCCAGAGATTTAGATTAGATTGACAATATCCATCGTATCTTCCTGAAGCAACATAAGCTAAATCTAAGGCTGCACAACCCGACTTCCTGATGGAAATTTCATTTATAGAATTATATTTTTTTCCACCTGTTGCAAACAAACATTCTGATAATTCATTTTTTTTTGAAACCCTAATTCTTTCATTGTTAAAAAAGGCACCATTATTTTTTTCTGCATAAAACATCTCATTTTTGATAGGATCAAAAATTAAACCAGATTTAATCTCATCATTTGACATCAAACCTATAGAAATAGCAAAATGAGGTATACCGTGTAAAAAATTTATAGTCCCATCTATAGGATCGATGATCCAAGTATTCTTTATGTCTTTATTTTTTTTAAATCCAGCTTCTTCACTTAAGATTGAAAAATTTGGTTTTGCTTTTTTTAATTCATCTATGATAATTTTTTCAGCTCTCAAATCTGAATTAGTAACAAAATCTGAAGGTCCCTTCTTTTTTACTTGTAACTTTTCTATTTCACCAAAATCTCTGATCAATATTTTTGAGGCTTTTTCAGAGGCTTTAATCATAATATTTAAGTTAGCAGAAATTGAGTTCATAATTAATTTTTCTTAATATATTCAAAATTTCTTGTGTCTATAATTACTTCATCACCAACTTCAATAAAGGGAGGCACTTGAATATTTAGACCATTATTTAATATTGCCGGTTTATATGACGAGGAGACAGTTTGTCCTTTTAAAGCAGCGTCAGTAGTTTCTATTTTGCATATAACTTGTTTTGGTAAATCTACCGAAATAGGTACTTCGTTGTAAAAGCTTACAGAAACTTCTAAATTTTCAGTTAACAATTTTCCTTTATCACCAATTAAACTTTTTTTAATTTCAATTTGCTCAAATGACTTTGGTTCCATAAAAAAATAGTTATTTTCATCTTCATAAAGATAATTATAACTCATTTCCTCTAATGATGCCTTTTCAACAGTTTCACTTGATCTAAATCTCTCATTCAATTTAGTATTTTTATTTAAACTTTTCATTTCAACCTGTGCAAATGCACCCCCTTTTCCAGGCTTCACATGTTGGGTTTTAAGCACTTGCCACAAGTCATTTTTATGTTCTAGCAGCATACCCACTCTAATTTCTCCAGCATTTATTTTCATTTTAAAATCTTAATTGCCTCTGTTGGTTTCAATTTATCGTTATTCCAAATGTAGCCTGAAATAGCTAAAAAGTTTGCTTTATTCAATAAAAGATTTTTATAATTACAAGAATTAATACCACCGATAGCAACTACAGGAGTTTTTGTGATTTTTTTGACTTTTTTGAGCAAATTAATTGAGGCTCTGTATTTTATTTTTTTGGTTTTTGAATTATTAAAAGCCCCTAAGGCTATGTAGTCAGCCTTATTTTGTACAGCAATTTTTGATAACTTTAAAGAGTTATGACAAGTAACACCTATTATTTTATCACCAATTAATTTTCTTGCTTTAATAATATTCATATCTTTTTGACCCAAATGACAACCATCAGCATTTAATTTCCTCGTGATAAAAACATCATCATTAATTAGAAATTTAACGTTAAATTTTTTACAAATTTTCATAATTTTTTTTCCAATGATTAATTTTTTTTTAAGAGTTCCTTTTTTAAGCCTCAACTGAAAAAAACTAACCTTTTTTTGTTCAAGGACTTTTGTTAAATCTTGATAGAATGACTTATAAATTTTGGTCGGCGAAATGAGATAAATGAATTTTTTTCTATTAATTCTCAAGTTCTTTAGACCATTTACCCTGAGCAGCTAGTGAATTCATTTTTGCCCTTTGGTTAAAAATTTTTTGAGTTCCTTCAAAATTTTTTATGTCCTGAGACCAAAATTTTAATGCACTTTGTTGAAGAGCTCTTCCATAAGAATAGCTCATTATAAAGTTGGTATCATTGAATTTGTTAATTAGATTTAAATTTTCTGTAGCTTCAATTTCTGATTGCCCACCAGATAAAAATGCTATTCCTGGTACTTCCGATGGAACAGAATCTTTTAAACATTTAAGAGTTAATTTTGCCACCTCTTCGTTTGATATTTTGTTTTTACATTTATTACCAGCTAAAATCATATTTGGTTTTAATATAATTCCTTTCAAATCAACTTTATGAAAGATCAATTCTTCAAAACATTTTTTAATGACTTCAGAAGTCTTTTCATAACATTCTTTTGCTGAATGCTCACCATCCATTAAAACTTCAGGTTCAACAATTGGAACCATATTACATTCTTGAACTAATGAAGAGTATCTAGCTAACGCATGTGCATTAGATTGAATTGATAGTTTACTTGGATATTCTTTTGATATGTTATAAACGCCTCTCCATTTTGTAAACTTGGCTCCTAATTTATAATATTCTTTTAATCTTTCTCTTAATCCATCCAAACCCTCAGTAATTTTTTCATTTGGTGAACCAGCTAAAACTTTTGCTCCAGTATCAACTTTAATACCTGGGGTACTGCCCATAGCAGAAATTAATTCTGGGATTTTATTTTTTTTTGAGGTTAATTGTTTTATTGTTTCATCGTATAAAATTACACCTCCAATATATTCAGTCATACCAGACGCGCTAAACAATGTTTCTCTAAATAATAAACGGTTTTCAGCTGTTGATTGAACTTTAACTGACTCTAATCTTTTAGTCATAGTTGCAGTACTCTCGTCAGCCGCAAGAATACCTTTTCCATTATTAAGTATTTTTAGCGCTATGTTGTTTAAATCAGACATATTAGTTTAAAGCTTTTATACCAGGTAACTCTTTTCCTTCAAGATATTCTAAAAATGCTCCACCGGCAGTTGAAACAAAGTTAAAATTTTCTATTAATTTAATTTTATTGATAAGAGCTATCGTATCTCCACCCCCTACAACTGAGTAAATTGAATTATTTTTATTTGAGATAGCTTTTGCAATATCGTAACTGCCATTAGCAAACTTTGGATTTTCAAAATATCCTGCTGGCCCATTCCAAAGAACTGTTTCACTATTTTTAATTATACTTTTTATTTTATCTAATGTTTTAGGACCAATATCCAAAATGATATCATCATCTTTGATATTAGTAATTTCTTTGATCTGAGGTTCATCATCTAAATTTTTTCCAACCAAAACATCATCTGGGAAAATAATTTTACAAGAATGACTCTTTAAAGTTTCAAAAATCTCTTTAATCATTAGATCACAATTTTCCTCTTTAATTGATTTACCTATATGGTTTCCTTTATATTTAATAATGTTATTGGCCATTCCACCAACAATGATGATATTATCGAATTTAGATATTAAATTTTTAATTATTCCAATTTTTGTTGAAATTTTTGATCCTCCAATAATACAAGTGATTGGTTTTTTGATTTCTGTTGTAACTTTTTTTAATGCACTAATTTCTGTTTCAAACTGTAAACCAGCAAAAGAGGGAAGAAATTTAGTAATTTTGCTTATAGAAGCGTGTGCTCTA
This sequence comes from uncultured Pelagibacteraceae bacterium, assembly GCA_902539445.1. Classification (GTDB taxonomy): domain Bacteria; phylum Pseudomonadota; class Alphaproteobacteria; order Pelagibacterales; family Pelagibacteraceae; genus Pelagibacter. The sequence goes on from CACBIY010000015.1 coordinate 5,686, forward strand.
TGAGAACAAGAAAAAGCATCGTTTATATACAAATCAGCAAGTTTAGCTAAATGTTGCGCAAAGTTAGTGTCATTTTTTTCTTCCTCTTTGTAAAATCTAATATTCTCTAAAAAAACTATTTGATCGTTTGGATTTTTAAATAAATCCTCTTTTTTTAATTTAAAAATATCTTCCTTTACTAATCTAATTTTTCTATTTATTTTTTTTTCAATATTTTCACAAATTGGTTTTAATGAGAGATCTGTAATTACCTTACCTTTTGGTCGTCCTACATGAGAAATTATTATGATCTTTGATTGTTCTTTTATTAAAAAATCTATTATTGGAATAATTTTATTTATTCTTGTTTCATCGGTAATTGACCCATTTTTTAATGGGACATTTAAATCTAATCTTAACAAAATTTTTTTTTTATTAAGATTTTTCTGATCTTTTATACTATCCATTAAGAAATCTTATGAAGGTATTCAGCTATATCACACATCCTATTTGAAAAACCCCATTCATTATCATACCATGCTGAGATCTTACCCATATTTTTACCAACCACATTTGTTAAACTTGTATCAATAATTGATGAGGCAGGATTATGATTAAAATCAATAGAAACAAGTTTTTCTTTTGTGATTTTAATAACTTTACTTTTTTTACTAAAATCCTCAAATACTGAATTAATTTTTTCTATGTTCACATCTTTTTTTGTGCAAAAGACAAGTTCAATTAATGAAACATTTGGGGTTGGTACTCTCATTGCGACACCCTCTAGTTTTCCTTTAAGAGACGGAATTATTTCACCTATCGTTTTAGATGCACCAGTCGAAGTTGGGACGATTGATTGACTAGCAGATCTAGCTCTCCTAGGATCTTTATGTGAATTATCTAAAATTCTTTGATCGCTAGTAAATGCATGAATGGTTGTCATAAAACCTTTCTCAATTCCAAAATTTTCATTTAAAACATGAGCCACTGGTGCTAGACAATTTGTTGTACAAGAAGCAG
>CACBIY010000016.1 GCA_902539445.1 uncultured Pelagibacteraceae bacterium
CTCACTAAGGGATAATTTAAGTCAAATGAATTTGGGTGATGTATCTGTTAAAAACTTTGGTAATGAGACTGATTTCTTAATTAAGTTTGAAAATAATGAAAATAAAAATGTAATTGAAGAAATTAATAATAATTTGGATAAATCATTCGGTAACAGCTTCAATTTCAGAAGAGTAGAAAATGTTGGCCCTAAAGTTAGCGCTGAATTATTGAGATCAGGTGTTATTGCAATATCAGTGGCTTTGTTTTTGATGCTTATCTATATTTGGATAAGATTTGAATGGCAATTTAGCTTAGGTGCCATAGTAGCTTTATTTCATGACGTCATTGTAACACTTGGTCTCTTTTCTTTATTGGGTCTGGAGATTAATCTTTCAATAATTGCAGCTGTACTCACAATAGTTGGTTATTCAATGAATGATACAGTTGTTATTTTCGATAGAGTAAGAGAAAATTTAAGAAAATATTCAGATATTAAAATTTTTGAGTTAACAAATATCTCTATAAATGAAACTTTGTCTCGTACTTTGATAACCTCTGTAACAACTTTATTAGCGTTACTTTCAATATTCTTTTTTGGCGGTGAGGTTTTGAAAGGTTTTTCTTTAGCCATGATATTTGGGGTAATTTTTGGGACTTATTCATCAATTTATATTGCAAACACAGTGTTAGTAAGACTAAATGTGTCTCAAAAAACAGTCCTTAGAGAAGATAAAAACTAATATAAATTTTGAGCAGCTACCATTGAAAGTAGCATCGGTAGAGATAACAAAGTATTTGTTCTTGAAAACAACATTGCTGTTTTAGCTGATTTTGCTTTTACCTCAGGTTCACATTCTACTATACCTAAAGCTTTTTTCTGATTAGGCCAAATTACAAACCATACATTAAAAGCCATAACCACACCCAGCCACATCCCAATTCCAATAGCAGTGTGTTTTGGCACCCCTGAGCCTATACTTAAAGTCATCGCGTCATGAAGATATCCATTTAACCATGCTAATATAAATCCTGACAAAATTGTAAGTGCTGCTGCCCATCTAAAATAAAAAAGAGCAGCTGGAGCAATAACTTTACCAATTGCTGGCTTTTGTTCATCTGGAATTTTACTCATGTTTGGAATTTGTACAAAATTAAAATACCATAAGAGACCTATCCACATTATAGCTACCACGACGTGAAAAAATCTTGTTAACCATGACCAGAAAAGTCTATCAAAACTGAATCCGTCATTTTGATAGAATAATCCAAAAAAAACAATCACAGCTAAGGCTAATGAAGCGTGTATTGTTCTTGGTAGAGAGGCTAATAGTTTATCCATATCTAAATATACTAATTTTGATAAAGTTTAACAATGATTTTTTCTTAGTTTAAAAGTGGTTTTAAAAATTTACCAGTATAACTCTCATTAATTTTACAAATTTCTTCTGGCTTTCCCTCTGCGATAATTTTTCCACCTTTGACACCACCTTCGGGGCCCATATCAACAATATAATCAGCTGTTTTTATTACATCTAAATTGTGTTCAATTACAACAACAGTATTTCCTAGGGCAACAAATGTATGTAGAATTTCAAGTAATTTTTTTATGTCATGTTGATGTAATCCAGTAGTTGGTTCATCTAGTATGTACATCGTTCTTCCTGTAGATCTTTTTGATAATTCTTTTGCTAACTTAATTCTTTGAGCCTCACCTCCTGATAGAGTTGTAGCTTGTTGGCCAATTTTGATATACCCTAAACCGACTTTCTTTAATGTTAGTAATTTTGTTTTAATATTAGATATATTTTCAAAATATTCACATCCTTCATCGACAGTCATATTCAAAACATCAGCAATACTTTTATCTTTAAACTTAATTTCTAGAGTTTCCCTGTTGTATCTGGTGCCCTTACATTCATCACATTGAATATAAACATCTGGCAAAAAATGCATTTCATAAGTAATGACCCCATCTCCTTCACATGCTTCACATCTTCCACCTTTAACATTGAATGAAAATCTTCCAGGTTTATACCCTCTAGACTTTGATTCAGGTAATCCCGTAAACCAATCTCTTATAGGACCAAATGCACCTGTATAGGTCGCTGGATTAGATCTAGGAGTTCTTCCAATTGGTGATTGATCGATATCGATTATCTTATCAACTAACTCTGTTCCTTTAAAACCTTTAAAGGGCTTCGGAATTTTTCTAGATTTGTTATTATTTAATGTAAGATTTAAAGCGTTGTACAGAGTCTGTAACACAAGAGTAGATTTTCCACTACCTGATACTCCTGTTACACAAGTTAAACTTCCTAATGGAATTTTTAAGTTTACATTATTAAGATTATTTCCAGTTGCACCTGTAATTTCTAAAAATCTTCCATTCTTAGCTAATCTTCTTTTTGATGGTACATTTATTTTAAATTTGTTTGATAGATATTTTCCAGTTATGCTATTTTGATTTTGACTTATTTCTTTTATTGAACCTGATGCAACAACTTCACCACCTTTGTTACCGGCTTCTGGTCCAAGATCAATTATATGATCTGCATTCTCCATTGTTTCAGTATCATGTTCGACTACTATAACTGTATTGCCTAAATCTCTTAATCTTTTTAAGGCATTGATAAGCTTTACATTATCTTTTTGATGAAGACCTATTGATGGTTCATCCAAAACATATAAAACACCAGTTAAACCAGAACCGATTTGCGATGCTAATCTTATTCTTTGTGCTTCACCACCAGATAAAGTTCCAGACTCCCTTGAAAGAGTAAGATAATCAAGACCGACATTTAGTAAAAAATTTAATCTTTCGTTAATTTCTTTTAAAATATGTTCTGCAATTTTTACTTGTCTTTTGTCTAAATTATTCTTTAAATTATCAAACCATATTGCAGCATCTGAAATTGATTTTTCTGTAACCTCACTTATATGAAGACCATCAATTTTTACACATAATGCCTCATCTTTTAATCTATGACCATTACATCTTTCACATTTGGTATCTGATTGATATTGAGCAATTTCTTCTCTCTTCCAATCACTATCTGTCTCTAGGTATCTTCTTTCTAAGTTGTTTATTACACCTTCAAAAGTTTTTTTATGTGAATATTTTTCGTAACCATCGTCATACGTAAATTTTATTTCCTCATCATCAGATCCATAAAGGATAATATCTTTTATCTTTTTTGGTAATTTTGACCATTTTTCCTCTAGAGAAAATCCATAATGCTTAGCTAAAGAACTTAATGTTTGAGCATAATATAATGTTGTAGTTTTTGCCCAGGGTTCGATAGCACCATCAATTATGCTTTTTTTCTCATTTGGTATAACTAAATTTGGATCAACATTAAGCTTTATCCCGATACCCTCACATTCCTCACAAGCACCAAATGGACTATTGAAAGAAAATAATCTTGGTTCAATTTCTTCTATGGTAAATCCACTTTCAGGACACGCAAATTTTGTTGAAAAAATCAACTTTTCTATTTTTCTGAATTTTTTTGGTAAGGTTTCATCTTCATATTCAACAAACAAAAGACCATTAGCTAGCTGTATTGAAGTTTCTATACCTTCTGCAAGTCGATTTCCTAAAGATGAGTTTAAAACTATTCTATCAACAAGTATTGAGATATCATGTTTAATTTTCTTATTTAACTCTGGGACTTTTTCAATATCATATAAAACATCGTCAATTTTGATTTTTCTAAAACCTCTTTTTTTATAATTTAGAATCTCTTTTCTATATTCACCTTTTCTTCCTCTAACTACAGGAGCATAAAGATAAATAGTTGATTTTTTTGGTAATTTTTTAATCTTATCTACTATTTGACTAACAGTTTGTGACTCGATTGGTTTCCCGGTAAAAGGTGAATATGGAATACCAGCTCTGGCATATAAAACCCTCATATAATCATAAATTTCGGTAACTGTTGCAACTGTAGATCTAGGATTTTTTGATGTATTTTTTTGTTCTATTGATATCGCGGGACTTAATCCCTCTATTAGATCCACATTTGGCTTTTTCATTTTATCTAAAAATTGTCTCGCATACGCGGATAAACTTTCGACATATCTTCTTTGACCTTCTGCGTAAATTGTATCAAAAGCTAATGAAGATTTTCCTGACCCAGATAGTCCGGTAATTACAATAAATTTATCCTTTGGAATTTCTAAAGATATATTTTTTAAATTATGTTCTTTTGCACCCTTTATAACTATCTTTTTAATCATAATTTTTGTTGCTTTGGCCTAATAAAATTAATATTCAGAGTAAAATTGTGATATAAATTAATTAACTAATAAAATAAATATTAAAATATTATGGCTGGAAGTTTAAATAAAGTACTTTTAATTGGTCGTTTAGGCGCAGATCCTGAAATCAAGCAAATGGTTAATGGAAAAAGCGTTGCAAGATTAAGTCTTGCAACAAGCCAATCATGGAAAGATAAAAATACAGGTGAAAAAAAAGAAAAAACTGAATGGCACCGTATAGTTGTATTTAATGAGGGTTTAGTAAACGTTGTTCAACAATATCTCAAAAAAGGTGCTCAAGTTTATGTTGAGGGTCAAATTTCAACAAGAAAATGGAAGGATGAACAATCTGGACAAGACAAATATTCAACTGAAGTAGTTATACAAGGTTATAATTCATCTCTAACTATGCTTGGAGGCGGAAATTCAGGTGGTGGTATAGCCAATGACAATTCACAAGCATCAAATAATACTGAGGATTTATCTCAAGTACAAAATGATATGGACGACGATATTCCATTCTAATCATTATGGAAAAAAACGAAGTTTCTAAAGATAAAAATATAAAACTAATTTCAATGCATGATGAGATGAGTTCATCTTATCTATCATATGCAATGAGTGTTATTGTTAGTAGAGCTCTACCAGATGTTAGAGATGGCTTAAAACCTGTACATAGAAGAATATTATATGCAATGTATAAGGGTGGTTACGATTGGTCGAAACAATTTAGAAAATCTGCAAGAATAGTCGGAGATGTGATTGGTAAATATCATCCACATGGTGATCAATCAGTTTATGACGCCTTAGTTCGTATGGTCCAAGATTTTTCAATGAGCTTACCTCTCGTGGATGGTCAAGGAAATTTTGGATCTATAGATGGTGATCCAGCAGCCGCTATGAGATACACAGAAACTAGATTATCAAAAGTATCACAATTTTTAATCGATGATATTGAAAAAAATACAATTGATTTTAAAAGTAATTATGATGAAACAGAAAAAGAGCCGTCTGTATTACCTGCGCAATTTCCAAATTTATTAGTAAATGGAGCAGGGGGTATTGCCGTTGGTATGGCGACAAGTATTCCACCTCATAATTTGGGAGAGATTATTAATGGTACATTAGCTTTAATTGATAACAAAGATATTAAGATTAAAGATTTAATGAAGCACATACCTGGACCTGATTTTCCTACAGGTGGTGTAATTATTGGTAAAGATATTATTAAACAGGGTTATAACAAAGGTAGAGGTTCTTTTAAAATTAGAGGTGAAATATCAAACGAAACTCTTAAAAATGGTAGAGATAGATTAGTTATAAATTCTATTCCTTATCAAGTTAATAAATCTGTGTTGAATGAGAGAATAGCACAATTAGTTAGAGAAAAAAAAATAGAAGGTATTAGAGATATACGAGATGAGTCCAACAGAGAAGGTATTAGAGTTTCAATAGATTTAAGAACTGGGGTTGAACCTGAGACTGTTAAAAGACAATTATACAAGAACACTCAAATAGAAAGTTCATTTGGGTTTAATACTCTTGCAATTGTAGATGGTAAGCCAAAGACCTGTAATCTTAAAGAATTTTTAGAGAATTTCTTAAAATTTAGAGAAGATGTTGTACTTAAGAAAACAAAATTTGATCTCAATAAAGCAGAAGATAGAGCACATATCTTGATTGGTCTATCAGTATCCGTTGAGAATTTAGATAAAGTAATAAAGATTATAAGAGGTTCAAAAACTCCAGATGATGCAAAAAAATCTTTATTAAATACTAAATGGAAAATTAATAAATCAAAAAAAATGGTTTCATTGATAGAGAGTAAAAATTCAAAAGGTTTATATAATTTATCAGTAGTGCAAGTTGAGGCTATATTAGAATTAAGATTACAAAAATTAACAGCACTTGGTATTAATGAAATAGAA
>CACBIY010000017.1 GCA_902539445.1 uncultured Pelagibacteraceae bacterium
TTCAAAACTTATATATCTAGGATCATTTAAAATCTTTACTAATTTTAGATTATTATTTTTTCCAAATATTTCTAAAGTTTTATTAGAAAAAAAAACCATATGGAATGGAATCATCCAATGATAATTTCTTCCTGTAATTTTTGCATATAAAGAGTCGATATTGAAAGTAGTTAAAATCAGTTTTCCATTTTCATTTAGTAATTCATTTATTTGAGACAAAACTTTGAAAGGATCACTAAAGTGCTCTATAACATCTGCCATTATAATTAAATCATATTTTTTTTTCTTTTTTAAATGATTTTCAATTGTTTCATTATAAATATTTAATTTAAAATTATTTTTTGCATAATTTGTACTGTGTGCAGAAAGCTCTAAACCTGAATATTTTTTAACTTTATCTTTTAAAACTGAACCTAAAACTCCATAATAAGCACCTATTTCAAGTACGTTCATGTCTTTGTTAATGAATTTACTTATTTTATTTAATAATTTCTCAAAATAATATTTTTTGAATTTAATCTGAGATATGTATTTGTCATCTGTGATATCTTGATAGGTTTTTTCAATTTGATTTTTATCCATTTTGAAAATTAATTCAGAAAAAATAATTTTACATTTGGTGCACTCATAAATAGAAGGTTTTTCATATGTATCTGTTGTGCAATTAAAGTTAATCTTTTTATAATCTAAGCTGCCTGAGAAATATTTAATTTTAATTTCACCGTCACATATATGATTTGGACATTTCTTATTAACTGTGGTTGTCATAGCTTAGATAAAGAAAAGTTAATTAAACTTTAAAATTTTATATTAAAAAAAAATATATTTTTTAAATTAAAAATATATAACATTTATTAAAAATTTTAAATAATAATGAAAAATAAACTTTTAAAAAATTTCAGGATATATGTAGCTGGTCATAATGGCATGGTTGGTAGGGCTGTAGTTAGATACTTAAAAAAAGAGGGAGTTAAGAATATAATTTTTGCAAATAGAAAAAGACTTAACTTACTTAATACAAAAGACTTAGAAAAATTTATCAAATCTAAAAAACCTGACATAGTTATTAATTGTGCTGGAAGAGTAGGGGGAATATTAGCTAATTCAAGTTATCCCGTTGAATTTATTAATGAAAATATCTTTATACAATTAAATTTAATTAATCTCTCATACAAACATAAGATTAAACATTTTATTAATCTTGGAAGTTCATGTATTTACCCGAAAAATTCAAAACAGCCTATTAAAGAAAAATATCTTTTATCCAATGAGCTTGAGAAAACCAATGAAGCCTATGCACTTGCAAAAATTGTTGGTTTAAAGGTTTGTGAATTTTATAATCAACAATATAAAACAGATTTTTTTACCCTAATGCCATGCAATTTATATGGTCCATACGATAATTTTCATTTAAAAAATAGTCATTTTATACCTGCTCTGATAAAAAAATTTATTGAAGCAAAAAGAAGAAAAAAAAATGTGGTTGAAATTTGGGGATCTGGACTTCCTAAAAGAGAAGTGATGCATGTAGATGACTTAGCAAATGCAATAGGACATTTGTTAAAATTAAAGATTAATAATAGTAAAAGACTGTCTAAAATTATAAAAATCAACTCACTAATAAATGTTGGATCTGGTCAAGAATTTCAAATAAAGAAGTTTGCACAAATTATTAATAAATTAACATTTTCTAATAAAAAATTAAGATTTAACAAAAAATTTCCTGACGGTACGAAAAGAAAAATTTTAGATATTTCCATCCTAAAAAAAATTGGGTGGAAATCTAAAATAAATCTTTATGATGGTCTAAAAAATACAATCAGGTGGTATAAAACAAATTACTAGTGCATACATTTAAATTTAAATACTGAGATTATCAAGTTGAAAAAAGAAATTATTTTTTATATTCCTTCAATTGAAGGCGGTGGCGTTGAAAAAAATTTATATTTGTTGATTAAATATTTACCAAAACAAATTGGTAAAATACACGTTATAACAGCTAAAAAAAAAAACAGTAATTTCAAAAATGTAAAATTTATTTGCCCTACGTCAAACTATTGGAATAAAAAAAACCGAACATTAAAAAATATAATTTGTGTTTATTTATTAATTAAGAATTTTTGGTCTTCAAAAGCTGTAATTTTGTCTTTTCAGTCAAACTTAACATCAATAATTATATCAAAAATTTTTAGATTTAGAGTCTTAATAAGACTTAATACAAGCTTAAAAAAATATTTGAATAATTTTCTTAAAAGATTTACTTTTAAATTTTTTTACTCTTTATCTAACATTATAATTGTTAACTCTAAAGTTTTTCAAAAAGAATTATTTAATGAAATAAATTTAAAATCTCATTTGATTTATAATTTAAATATTAATGAAAAAAAAAGAAAAAAACTAGACTTTTTTAAAAAATTCAAAGGTTTAAAAATATTAAATATTGGAAGATTAACTGATCAAAAAGATCAGTTAACACTTATAAGAAGTTTAGGAATTTTTAAAAAAAAAAATACAAATTTTAGATGTAGTATTATTGGAAGAGGAGCATTTAAAAATATATTAATCAGTGAAATTAAAAAATTAAATTTAGAAAAACATATTAAATTGATTGGCCTCAAAAATAATGCAGAACAATATATTTCACAAAGTGATGTTTTTGTATTATCTTCAAAATTCGAGGGGCTCCCTAATGTTCTTATTGAATCTCAAAAATATGGTGTACCAATTATTTCAAGTAATTGTCCAACAGGACCTAATGAAATATTGATGAATGGTAAGTTAGGAGAATTATTTCCAGTTGGTAATCATATTATTCTGGCTAATAAGTTATTAAATTTTTCTAAAAATAAAAAAATCTTAAAATTAAAATCCTTGAATGCGAAAAAGTACTTAAAAAGATTTGATCCAATAATGAACTCACAAAAATATTCAAAATTAATCTTGCAGGAATATGAAAAAATATAAGATATCAATTATAACTGTAACTAAAAATTCTGAAAAATTTTTGTCTGAAAATATCTTAAGTGTTAAATCACAAAATTATAAAAATTTTGAGCATATAATTGTTGATGGTAACTCAAATGACAAGACAATTAAAATTATAAATTCACACAGAAAAAATATAAAATTTATAAAAAATAAAAATGATAAAGGCTTATATCATGCAATGAATGTAGGAATTAAAAAATCATCTGGAGACATTATTGGAATATTAAATTCAGATGATATCTATTTTAAAAATACATTAAAAATAGTTAATGAATATTTTAATAAAAATAAAGATTTAGATTTTTTATTTGGTAGTGTTTATAAGCACAAACTTTTATCTGGTTATAATCCAAGTATAATTGATTGGAGTTTTGGTTTTTATACTACTCATTCCGTAGGTTTTTTTATAAAAAAAAAATCTCAATTAAAAGTAGGACTTTATGATTTAAAATACAATTATTCTGCAGATTATGACTTATTTTTGAGAATGATTAAAAGATTTAAATTAAAAGGATTATCTACTAAAAAAAACGAGATTTTTGGAAAGTTTAGACAAGGTGGTCTTTCCTCAAGAATAAATTTTTTAGATTATCTAGTGGAGTGTAATAAGATAAGAATTAATAATGGTCAAAATTTATTTCAAGTTTATTTTATTTTTGTTTTAAGAATTCTTAAAAATTTTAAAAAAATTATAAAATGAATATTTATATTTGTTCACTTTTAAGTAAAAAAAATCTTAAATTTTTAAATTCCCATTTAAATTCACTAAATAAATTAAAAATACCAGGTAATTGTAAACTAAAAATCATATTTGTTTTGAGTCCAAAAATTAATGTCACAAAAAATTTACTAAAAAGATTTTTGAATAAAATAGATTATTCAATTATTGAGAGTATCAAAGACAACATTCCTTACTCTCGGAACGTTTTTTTAAAATTTTTGAAAAATAAAAATGTCCAATATGCTGGATTTGTAGATGATGATTGCGTTATAGATGAAAATTGGCTTTTAAACATGATAAAATTTTTTGATCAAAATAATTGTGATATAGTTGGAGGTCCTCAATATCATGATGTTAAAAATAAGGTATTTAAAAATTATTATAATGTTTTAGAGCCTACCCACTACCATGGTCAATTGGTGAATTGGGTAGCAACAAATAATTGTTTTTTTTCAAAAAAAGTTTTTAGCATATCAAAAGTTTTTTTTGATATTAAATTTGCAAGTGTAGGTGGAAGCGATCAATTATTATTTAGCAAACTTAATAAAAAAAGATTTATCATTAGATGGAATGAAAAATCTTTTATCACTGAAAACTTTAATGCTGAAAGAGAAAAAAGGGCATGGTTTTTTAAAAGAAATTTAAGATATGGGTACTCAGGAAATTTAATTGATAAAAAGATTTATGGAAAAATCGGTCTGATAATTATTTTTATAAAGTTAATTTACTTAATAAGTATTGCATTATTTCTTTTACTTATTCCTTCAAGAAGAAATTATATCAAATCTTCTTTTTTGTTTTTAAGAGCTACGGGAAGATTTATTGGATTATTCAATTATAAACCCAAAAAATATATATAATTTGACAAAATATAATAAACTATAAAATAAAAAAAGATTATATAATTACTTTTTTGTATTGATTGAGAAATCTTATATTTATCAAAATAATTTAAAAAAACGATGTAAAACATTGGTTCAAAATATTTTTGAAAAATAAAAAAACCTGAACTAAAAGTAACTAATAATAGGACAACAAGAGCATAACTTGATATTGTATTTTGACTAAAATATAAAAGAAAATAAATCCCAAAAAATGAAAAAGGAATAACTAAATATGGATTATTTAGTAAAAAATACGAGAGCTTTAAAATAACCCCACCTCCGACATTACCATTATAGATAAAATTTAGACTACATAAGAAAGATGTAATTATACTTATAACAAAAATTTTTTTATTAAAAAGATACAAGAGGTTAAATTTATGATAGTTATAATTATTGATAATTGTTTGAATAACAAACGGAATCAAATAAAATAAAATCATTGATGCACTTACTAAAACCGCAGAATTAAGGTTTGTAGTGCTTTGACTAAGACCAAATAATAAGAGAGGATTTAAAATTACATAATATACACCTGGAATTGCACACAAAATTGTAAATAGGGAAATAAAAATAAATTTTCTAAAACTTACTTTATTTATTAAATAAATTAATAGAAAAATAAAAAAGAAAACATAGAATTGTTTTGTATAACAAGCTAAAGAAAAAAATATAATTGAAAATATTAATTTCGTATTTTTTTCAAAATTAGTTTTTATGAAAGAGTTAAAATAAAAAATTCCTAAAGAAAAAAATGTAAGTGCAGTATTATGGTTATTGCCCCAAATTGCAGAGTATTGAAAAACTGGTAGGATAATTATTAATGAAGATAATAAGATAATTGTTGATCTATTTAAATTTCTAAAACGATCCTTAATCAAAAAATATAAGATTAAAGGTAAAAAAAATGAAAAAATTAGCACAG
>CACBIY010000018.1 GCA_902539445.1 uncultured Pelagibacteraceae bacterium
TACATCTGTATAAATTCATTAATTAATTACTACATCAATCCATCGTTTGGTTACGATGGAATTACACGTTCTTTATTTTTTTTAAAATTTTTAATATTATTCCCAGCTGTTCCCTTACTATTAAATAAAAAAGAAATTTTAGAAAAAATTTTTAAATTCTGGTTGATTATAATTTCTGTAATCATAGTGGATGTTTTTTTTGAGAAGTACTCTGGGTCGAACCTTCTAGGTTTCAAAAGTCTAGATGAAACTAGAATTACAAGTTTCTTCTATGACGAAACTGTAGTTGGAACTTTTCTTTTTAGTTTTGGCTTTATAACGACAATTTTTTTTTTTCAAAAAAAACTAACTAAAAAATATAAGATTATTCTAAGTTCAATACTAATCCTTATTTTTTTTAGTATTCTTATCACAGGGGAAAGATCAGCTTTTTTAAAGTCAACTTTTCTTTTTCTAATAATTTTTTATTTTATAGATGAAGGAAAATTGATATTAAAAAAACTTCATTTACTTATATTGACAATTCTTTTTGCAATATCTTTATTTTTTATTTTTCCAACTGTTTTAATTAAACAAACAGAATTTTTTTACAGAGTTCTTAACGTTGAAAAACCAAAAACCTTTTTTCAACGATTTGAGAATATTAAGTATTTCACTCATTATGACACTGCAATTGAAATTTTCAAAAATAACAAATTAAATGGTGTTGGTAATAAAAATTTTAGATTTGAGTGTTATAATAAAAGATATTTCAAAGAAAATCTCAAGTTTACGCATCAAAGATGCACAACTCATCCTCATCAAATACATTTTGAATTATTGTCAGAACAAGGGTTGTTGGGTTACTTTATCTTTTTTTTATTTTTAATCAGTTTTTTTAAAAAAAAATTATTTAATGATTTAAGAGAAAAAAATATTTTCAAAAATACAGTAAACTTTTATTTAATAATTTTTTTAATCCCAATTTTACCAAGTGGAAGTTTATTTTCAACATTTAATGGATTTTTATTTTGGTTTTTTTTAGGACTAGCGAATTTAAAAAAAACAAATTAGCGAATTCTTTTTTTTAATATAAAGTAAATAGAATTATACAATATAACGTTCAGAATTATAATGGATACTAAGATTTTTGTTTGTGATACATTTTGAAGAGCAATATAAAAAATGATAAGATTATAAACGTTGATTGAGATCCCCGTTAGAGAACTAATAACCCATTTTTCAAATTTCATTTTTTTGGTAAAAAAAATAAATAAAAGTTGATGGAGATGTCTGTTATCTGGGTTAGTAATTTGGTATTTTTCAACTTTTTTTCTAATCATTGAAAATAAACACTCATAAGCAGGATACCATAATAAGCATGCAATGAAATAAGGTGAAATTAACAAATCTAAGTTTGATAATTCAATTAAGTAATATCCAGCGATCAATGATATTACGTAAGAACCACCATCTCCACAAAAAAATTTCTCAAAAAAATTAAAAACAAGTAGAATCAAAAGAATATAAAAGATAATTTTGAGATTTTGCGTTTCAAAATTTAAATCATATTGATCTATCAAAATAAGAACTATCAAAATTACAGATAAAAAATATCCAATTAATAAAGTGTTTACTCCATCTATAAAATTTGAGCCATTAATTAAAATTAATAAACAAAAGACAACAAAAAAGTATTTAAAGAAGGTAAGCATAAGCAATTGATCAAATAAAGGGATTCTAATAGTGGATATAAAAATTTTATTTAAAAAAACTAAAGCTAGTATTATAGATGTTTGTAAAAAAAAACGTTTGTTAGGTGATTTAAGTGTGTTTAAGTCTGATAAGACTCCAACAAAGAAAATTAAAAATACTACATAGCTGAAATTATTTTCAAATGTTAAAAATAATATAGCACTCGATGTGAAAATCAAACCACCACTAATTGGAACTGAATCTTTACTTACAAATGATTTGTGTGGAAAAAATTTTTTATCTATTAAATAATTATATTTTACCAAAATATAATTAATAATTAGACATAAAAAAAATGAGATTAAAAATATACTAATCTCTAGCATACACTAAATTTCAAATTTTTTTTTAGCTTCAATTAAATCATTTTCTATCATATCTTTTACTAAATCTTTAAAAGAGTACTTAGGTTTAAATTTTAATACTCTAAAAGCTTTTCTTGCATCACCTCTCAAATATTGAACCTCATTTGGTCTAAAATAGTTTTTGTCTATTTTAATAATTATTTCTTTCTTTGACCCCTTTTTTAAATACCCGACTTCATTTAATCCATGACCTTGCCAAAATATTTTAAGATTTAAATAATTTGAAGCAATTTCAACAAATTGCCTTACTGAAAATGCCTGTCCTGTTGCAACCACAAAGTCATCCGGTTTCTTTTGTTGTAAAATTCTCCACTGCATCTCTGTATAATCCTTAGCGTGTCCCCAATCTCTTTTTGCATTAAGATTACCTAAGTACAATATCTCTTTACTTCCTAATTTTTTTCTTGTTAAAAATCTTGTAATTTTTCTAGTTACAAAAGTTTCACCTCTTCTTGGGCTTTCGTGATTAAATAAGATTCCATTACTGGCAAAAATACCGTAAGACTCTCTATAAACTGACGTAATCCAATATGAATACAATTTAGCTACACCATAAGGTGACTTTGGATGAAATTTGGATTTCTCACTAAATATATTTTTACCGTATGTCTCTCCAAAAAGTTCTGAGGTGCTTGCTTGATAAAATTTAATATTCTTGATTTTTAGAAATCTTATCGCCTCTAACAACCTAAGTGTTCCGATTCCAGAAACTTCTGAAGTATATTCAGGATTTTCAAAGGAAACACCTACATGACTTTGCGCTCCCAAATTATATATTTCATTTGGTCTAATTTTATGAATGATATTATAAACACTGTTTGTGTCTGTTAAATCTCCATAGTGTAAAAAAAAATTAGTTTTATTGTGTGGGTCTACATAAATATGATCTATTCTTTTTGTATTAAATGTAGATGATTTTCTAATCAAACCATGAACTATGTAATTTTTTTTTAATAATAATTCAGCTAGGTATGAGCCGTCTTGTCCTGTTATTCCAGTAACCAGTGCTATTTTTTTCATTTTTTAAATATGAACAACTTTAATATAGAAATTAAAATTAAAAAACCATCCTTAAATTCATTTACTTTCTTTTTTCCACTAATTCTTGGTCTTTCATAAGATGGAAAATCAAATACCCTAAAAGATTTAAATTTTGCCTTTATTGGTAATTCAACACAAAATGAAAAATCACTATGACTCAATACTAAATCTTTGAATGCATTTGTCTTTCCCATTACATAAGTATAAAGAACGTCTGAAATACTCAGTCTAAACAATATCTTACATAATAAGGTAAAAAAATAATTTCCAAAAAATGTTAATATAGTATCATCATCACTTCCTCCAGGTTTTTTATATCTTGTGCTAAAAACGAATTCATAATTGTCTTTATTTTTACCCAACATTTCATTTAAATATTTTGGATCAAAAGAGCCATCAGCATTAAAAATGCAAGAATATTCGGTGGAGGAATGATTCAAACCCTCTATAAGAGCATTTCCAAAACCCTCTCCTTTTTGAATCAAAACTTCACAATCAGTGCCTTCTAATGCCTTTTGCGTTTCTTGATCATATTTAGGTACAACAACAATTTTTTTACAATTAAGATTTAGATCTTTTATTTCTTTTAAAACAATTGGTAAAGTTGTGGCTTCAAATTTTGCTGGTATTACTAAAGTAAGATTTTCCATTAAATTTTAAAATATATGATAGTTTTTTTAATCAAAGCATAAAAACTTAGTCTTAATACACAAAAAATTGAAAACAAAAAACTAAAATTTAAATGATTCTTATATAATTTAAACGCATCTCTAAGTTTTTGAATATTAGAGGACGATAGAGAGCTCTTCAAATATCTCCAATAAACTAAGTTTTTGTTTATGCTTTTGAAATTTTTTAAATGTTTAATTAATTTAATCCATACCAAATAATCCTCTTTTGTTTTCAAATCAGAAAAAAGATTATTCTTAACAAGTGATTGGGAAATCATGACAGTTGATAATCCAATATCACAACTCTTTATCAACTGATCATAAGAAATATTTTTTGGAACTTTCAAATTACCAATTTTTTTAGATGTATAATCAATGATCAAATAATTTGAATGAGAAAAAAGTATATTTTCTTTTTTCATAATTTTTAATTGAATTTTGAGTTTATCTTTATTCCACAAATCATCAGCATCACAAAAAGCTATATATTCACCCTTAGAAATCTTAAGACCTTTATTTCTTGATAATCCAGCACCAATAATTTTATTATTTATGATCAATTTTTTTCTAAACTTAAAATTTCTAATTATTTTCTTTACATAGTCTAATTCTGACTTATCAGTATCATCATAAATTATTATTACCTCAAAATTTTTATAAGATTGTTTGTTAATAGACTCGATGGTTTCTTTAAAAAAAATTCTTTTTTTATGGTAA
>CACBIY010000019.1 GCA_902539445.1 uncultured Pelagibacteraceae bacterium
TTGTTTGAGTTTTTCCATCAAGGCTTTGATAAGGATAAGTTAGATCACCTACATCATTTAGAGAAACAATTTTGACTTTATTTTTAAGATAAGCTTTTCGAATTCTTGCATTTAACATTGTAGCTTCAAATCTTGGATTAGATCCAATCAACAGAATAAAATCTGACTCCTCAATACCATTAATCGTTGAATTGAATAAATAGTTTTCTCTTTTAGAGTTATCCATAAACATATCAGATGATCTAGACTCATAATTTTTTGTGTCTATAGTTCTCTCTAAAAATTCCTTAAATATGTAGCTAGCCTCCATATTTATCAGATCGCCCACAAATCCGGCTATTTTATCTTTTTCAGTATTTTGTATTTTTGATTTTATAATTTTAAAAACTTCGTCCCATGAAGCCTTTTCAAATTTGTTATTATATTTGATGTACGGTGTATCTAATCTTTGACTTAACAGACCGTCACAAGCATATCTTGTTTTGTCTGATATCCATTCCTCATTTATATCCTCATTGATTATTGGTAGTACTCTTTTTACTTCCCAGTCATATGTGTCCACTCTAATATTTGATCCAACAGCATCCATTACATCAATAGTCTCTGTTTTTTTTAACTCCCATGGTCTTGCTTCAAATACATAAGGTTTAGAGGTTAGGGCTCCAACAGGGCAAAGATCTATTACATTACCTGATAATTCTGACTGTATTGATTTTTCTAAGTATGTTGTGATTTGCATATCTTCACCTCTACCTATTGCACCTAATTCAGGTACCCCAGCAATTTCTGTTGCAAATCTGATGCATCTAGTACAATGAATACATCTGGTCATTTGAGTCTTAATAAGTGGACCCATGTTTTTATCAGGAACTGCTCTTTTATTCTCTTTAAATCTAGATTTATCAATTCCATAAAACATTGACTGATCTTGAAGGTCACATTCACCACCTTGGTCACAAACAGGACAATCCAAAGGATGATTTGCTAATAAAAATTCCATTACGCCCTTTCTAGATTTTTCTATTTTGGGAGTATTTGTTTTTATTACCATACCCTCAGCAGCAGGCATTGCACACGAGGCTATGGGTTTTGGAGATTTTTCCATCTCAACAAGACACATTCTGCAATTTCCAGCAATTGATAATTTTTCATGATAGCAAAATCTTGGAATTTCGACTCCAGCTTTTTCACAAGCTTGTAGAACAGTCAAACCTTCTTCGACCTCAACTTCAACATCGTTTACTTTTAATTTAAGCATTCTTATCTAACAAGTGCTGATCCACCAAGTAAGGAATATTCTGAGTTTCTTTTACAATTGGATCAAAATTATTTCTTTTTTTAATTTCATCTTTAAAATGTCTTAACAAACCTTGAACAGGCCAAGATGATCCCTCACCAAATGCACATATTGTGTGACCTTCAATTTGTTTAGTTACATCACCTAGCATTTCAATTTCATCTTTTGAAGCCTCTCCTTTCGCCATTCTTTCAAGCATTCTCCACATCCACCCTGAACCCTCTCTACAAGGTGTGCATTGACCACAGCTTTCATGCTTATAGAATCTAGCTATTCTTGCCATACATTTGATTATGTCTTGATCTTTATTTATAACGACTACTCCTGCTGTACCTAGCCCACTTTTTTCGGCAACTAAAGAGTCAAAATCCATTGTAAGTGTTTCACACTTTTCTTTGGGAATAAGTGGCATTGAAGATCCTCCAGGTATTACAGCTTGTAGATTGTCCCAACCGCCTATTACACCTCCTGCATGAACTTCTATTAATTCTTTCAAAGGTATGTTCATTTCCTCCTCAACATTACATGGATTATTTACATTTCCAGAAATACAAAATATTTTAGTACCAGTATTTTTTTCTCTACCCAAGGAAGCAAACCATTTACCACCTCTTCTTAGAATTGTTGGAACTACAGCTATGGTCTCAACATTGTTAATTATTGTTGGACATCCATATAAACCAATCAATGCTGGGAAAGGTGGTTTTAATCTTGGCTGACCTTTATTACCTTCAATACTCTCGAGTAATGCTGTCTCTTCTCCACAGATATAAGCTCCTGCACCGTAATGTATATAAATATCTAAATCCCATCCAGTTCCAGCCGCATTTTTTCCAATTAATTTTTTTTCATAAGCTTCGTCAATTGCAGCTTGAAGTTTTTGCCCATCCACAAAATACTCACCTCTTATATAAATATAACAAACATGTGCTTGAATTGCATATGAAGCTATTAAACAACCCTCAATGAGTTTATGTGGTTCAAACCTTAAGATATCTCTATCTTTACACGTACCTGGCTCTGACTCATCACCATTAATAACAAGGTAGTGAGGTCTAGATCCAACTTCTTTTGGTGCAAATGACCATTTAAGACCTGTTGGAAAACCTGCTCCCCCTCTTCCTCTTAATTGAGAGTCTTTGATTTCATTAATGATCCAGTCTCTACCTTTTTCAGTAATTTCTTTTGTATTTACCCAATCACCTCTTTTTTGAGCTGAAGTTAAATCTGAACCCAAATCGTTATATAAATTTTGAAAAATTCTATCTTGATCCTTAAGCATTTTTTAATTCCATTAATGTTTTTCTTCCATTTTCAGGTTCATTATTTATTCGTCCTCTATATGAACCTGGTTTTGGTATTTCATCTTTTAAAATTTTATCTAAAATTTCTAAAGTTTTTTCTTTGTCTAAATCTTCATAATAATCATCATTAATTTGCATCATTGGAGCAGTGACGCAAGCTCCTAAGCACTCTACTTCCATCCATGAACAATTTTTATCTGGTAATAATTCAGATTCATTTTCAGAAATTTTTTCTTTGCAGGCCTCAACTAATTTACCAGCTCCCCTTATCATACAAGGTGTTGTAGTACAAACTTGAATGAGATATTTTCCAACTGGTGATAAATTAAACATACTATAAAAAGTCGCTACTTCATAAACTTTTATGTAAGGCATATCTAAAAGTTTGGCTATATATTTCATTGCAACTAAAGGTATCCAATTATTATTTTGCTTTTGGGCTATATATAACATTGCCATGACTGCACTTTGTTGTTTTCCTTCAGGGTATTTTGAAATAATTTTATTTGCTGCCTCTAAAGAAGATGAATTAAATTCAAAACTCTCTGGTTGATCTTTGGCTGGTCTCTTTAAACTCATCTATCAACCTCACCAAAAACTATATCTAAAGAACCAAGTACTGCAGGAACATCAGCCAACATATGTCCTTTAATTAAATAATCCATTGATTGTAAATGTGAAAATCCAGGTGCTCGAATTTTACACTTATAAGGTTTGCTTGATCCATCTGAAATTAAATAAACTCCAAACTCTCCTTTAGGTGCTTCCACTGCTGTATAAATTTCATCTTTAGGCACACGATATCCTTCAGTAAATAATTTAAAGTGATGTATCAAAGCTTCCATCGATTGTTTGATATCTTTTTTTGATGGAGGAGTTATTTTTCCATCAAGAGTTTTGATTGGCCCTTTTTCCATTTTTGATAAACATTGTTTAATTATTTTGACGCTTTCTTTCATTTCTTCAATCCTGCATAAATATCTGTCGTAACAATCTCCATTTTTTCCTACAGGAATTTTAAATTCTAGTTGGTTATAACAATCGTATGGTTGTGATTTTCTTAAATCCCATGGAACTCCAGAACCTCTGATCATAACACCACTAAAAGAATAATCGAGGGCGTCTTCTTTTGTAACAACACCAATATCAACATTTCTTTGTTTGAATATTCTATTGTCAGTCAATAAGTTTTCTAAATCA
>CACBIY010000020.1 GCA_902539445.1 uncultured Pelagibacteraceae bacterium
AAAATTGTATTTTGGCTTATATTTTATTAACTCTGAACCTGGTTTTATAGGCTCTTTGGATGCTGATTTATCAATATTATGATCTTTATATAAAATCTTTTTTTGATTAGCAGGCTTATCAATTAATGGTTCTGTTTGTACACTAACATTTTTATTAAAGAACCACGTCTGATCACATGATCCGCATTTCAATAATCTGCCTGTATCTGGAATTAAGTTTTCATCTACTTCAAATTTTTTTTCACCGCATGGACACACTATTATCATTAGCTCTATATAACAGATTCTGATTAAAAATCCCTTGTTTTACACATCTTTATACATTGAAAAAATAAATAACTACTGTATTAGTACTTCATTCGGAGTGTAGCGCAGCCTGGTAGCGCATCTGGTTTGGGACCAGAGGGTCGCAGGTTCGAATCCTGCCACTCCGACCACCATTTATGAAAAAAGCAAAAATTTATAAACCTAATAAGACAGCCATGCAATCTGGTTTAGGCAAAATTGATAAATGGGTTTTAGAATTTAAAACTAAAGATCCTACAAAAAATCCTTTAATGGGATGGGAAAGTTCATCTGACACTTATACTGAATTAAAATTAGAATTTACCACTAAAGAACTTGCAATAACCTACGCCAAAAAAAATAAAATTGATTTTGAAGTAATAGAACCAAAACAAAGAAAAGTAGTGAAAAAATCATATGCAGATAATTTTTTAAACTAAATTTATGTTTAAATTTTTTACAGATAAAAGATGGCATTTATGGAGTATAGGAGGAACAATACTTATTCTTGCTGCTACATGGTATCAAGTACAACTAGATGTAAGAATTAATGAATGGTTTGGTGAGTTTTATGACACTTTACAAAAAGCATTAGCAGAACCTGGTGCTGTAACCGAGAAAGAATTTATTGCTTATCTTTTTACATTTGCAAAAATTGCCGCTGTTTATATCTTAGTAGTTATATTTAGCGATTATTTTACTAGCCATTGGACTTTTAGATGGCGAACAGCTATGGCAGATTTTTATCATGATAAATGGACTTTTGCTTCATCAATAGAAGGTGCATCTCAAAGAGTTCAGGAAGATACTCTAAAGTTTGCAAGAATAATGGAAGGATTAGGTGCAGAACTTTTAAGAAGTATAATGACATTGATTGCATTTACACCAATATTGTGGGGATTATCTAAAAGTATTACTGTGCTTCCGTGGATAGGTGAGGTTAATCATGCTCTGGTTTGGGTAGCTATTATTTCAGCACTAGGTGGTACCTTTATACTTGCAGCTGTGGGTATTAAATTACCTGGTATTGAATATGATATTCAAAAAGAAGAAGCCGCATACAGAAAAGAATTAGTTCTTGGAGAAGATTTTAAAGAGAAAGCGCAACCGATGAGAATTGATGATTTATACGGTGGTGTAAGAAAAATTCATTATAAGATGTATTTTCATTATCTTTATTTCAATGCTGTTAAATGGAGTTACTTGCAAGGAATGGTGATTGTCCCTTATCTTGCATTAGCACCAACAATTGTGACAGGCGCTATCACACTAGGTTTTGTTCAGCAAATCATAAGAGCTTTCGGCAGAGTGGAGACTTCCCTCCAATATTTAGTAAGAAGTTGGCCTATAATTGTTGAACTTATATCAGTTTGGAAAAGACTGAATGAATTTGAAAATAAATTAAAATTAAATACAGAAAATATTTCTAAAGAAAAAATTTAGTGGCTTTAAATAAAGAATTAATAAACGATATAATTACGGTTACTTCAAAAGCAGCAATCTCTTGTTACGAATTTATTGGAAAAAATAAAAAAAAAGAGGCTGATAAAGCTGCAACAGACTCAATGAGAAATGAGATTAATAAACTTTCTATCAATGGAGAGGTTGTTATAGGTGAAGGTGAATTAGATAAAGCTCCTATGTTATATATAGGTGAAAAATTAGGTTCTGGCGGAAATTTAAAGCTCGATATAGCAGTTGATCCTGTGGAGGGAACAAATTTTGTTGCAAAAAATCTTCCTGGTGCATTATCTGTAATATCTATTGCGGAAAAAGGGAATCTTTTTAGTGCTCCAGAAACTTATATGGATAAGATTGCAGTTTCAAACAAAGTACCTTTTGAAGCAACTGATTTAGACTTTTCAGTTGAAAAAAATATTAAGAATTTAGCTGATTCTTTAAACAAGAATTTAACAGATGTAACTGCTTGTTTATTAGATCGGCCAAGACATAAGAAGATTGTTGAACAATTAAAAAAAATGAATGTAAAAATCAAATTAATTTCAGATGGTGATGTATGTGGAGCTTTAATGGTAACTGATGATAAATATGGTGTAGATATTTTTTTGGGCATAGGGGGAGGACCTGAGGGAGTTTTGGCTGCCTCTGCTATTGATGCATATAAGTGCAAATTTCAGGGTAGATTTATTTTTGATAATGATACGGATATAGAAAGAGCTAAATTAATGGGTATTGAAAATTTAAATAAAAAATATGATTTAAAAGAAATTATTAAGGGCGACTCAATTTTTTGTGCGACAGGTATTACATCAGGTGATCTTGTTGATGGTATAAATGTCAAAGATAGCAAATATATCACTCAAACTCTAGTTACACATAAAAGCTCAAATACATGTAAAATTGTTACAAGAGAAGACACTATAAAAACTTGATAAATATAATATTTTACAATAAAAGATCCAAATTTGGTCCCTTCGTCTATCGGTTAGGACACGTGGTTTTCATCCTCGAAAGAGGGGTTCGATTCCCCTAGGGACCGCCAAAATGCCATATTTTGTCTATTTAATTATTACTGAGAATAAAATTAAAAAAAGGTTTTCATACGTTGGTTACACTGAAAACATTAAAAAAAGACTAAATTTACATAACTCTGGTAAAGGGGCGAAGTTTACAAGAGGAAAAAAATGGAAGTTAGTTTATTATGAAAAATACGACTCAAAATCAGATGCAATGAAAAATGAGTACAGATTAAAAAAAAATTATAAATTGAGGAATAAATTGATTAAGAATAAATGAAAATTTCTATTTTGCT
>CACBIY010000021.1 GCA_902539445.1 uncultured Pelagibacteraceae bacterium
CGTTAACAGAGGAGAATATAATGATTTTAAAATTAAAAGATGGTGATGTAAAGATAGAATTATTTTCAGATACAGCACCCAATCATGTCAAAAGAATACAAGAATTGGCTGATGCTGGTAAATATGACAATGTGGTGTTTCATAGAGTTATTGATGGCTTTATGGCACAAACAGGCGATGTTAAATTTGGCAACTCAAGTTCCGATGATTTTGACTTAAGGAGAGCTGGAATGGGTGGATCAGACTTACCTGACCTTAAACAAGAATTTAGTAATCTACCTCATGATCGAGGTACATTGTCTATGGCTAGATCATCAGATCCTAATAGTGCGAATAGTCAATTTTTTATATGTTTTAAACCAGCACCATTTCTTGATAATCAATATACTGTTTTTGGAAAAGTTATAGAAGGAATGGAATTTGTTGATAAGATCAAAAGAGGTGATGAAAATAATAATGGTGCAGTAGCAGATCCTGATAAAATTATTAGTTTCAAATCTTTATAATATTCTAATTTCAATTGAAAAAATTTGAATTTAAAGTTTTAAAAAAAAACAAATTTGCAAGACGTGGTTTAATTGAAACTCACAGAGGTAAAATTGAAACACCAGTTTTTATGCCTGTAGGAACTCAAGCTACAGTAAAAGCATGTACAATAGATGACATTAAAAAAACTGGTTCTCAAATTATCCTATCAAATACTTATCATTTAATGATACGACCAGGTGTTAAAAGAATTAAAGATGCAGGTGGACTACACAAATTTATGAATTGTGATTTACCAATTCTTACAGACTCTGGTGGCTTTCAAGTCATGTCTTTATCAAAACTGAACAAAATAGATAAAGAAAAAGGAGCAATTTTTAATTCTCATATTGATGGAAAAAAATTTTATCTTAGTCCAGAGGAAAGTATAAAAATTCAATTAGGACTTAATTCAGATATTGTAATGGTTATGGATGAGTGTCCAAAAAAAACAAATGACTACCAAACTATAAATAAATCTATGAATTTGTCTTTGTATTGGGCTGAAAGATCTAAGAAAGCTTTTGGGCATAACCCTCACAAAGCTTTATTTGGTATTGTACAAGGAGGTTTATTTAAAGATTTGAGACAAAAATCCTTAAAAGGACTTATGGAAATTGGATTTGATGGTTACGCGTTAGGTGGTCTAGCTGTAGGAGAAACTCAAGATGAAATGTTCACTGTTTTAGACGACATCAAGGAACATTTACCCGATGAAAAACCTCACTATTTAATGGGCGTAGGTACACCAAATGATATCTTGGGTGCTGTCAAAAGAGGTATTGATATGTTCGATTGTGTTCTTCCAACTAGATCAGGTAGAACTGGACTTGCTTTTACTTGGCAGGGAAGAGTAAATATTAAAAATAATAAATACCAAAATGATAATACTCCTCTAGACCCAAAGTGTAAAAATCTAAATTTGAATAAATATTCAAAAAATTATCTAAATCACTTGTTTAATACAAATGAGATTCTTGGGTCAATGTTGTTGACTTTACACAATATAAATTTCTATCAAGAATTAATGAGAGCGATTAGAGAAAATATCCAAAATGACACATTTGATACTTTTCATGATAAATACATAGATAAGTTGTAAATAGTTTAGTTATTTTTTTAAATTCGTGTTTGAAATATTTAGATTATTCTATATATACATTTCATTCTGAAGTGAGTATGGGCCGTTAGCTCAGTTGGTAGAGCAATTCCCTTTTAAGGAATGGGTCGATGGTTCGAGTCCATCACGGCTCACCATATCTTATGCAATTGGTGGATACTTAATAATTATTTCGTTTAACCAAGTTTGTATATTTTTAATTCTGCTGTCAGATGAAGGATGAGTGCTCATAAACTGAGGAGGTTCTTTACCTTTATTTGCCTCTTTCATCCTCTCCCATATTTTTTCAGTTTCCCTAATATCATAACCAGACAAAGAAGAAAAAATCATACCTAGATAATCAGCTTCACTTTCCTGTTTTCTATTGAAAGGATTCATTATACCAATTGAAGAAATAAGACCAACGGTATCCATACCAGTTGACCTATTAATTTGACTTAAAGCTCCTCCACTAAAAATATCAATAAGAGTAGTACCTGTTTGTACTAGAACTCCACGACTTGCTCTTTCAACAGAGTGTTTTGCGACAGCGTGAGCAATTTCATGACCCATAACAGCCGCTAAACCATTTGTATTTTTTGTGATTTTAAGCATACCACTATAAACGGCAATTTTACCACCTGGCATACACCAAGCATTTTTGACTTTATCATTATCTATTAAAATATATTCCCACTTAAAATTGGAGGTTGGATCTGGGAGATTTGATTTATCAAAATAAATTGATATTGCATTTTCCATTTTTTTTCCAATTTCTTTTATTTCATTAATGGATTTTGTATCTTTGATTAATTTTTCTTTTTCTTTTACTTTTTCATAAATTTGAGAAGCCTGGGCATTTAATTTTGCTTCTGGAATCAGCTTTAATTGTTTTCTATCTGTAATAGGAGC
>CACBIY010000022.1 GCA_902539445.1 uncultured Pelagibacteraceae bacterium
ATCGTTTAGTCGAGATTTATTTCTGTAAACTATACTTTTTGAATAACCTAACGAAATTATTGTAAAGCTTAATTTATTTGAAAAAGTTGTATCTCCTCCACACAAACTAATACCATATTTTTTTTGCTCTTTTTTAAGTGACTTTGAAATTTTTGATAAATTTTTTTTTGAAAAGTGTTTTTTATTACCAGATCCAGAAATAAAGTAAAATTTTGGTTTAACACCCTTGCAAATTAAATCTGATATAGATGATCTCAGTATTTTTTTAATTACAAGATCAGGAGATTCAAAATCTACGAAATGAGTATTTATGTTGTAAGTATCAACAGAAATAACAGTTTTTTTTGACTTATCAAAAAAAACATCATCATTTAAACCAAGAGCAGATACGTTATGCTTAGATAACTTAGAAAAAAAATTATTTACTAATTCAAATTCTTCCATTTTTAGACCTCAATTTTTTTCCTAAATCATCTAGTAGAGCATTAAGATATTTTGTTTGAGAGTCCTCGAGAAAGAAATTAGAAGAATTCAGATATTCTTTAATAATAATATTTATTGATAAATTTGGTTTATACATAAATTCATAAGTTGCAGCTTTAAGAATAGTTTGAAAAATTTTATCTAACTTCTTAAAAATAAACTGATCCCCAAGTTTGTTATTCAATTCATCTAAAATAAGATCATTTCTTTCAATAGTGCCCAAAACAATATCTTTAATAAATTTTTTAAACCTATGTTTGGGAAAATTTAAATCATTATCTTCATTATAAAATTTCCCATAAAGTTTTTGAATAATGATTACTCTAGGATTATTTTTAGGCTTAAAGTAAGTCTTCATTTTTGTGATAATACTGAAAACACTGCGTTTGCAGCTTCAGCGCCTTTGCTTTTTCTAGCTTTTGCTTGTTTCATGTTTAAACAAGTAATAATACCATTACCAACTGGTTTTTTTTGACTTACAGATATATCCATTATTGCATTAGTGGATGCTTGCGAAATAAAATCGAAATGAGGTGTTTGACCTTTTATTACACAACCTAAAGCCAAAAATGCATCAAATTTTTTTGAATTTTTTGATATTGTAATCGGGATTTCAAAAACACCTGGAACTCTAATAATTTTTACACTGTTTGAACTAGGTATATTTTTCAAAGCACTTTTTAGTAAACCATCACTAATATCTTTATAATAATTAGCTAAAACAATTAAAATTTTTTTATTCATTATATCAATTCCTGTTTCTTAATTTTAATTCCATACCCATCAAGTCCAATAACTTTTTTTAAAGATCTAGTTATTAATATCATATTTTTAATTTTTAGATCTTTGATTATTTGAGCTCCAATTCCATAATTTTTAATTGATTTATCATTTCCTTTTTTGATAAATTCTTTGTTCTTATATTTTTTTAATGTTTGTGTTACCGAACTTAAATTTGAATCTTTTATAAATATTAAAACACAATTTTGGTATTTTTTAAAATAATTTAGAGTTTTATTAAATGAATTTGGCAACTTTTGGTTTATAAGATAATTTTGAACAATATTTGATGAAATTACTCTTACTCTTGGAGTGATACCCCTTTTGATTTTACCCTTTACAAGAGCAAAGTGTTCTGCACCATCTAATAAATTCTCATAAATTCTAATTTTATATTTTTGGTTTTTAACACTAATTTGACTTTGCTTTTTTAACCTTATTAGTTTTTCTTTTTTTAACCTATAAGCGATTAAATCTTCTATTTTTCCAATTTTAAGCTTATGTTTTTCTGCGAAATTAAATAGATCTTGACCTTTGGCCATTGTACCATTTTCATTCATAATTTCACAAATAACTGCAGAATTATTTTTTTTTGCTAATTTTGATATGTCAACAGAGGCTTCTGTATGACCTGCTCTTACTAGAACACCTCCATCTTTAGCAATAATTGGAAAAATGTGACCAGGTGATACTATTTCATTTTTATTAACATTTTTTTTTGATGCAATCCTAATTGTTTTGGCACGATCTTTAGCTGATATACCTGTTGTAATTCCCTTCTTTGCTTCTATAGAAATTGTAAAAGCTGTTTTATTTCTCGATTGATTTACAGGAGACATTAAAGATAAATTCAATCTTTTAGCTTGTAAACTGTCCAGTGCTAAACAAATTAAACCACGACCATTTTTTGCCATGAAATTGATATTTTTTGCAGTTGAGTCTGATGATGAAATCACTAAATCACCCTCGTTTTCTCTTTTTTCATCATCAACTAATATGAACATGCCTCCCTTTTTAGCGACACTTATTATTTTTTCTATAGGTGCAAAATTATTTTTTTTCATAAAAATAATTTCTAACGTATTTAGACAAGATATCTATCTCAATATTTACTAAATCATATTTATTGAGTTTTGATAAATTAGTTTCTTTATAGGTATGTGGGATTATCCAAATTTGAAAACCTTTTTTGGTTACTTTTGAAATTGTAAGTGATATTCCGTTTACACAAATTGAAGCCTTTTCAATAAGAT
>CACBIY010000023.1 GCA_902539445.1 uncultured Pelagibacteraceae bacterium
TGATTAGTAATTAAATTCTAGCACCTATTTTTTGAATAATCTTTGAGGACAATTCTGTACCTTTAATTAAACATTCTTTAGAATCTAATTGGTTAATAACACCATGAAGATATCCCGCAGCGAATAAATCTCCAGCTCCTGTCAGGTCTTTTATTTTTAAGTCAGATTGAGCATTGACCTCTACAACTTTTTCCTCGTTTATTGAAATCGCACCTTTTTCACCCCTGGTGATTACTATATTTTTTTTGATTTCTTTTGAAAATGAGATGGCATCCTCAAATTTTTTTGAGTCAATTAAAGATAATATTTCTTGTTCATTTGCAAAAATAATATCTAATTTATTCTTAACTAATTCCTTAAAATGCTGCTTATGTCTCTCAACGCAAAAAAGATCTGATAGTGACATAGCAACTCTTTTTGAGTGGGTAATAGCTTTGTCAAAAGCTTTTTTTGGATCACCCTCGTCCCACAAATAACCCTCTAAAAAAACCATCTCTGCATTCTTTATATCCTCTTCCTTTATATCATTGTCATTAATTCTTCCAGCGGTACCAAGAAATGTGCACATCGTTCTTTCAGAGTCAGGTGTTATTAAAATTAAACAAGATCCAGTTGGCATTTCTTCTTGTTTTTTTTTATATAAGTATTTTACCTTTTCTTTTTTTAAACCATTCTCATATTTTTGACCAAGTTCATCATTGTTAACTTTTCCAATAAATCCCACTTCGTTTCCTAATTGAGATAAGCCAACAATTGAATTAGCTACAGATCCACCTGAAATGGTTTCCTCAATTTTTAGCGATGTAAGTAATTTTTTAAATTCTGCTTCATCAATTAACTTCATAGTGCTCTTTGTTAATGAATGTTGTGTTAAAAATTTATCTGATACTTTACAGAGCACATCAACAATAGCGTTACCAATACCTAATATTTTCATTATGGCTTTTTTGCAATAAATGGTTTTTTTCGGTTAGGATAACAAGAAGTACAAATTTTACAACTCAATCCATAACAATCTCTTGCCTTACAATATTCCCTACCATAATAGATTATTTGTAAATGTAATTTGTTCCAATATTTTTTAGGAAACAATCTTTTTAAATCATTTTCTGTTTGAACAACATTTTTTCCATTTGTTAATCCCCATCTCTGAGCCAACCTATGGATGTGGGTATCAATAGGAAAAGCAGGATGACCAAAACCTTGGGACATCACGACACTAGCAGTTTTATGTCCTACGCCTGGTAATTTTTCAAGTTCTTCAAAGGTTTTTGGTACTTTACCTTTATAATTTTTGACCAGTATTCTTGATAAATTATAAATGCTCTTTGCTTTAATCCTGAAGATGCCAATTTTTTTAATTAAAGTTTCTATTTTTTTTCTTCCTAATTTAACAAAGTGTTCAGGTTTATGATATTTGGGGTAAATGTTTTTAGTTACATTATTTACATTTACATCTGTACATTGAGCAGAAAGAAGAACAGATATTAAAAGAGTAAATACATTTCGACTTTTAAGAGGGACTTTGATACTTGGATATGTTTTGTTTAGTATCTTAAGTATTATTTTTGCTCTTTGAATTTCATTCATTATTTGAAATTCATTAAGTCTCTCATTGAATATAAGCCAGGTTTTTTCTTTATCAACCAAGTAGCAGCTGTTAGTGCACCTTCAGAGTAAAGTGCTCTATCAAATGCCTCATGATTAAGTCTTATTATCTCTTTCCCACTAGAAAATAAGACCTCATGTTCACCAATAATTTTACCTTTTCTAACCGAATTAAAATTTATTCTTTTTCCATAAGGAAATTTTTTTTTATTAAGATATTTTTTACCCATAATTCCATAGAAATTTTTATTTTTCCCTATCGCAATGCCCTGACCCAACATTAATGCTGTACCAGAGGGATGATCTTTTTTAAATTTATGATGAGCTTCAAAAACTTTACTTAGAAAATTATTACCTAGAGATTTTGATGCAATCTCAGTTAAATACATCAAAAGATTAATTCCAAGACTCATATTTCCAGCTTTGAGAATTGGAATTTTTTTTGAAATTTTTTTTATTATATTTTCCTCTTTTAATGTGAAACCTGTAGTACCAATTATCACTCTTTTTTTTTGTTTGGCAGCAATATTAAGAACCTCAAGTGTACATTTTGGAATTGTGAAATCTATTACAACGTCACTTTTCTTAAAGGCTTCAGAACTATTTAATTTTGGTAAAATACCGAGAATTTTTTTT
>CACBIY010000024.1 GCA_902539445.1 uncultured Pelagibacteraceae bacterium
TAATTGAAAAACCGTGATAAGCTATCCATTTACTAATTCTTACTCCAATCGCAGCTACCTTTTTTGTTTGTTCGTTATCTTTGTACCATATTCCAATATTTTCTTTATCTGAAAAAGTTTTTATATTAAAAAATTGTAACGTATCTATTATTGTCTTTTCTATAATTGTAATAAAATTTCTTACATCTTTTTTTCTTTTTTTTAGGTCTATTACAAAATAACAAATTAGTTGACCTGGTCCATGATAAGTAATTTTACCCCCTCTATTTGTCTCTAAAATCTTAATTGATTTATCTAAAATATCGCTTTCATCATAGCTTGTCCCTGCTGTATAAATCTCTGGATGTTCTAAAGTCCAAATTAATTCATTTGATTTATTTTGATCTACATTTAACAATCTATCTTCCATCATTTTTTTAGCATCCTCATAAATGACAGGTTTTTCAGACTTTTTAATTTCTATACTCATTTAAAAATTGTAATCTTTTGATTATGTATTAAAAGATCGTCCTAAATAATAGGAAAATTTATGGCTTTAATTAAAAAAATCAAAGATAAAAAAGTCAATTTTGAATTCAATAAAGAGTACATAAAAGTAGTCACTGATAAAATTTCAAACAATGATGCAAATTTTATCACAAATTCTTTTAAAGAAATGCACCCTGCTGATGCAGCTGATATCATAGAACACTTAGAGCAAAATGATAGAGAAAATTTAATTAAACTTAACAATTTCAAAATAGATCCTGAAGTTTTTGTTGAGTTAAATGAGTCAGTTCAAACTGAAATTATAAAATATCTTTCCTCAGATGCGATAGTCAGAATATTGAAAAACTTGGAGTCTGACGATGCTATAGCTATACTTGAAAATGTAGATGAAAAAAATAAAAATTCTATTTTAAGTTTACTACCACCTAAAGATCGTTTCGCTTTATTGGAAGGTCTTAGTTATCCTGAGGACAGTGCAGCTAGAATTATGCAGAGAGAATTTACTGCAATACCTAGTAACTGGTCTGTTGGTCAAACTATTGATTATTTAAGAGAAAATAAAGATTTACCAGAACAATTTTTAGAAATTTATATTGTTGATGAAAATTTTAAACCTATTGGTGCTGTACCATCATCCAAAGTTTTAAGAACGCCAAGAGAAACAAAAATGTCATCAATTATGGATGACTCTATTTTCTTAGTTCCTGTAGATATGGATAGAGAAGAAGTTGGTAACTCTTTTGAAAATTATAATTTAAATTCTGCATGTGTTATTGATAAAAATAATAAATTAGTTGGAATGATCACCTCAGATGATGTTCTAACAGTTTTAAAAGAAGAGGCAGAAGAGGATGCATTAAGATTAGCTGGTGTAGGTGATGAGGAAATTACAGATGGAGTAATAACGAAAACGAAAAGAAGATTTAATTGGTTGTTATTAAATCTTTTCACTGCATTTTTAGCAACATATTGTATTAGTTTATTTGGAGCCACTATTGAACAAATGGTTGTTCTAGCTTTCTTGATGCCAATAGTTGCATCAATGGGTGGTAATGCTGGAATGCAAACATTAGCTGTAACAGTTAGAACTCTTGCCACTAATGATTTAACAAAAAATAATTTTAATCAGAATATTTTTAAAGAATTTAATATTGGAATTTTAAATGGAATTATTTTTGCAATTATAAGTTCTTTTATTGTTCAGTTATGGTTTCAGGACATTATACTCTCTTTAATAATTTCAATTTCAATGATTTTGACAATGATCGTTGCAGGATTGTTTGGGATATTGGTGCCTGTCACATTAAAAAAGATGAATATAGATCCAGCTATAGCATCAAGTGTTTTTGTAACAACTATAACTGATGTTATTGGGTTCGTATCATTTCTAGGTGTTGGAGCTTATTTTTTATAAACGTTAAAAGTTATCAATAAGTCTTACCTTATTAACATAATATGCAATAAAAATTTTGGCATTTCTAATTTTATTAGTTAATTTAAGATTTTTTGTATCTCTTAGTTCAAGATAATCTATTTTAATATTATAT